>NZ_QAJS01000015.1:0-227013 GCF_003852595.1 Aquitalea sp. FJL05
CCAGCGACAGTGCGGTACGTGATACCACCGCGCCGGATACGCCGGTGGTGACCATTCTGGCCAATGGCCTGACCAGTAATTACTACGGTCTGAATGATTCGGCCATTACCGGAACAACACCGCTAAGCCAGGTGCTGAGCGATATTGCCAGCCATAGCCCGACGGCTACTTTTGTGGCCGACGCGCTGAGTTTTGGCGTGGCCACCACGGTGACCGGCAATCTGGGTGCCAGTGGCAATCTGGCCAACTTCCTGGGCAGCAACGCCAGCAATGTGCAATACGCCAGCACGTATGGTTCCACCAATCAGGCCATCATCAGCATGAATGGTGTGTTCGCGGCATCGTCGGGTACTTACAAGCTGACGGTGTTGGCGGACGATGGTTACCAGATCATCGTGGATGGGGTGACGGTTGCCACCAGAAACGCGAATCAATCGCCGACCGGTACCGACTTCTCCCTGACTCTGGGTGCCACGGCGGGTAATTTGCATACCATCCAGATCGTGTACTGGGATCAGGGCGGTCAAGCCATGTTCCAGAGCACGCTGACACCGACTGGCGGCACGACTGCCAGCGTCATCAGCCTGGTGGGCAGCAATACCATGACGGCTACCGTCACGCTGGACGCCAAGGATCAGACCGAACTGAACAATAGCGGTACCGTGCATATCACTTCCAGCACGGGTACGGATGTGACGCTGCACCTGAATTCCAGCAATCAGCTGGTTGATGGCAGCGGCCTGGTGTACAGCTATCAGAATGGTGTGATTTACCTGCCGGTGACGACGCCGCCGGTTGGGACCACGCTGACGGTGAATGCCACCGTGACCGATCTGGCAGGTAATACCTCTGGTGTGGGCAGCGATAGCTACCACTTGCCAACCACGCCGCCGGTGGTGATTACCACCGACAGCAATCAGGATGGCTACCTCAACAGCACGGAAACCACCAATGGTACCGTGACGCTGCAATCGACGGTGACCCTGGACAAGAGCCTGATCAGCGCCGGTGGCAGTGCCAACCTCACCGTGACCGACAATGGCGTGGTGACCAAGCTGGTGGTTAACCATGACGGCACCATCAACGGTGCTGCCAACGGGGTTACGGCCAGCTACAACGCCAGCACCGGCGTGGTGACGCTGAGCATGCCGGAACCGGGTGATGGCAAATCGGTCAGCATTTCGGCCACCCAGACCGATACCCATGGCAATGTCTCCAGCACGGGTAGCGCAGCTGCCATTGAAGACATTAGCGGCCCGTCGGCACCGACTGTGGTGATTGCCACCGACGTCAACAACGACGGCTACATCAACAAGGCCGAGCAGGGCAGCGCCACCACCGATACGGTGAATATCGGCCTGCCGAGCAATGCCAAGGCTGGCGACACGCTGAATGTCACCATCAATGGCGTGGTGCAGAGCGGCCATGTGCTGACGGCTGCTGAAATCACCGCCGGCAAGGTGGTGCTGACTCCGGCCACACCGGCCGATGGCAGCACGCTGACGGTAACGGCTTCGGTCAGCGACCCGGCCGGCAATACTTCGGCCAGCGCCAGCGACAGTGCCAAGATTGATCTGACGGCACCGACCATTGCCATTGCCACCACGCTGTCCGGTGATGATGTGATCAATGCCGCCGAACACAATCAGTCACTGCTGGTGAGCGGTAGCACGGTAGGTGTGGCCGATAACCAGAAGGTGGATGTGGTGCTGAACAACGTTCACTACACCGCTACGGTAAGCGGTAATAGCTGGTCGGTAACCGTACCGGCGACCGATGTGGTCAAGCTGGCGGATGGTAGTGTCACGGTGACGGCCAATGTCAGCGATACCGCCGGCAATGCAGCCACACCGGCCACCCATGTACTGACGGTGGATACCACGTTGCCGACCATCAATCTGGTATCGAACATCACGACGACCCAGTTGTTCAATACCACCTGGGAAGCCACCAACCAGACAACCACCTCGACAACAGCCGAGGGCTGGACGCTGGTGACCAGCAACGATGTGGCACCTGGCGGTATCAATGGTTTCGAGATCTGGACTTCCAGCGACACCATGACCACGGCCAGCGGCAGCACCATCACCCCGGCTTCGTCTACCGGTGCCGGCAACACCCACTGGATTGAGCTGAACAACTCGGCTACCAACATTATCCAGACGCTGGGCATTACCCGTACCGTTGCCACGGTGGCGGGGGCGGAATACCAGTTGTCCATGGATTTTGCCGGTCGGCCGGGTTATTCCACCGATATCAACAAGATCGGCATCTATGTGGATGGCAAGCTGGTGGCCGAATATTCGGCGACATCCGGCAGCACACTGGACTGGCGCAATATTTCCTTCGACTTTACCGGTGCCGGCGGCAATCAGGTCATCACCATTCTGACCGACACCCCGGCCAGTGCGGTCGATTCCAGTGGCCGTGGTGCCATGGTGGACAATATCGTGCTGACCCAGGGCGGTTTCCAGGCCAGCGATGCGGCAACGACCACCATCGCCCTGTCCAGTCTGATGACGGCTTCGCATCCGGTGGCTGTCAGCACGGAAACCCTGACGCTGAATATCAGCGGCCTGACCTCTGCCGAAGGAACGCCATCACTGGTGCTGCATGGCACGACCTACACCCCGGACGCTTCTGGCAACCTGACGGTAACGGGTCTGAGCCTGAGCGATCTGCAAAGCGGTTCCTTGCAGTTGTCCGGCAGCTACCATGGACAGGTCAGCTTCAACGCCACCGTGACCGCGATTGAAAGCAATGGCAATACAGCGACCTCGTCGACTGTGCCGGTGTCTTTCCTGGTCGGAGCTGGTAATGAAGTACATGGCACGGCGGGTACTGACTATCTGTACGCCGGAACCGGTGCCACCTTGCTGCATGGTGGTGCGGGTAACGACACCATGACCAGTGGCACCACCGGTGTGGATACCTTCAAGTGGGTGCTGGGTGACCAGGGCACGGTAGCAACGCCGGCCGTGGATACCATCATCAACTTCAAGACTGCAACGGTGACCAATGGTGGTGACAAGCTGGATCTGCGTGATTTGCTGGTAGGCGAAAGCCATAGCGGTACGGATGTCGGTAACCTGAGCAATTACCTGCACTTCACCACCAGCACGACTGCTGGGGTAACCAGCACGGTGATTCATGTCAGCGAAACCGGTAATCTGGCCGCGCATGAGACCCAGCAGATTGTGCTGCAGAATGTTGACCTGACCCATAGCGGCACCACGCTGCTGTCGGACAGCCAGATCCTGCAAAACCTGCTGAATGGCGGCAAGCTGATCACCGACTAAGCCAGCCCTAGCCCGCACAGCCGACAGCCTGACACGCTGTCGGCTTTTTTATTGTGACCAGCGCTCAGCGCCGGCCGCGCCAGGCATGAAAAACCCCGCGTCCAGTGGCTGGAGGCGGGGTGTTGGCAGCTCATGTGGGGCGCTTAGCTGATGGCTGGCCCGGTCAGGCAGTGCACACCCATTTCGATGAGCGCTGTGGCATCCGCGGTATCGTTGACGCCCTTGGCTTCCAGCCGCACTCCCATCAGCGAGGCCATGCGCAGCAAACCACGCAGCAAGGCGGCACGGCCCTCGTCACTGTGCATGCCCTGGGTGAGGGTGTTGTCCAGCACCAGATAGCTGATGCTGGCTTCGTGCGTGCGTGCTACCAGTGCCATATTGTGGCCCTGTATTTCTACCGCCAGCTGATGGCCTGCCGGGCGGATGGCGCGGCTGAAGGCGATAAAATGCTCCCAGTGCTCGTCCAGCCCGGTTTCGTGAAACTCGAAATTGATCTGGCGCTGCGGGTGCTGCTGCAGCAAGTGCAGGATGGCCGGCAGGAAGTCGGGGTGATGCAGCGAAGCTGGCGACATATTCACTGCCAGCACGCCTTGCGGGCCCTGTTGCAGCGCCAGCGCCAGGGTATTGATGTCCAGTCGGTGGATCAGCCCCAGCCGGGCGGCCTGGGAAACCAGCCGCAGTGCACTCATGGCCGGGATCTGTCCGCTGGCCGGGCGAAACAGCATGCCTTCATGCCACAGTATCGTCTTGTCCGGGTCGCATACCGGATACCAGCGCAGCTGCAGCGAGTTGTCCTGGCAGACGGTTTCCAGCAGCTGCTTCCAGTCAAAATCGCTGGTCTGCTGCGGGTTGCCGGCCCCGTCATCCAGTTTCCAGCTATTGAGCGGCTGGGCTTCTGCCACGGTCAGGCTATGGCTGGCGCGGGTCAGTACTTCGCCCAGTTTGTCGCCGCTCTGGAAGTGGGTGATACCAATATGGCCAAGGCCGGGCTGGTCGGACAATTCCATCGTCCAGTACACCGGCCATAGCAGGCAGAGCTCATCTGCCAGCTTGCAGGCTTCTGCTGCGCCCAGCTCGGGGCAGAACAGGGCAAAGTCGGCACCGCGCAGGCGGGTGGCCATCCAGCCGCGATGGTGCTGGCACTGGGTGGACAGGTCGTCGGCCACGCGCTTGAGCAGGGCATCGGTGCGGCGGCCACCCAGGCGCTGGTTGAGCTCGGCCAGGCCGGCGATGCGGATCAGCAGCAGATGTCCGTTGGCTGGGTCGGCTTGTGGGTCGAGCAGGCTGGAGAAGCGTTGTTCGAAGGCTTCGCGGTTGGGCAGGCCGGTGCTGCTGTCGGTCAGCGCGGCACGCCGCAGGCGGTCCACCTCGTCGCGCAGGCCGAGCAGGTAGTTTTGCAGTCGCTCCACCATGGTGTTCATGGCGCTGGCGACTTCGGCCAGCTCGGGGATGCCGGGAATGGGAATGCGCATGAAGCGCTGTTCACTGATGGCGTGTGCCTGTTCGACCACCGCATGCAGCTGCCGGCGCAGGCTGCGGATATCGAAAAAGCCGAGCAGGCCGGCTGCCAGGCCAATGACCACCAGCCAGAACACGGTTTGCAGCGCCCCTAGCCAGAGCGAGCTGTAGGCATAGCCCAGATGGGCCACGACCACGATGCGGCCAGCCTGTAGCCAGCCATTGCTGACCTGGGCCTGGCCACTTTGCGGCCTGAGCGGCAGCAGGCGGTGAAACCAGCTTGGCGTGTCTTCCAGCCCGTTGTTGTTGCGCAGGCGGATGGCGGCATCGGCAGGTACGCCTTCCCAGCGCACTTCGGCGAAATGTCCTTGTTCGAAAGCGGCGCTGAGCAGGGTTTGCGCCATCACCGGATCAGCCTTGTACTGGGTGACCATCAGTGCCAGCGAGTTGGCGGTATCGGCGCTTTGGGCGCTCAGTTGCTGCTCCAGGTAATTGCGGGCATTCAGCAGATTGGCAATCAGTGCGCCGCCAATGGATAGCGTCATCAGCAGCAGCAACAGCAGCCACAGGCGCTGCACCAGGGAAAGTTTGCGTGTAATCACGGGCATGCTCAAAAAGAAAAGCCTTCAGTTTTCAGTTTATCCAGCAGCTGTTTCCAGCGGGTCAGCCGGTTGACATTGTTGTTCTGTGTAGCGCCTACCCAGATGCTTTCCATATTGAAGCTGAACACCGGAATCAGGTCGGGGCGCTGCGAGGCAGGCTGGATGCTGGTGATCAGGTTGTCCAGAATCAGCGGCTCCACCGTGGGCGTGGGGTAGTATGCCAGCACCATGTGTGCCTGGGTGATATTGCTGTTGGGGCCACCTATGCGCGCTTTGACATAGGTCAGACGAATCTTGTCCGGCGATACGCCCAGCAGGCGCAGCGACACATATTTGCCGATAACAAAGCCTTTGCAATCAGCCATGCCCTTGCCGAAAGTTTCCAGTGGCGTGGCCCAGTAATCTTCCTGTCGCCATACCTGGCTATTTTCTGCATAAGTGATGCGGCGATTGAAAAACTCGTTGACGTCTTTCAGGCGCTGGCTGTCGCTGCTGCCTGCGGTATTCAGCATGCTCTGCCATTCCCGATACAGGCGCTGCGCCTGTGGCCCGTAGCGCGCTACCGTCTGTTCGCTGGGCAGGCTGCTGCCGGTGACACCAAGGCAGAGAAACCACAATAGCAAAGGCAGTAGCAGCAGACGTACCACGGCAGCCGAGAATGAACTCAGTCGCGGGTGACGCAAAGGTAAGGTTCTGGCTGCGCAAAGCTGGGGCATGATCTTGATCTGGAACAAAAAGTTGCAGCGTTCGGAAATTTCCGTGTGTATAATTTTATATATATTGTGTTTTAGTTATTAATTATAAATAAACAAGATATTTGATATGGGGTAGTATTCATGAGAAGTCTACATAAATCCATCAGATTGTCGGCAGCATTGGCTTTCGGCGGTATTACTGCAGTACTGCCACAGCATGCTTTGGCGATCGATGTAGATAATGCTGTACAACAGGCGGTGCTGAATAACCCGGAAGTGCTGGCCAAATTGCATCAGTTCCGTGGGGCGGGACAGGATGTGAATGTAGGCCGTGCCGGTTATATGCCGACTGTCGATCTGACCTATGAATCAAATCGCCAGCGTTATGACTACCCCAACAATGTTGGTGTGGCGGATCAGAATTACACTACCCGAGGCTGGAAACTGAGCCTCAGCCAGAACCTGTTCCAGGGTCTGCAAACCTATAACACGGTCAAACAGCTGGGCTACGATCAGCAAGTGCGCTATTTCGACTTGCTGGATACATCGGAAAGCATTGCCCTGCAAACCATCCAGGCCTACCAGGATGTGCTGCGCTATCGCCAGCTGGTGAACAGCGCGCAGGAAAACTATGCCATCCACAAAGGCATTTACGAACAAATCGAGCAGAAGGTGAACGCCGGTGTCGGCCGCCGCGTCGATCTGGAACAGGCAGCAGGCCGCCTGGCCCTGGCCGAAACCAATCTGCTGACCGACACTTCCAATCTGCATGATGTGTCTGCCCGCTACACCCGTCTTACCGGCAGCGAAGCGCCGGCACAGCTGAACGAGCTGCCGGTGCTGACCGAAGCCTTGCCGCGCAACAACGACCTGATCAAGAACGCTGTCTTGCACAATCCGGCTTATCTGGGTGCGCTGGCGAATGTCCGTTCCGCCTCTGCCGAAGTGAATGTCCGCCGTGGTGCTTTCTCGCCCACGCTGGATTTGCAAGCCAGCAAGGCTCCCACCGACAGCTATAACGGGTACAACGGTCGCACCAATATCTCGTCGACGGCCATCATCTTCAACATGAACCTGTTCCGTGGCGGTGCTGACCGTGCGCGCCTGGGTTCGGCTGCCGAGAAGCTGAATACCACCCGAGACCTGCGCGACAAGGTCTGCCGTGATATGCGCCAGACGCTGAGCATTGCCAACAACAATATTATCAAGCTCAAGGTGCAGATGAACTCGCTGCGTCAGCATCAGCTGTCCACCGAGAAGGCACGTGATGCCTATCGCAAACAGTTTGATATCGGCCAGCGTACCCTGCTGGATGTGCTGGATAGCGAGAATGAATTGTTCGACGCCCAGCGCGCCTACATCAATGCCCAGTCCGATTACAAGCTGGCCGAAGCCACTGTGCTGGGCAACTCCGGCCGCCTGCTGGAAACGCTCAGACTGAAACCGGTGGAAAGCTTCCAGACTGACAGCAGCCTGAGCGATGAAGAGCAGAACGCCTGCAGCACGGCCTATACCGCACCTACCCTGATCGATGTGCAGTCGATTCAGGCGCGGCACTATGAGGCAGCGAGTGCTGAACCGGTTGTGGCACCGGCGACTGCGCTTGCCGCTGCGGTTCCGGCCAAGCTGGCACCGCAAAAAGCCAAAAAGAAGAAAATCGCGGCATCAATGGCCAATTAAGCACAGGCTGGTCTGTTGCGTTGCACGCAGCAGGCTGGCTTTGTCTGGCAAGAACGGGACAGCAATGTCCCGTTTTTCTTTGGAGAAGGCCTAAGCGCCTGTTCAAAGTCTCGCGAGCTAGAGTGAGACAAGGCGAAAATAACCGGGAACAAGTGGGAAAGCGGAGTTTACCTAGAGTAAATGAGCATTCCACAGGCGTTTTTAACGCAGTATCAGCCCCATCTCGACTCAATCCAGCAGACTATGAACAGGTTCTAAGGGTGGCATAGCGGCCGTAACAAGTGCTGTGCCAGCTGTTGCTAGCATGCCGGGGTAGTCGTAGACAGGCGGTGTGGCCGGGGCTGGCGTGGATGCCAAGCCGCAAGGGCGGGTAGGTCGTGCGGACAGCGTGGCCGACAGGAGAACGGTGTGCTGCCCGCTGGCACATGCAGCAGGCACGACAGCACCGTTCCCGTATCCGGTATTACATTATTTTCCTGCCAGGCAATGACGCACTCAGCCAGCGCGTTTTCGACATTGCCAGCTGATCAGGACATCTTGACGAACTTGCTCACGCGATCTGCAGCGTCAGCCTGCTCGGCTTCCGCGCCATTTGCCAGGTCGGCAGCTTGCGGCGGAGTAAAGGCCGATTCCTGCGGTTCAGTACGCAGACGGTGTTCCAGTTGCTGTACGGTTTCTTCCAGCACGGTCACCTTTTCCTGGGCACTGACAGCCTTGGTGCCGAACTCGTGCAGCTTGGGCAGCATCTGGTTCAGCTTGTTTTCGTTGGTCGTGTTGATGCTCAGCTGATGCGACAACTGTTTCTGGGTGGCGATCAGCTCCTGGGTCTGGCGGTCGTATGCCATGGACAGTTCCAGGCGCAGGCGTTCCAGTTCGTCGCGTTCCTGTTCCCAGGATTTTTGGGCAGCGTACAGATTCTGGTTGGCGATTTTCTTGGCGCATTCCCAGACACTGGACAGCATTTCATTATAAGTCTTGGACAGTTCTTCAGGCGTATTGCCGCTCAACTGGGTAGCGGAAGCCGGCAGAACCTTGCGCCATTCTTTCAGCACCTGGCTGGCGGTCACCATGTCGATGCCAGCGAGTTCCCGGACCTTGTCAAGCGCCGGCATTTCGCTTCTCCCCGATTGCTCGTACAGCAGGTTGGCAATAGAAAAAATCCGATCCCTGATTTCAGTCGGCACTTGCATCCGATTATCCATTTTAACTCTCCTGTCTAATTGCACTCCACCCTGGCTTATCAGAATACCATTGTCGGAAGTGCTAAAATTGCTTACCTACAGTTTACCACCCAAAGTGGCCAAAGTGAGCCAACGCCATAAATGGTTAAATCAGCCTGAGCCATGCCGGTTACCGCTATTCAAACGCGATTCAGCGGCATGCTCCGCCATATTCAGTCCATCTTTTACAAGCAAGATGGTGGCGGCTGATTAGACCGGCACCATCTTCATTAATTGGCACAGTGCTATTCGCATGGATTGCTAATATGCCGCGTTTTATTGCATATGCTTGCCATGTATCGGCAAGCGCTATGACTAATTCTTCAACTGTTGTTGCAGCTTTTCGATCCGCTTGTTCAGACCATCCATCTTTGTCAGTGCTTCGTCAATGGAGTGCAGTTTCTTTTGCAGCTCTTCAATGCGCAGATCATCATGGCTTGTGCTGGGCTGGGCGGAAGCCGGTTTGCCCACGGGAGCCTGCTTGATGTCGATGGCTGGCTTGTCTGCCGTTTTGCCAGACGGCTTGCTGGCCGGCTTCAACACGAATTTTGTCTTGGCTGGCAGTTTGTCAGAATGCAGGATTTTATCAATCTGGCCTTTTGATACCGCCTTGATCCGGGATGTTTCGGGCAACTGCAGCAAGGCACCCTGTCTGAGCCGGTTGGGGTTGCCACCGACAAAAGCATGCTTGTTGGCCAGGTACAGAGCGGCCATGGTCTGGTTGATGCTGGTATTGGCCGGTTTCAGCTGGCGTGCCAGACGCCACAGGCTGGCCCCACGGCTGGCCCTGATCTGCTGCAAGGCAGCCGCCTGTTTGGTCTCTGGCTTGCTAGCGGCGGCAGGGGGGCTGGCCGGCTCACTACGCATCACCGGCGGTGTGGGCGGCTGCATGCTGACCTGTACGGCAGTGGCTGCCGGAGCTGCTGGCGGAGCGACTACCGGGACCGGGACCGCTTGTGCCACTGGAAGCTGGGCATCGGCCACTGGCTTGCTTGTTGCCGGTGCCGTGTTCGGACTCAGAATGGCAGTATATTCCCGGACCTGCCACTTAGATAAAGCCTCGATTTTAATGGCGAAGCGCAGATACGCTTCATCAATAGGCTGATTCGAGCTGATATGAATCATGCCGCCCTGATCGGAAGAAAGCAGGGTAAAGCGCAGGGAGGACAGAAAGCGGGAAGAATAAAGATCGGGGTCGCGGACTTCCGTTTCACCGGCCAAGGCGATTCTGGCATTATCCAGTTCTTCTACGGAAAATCCGACCAGATTAATATCAGCCTGAAACGGTTCGCCCAGGTGTGATTTGACCTGTAAATCTCCCAGGCCGGCCAGTGCATTGGCCGACAGGAAGGAAGATACAATCATGCTCCCCAGCTTGATTTTATCGCAACCCGACATGATATTGCTCCAGAAATTATTTCCATAAACAGGCTATGGAAGCGGCCATTGCACGGTGGCTGGTCGCTGGAAATTTTGATTTATTAGTTTGCACTGCCGTTTATTATTTGCCTGGCAATCATTGTTTTACTGCTGAAAAACAATATTGCGGCTGTTGCTCCGGCAGGGTAATTATTTGCGGCTTTATTTATTATGTTCAGTGCGCTATCCTGTTTCGGTCCTGCCTGAAACACACTGCTGTTTACTGTGGCCAGCACCGGCCACTTGGCAGCGGCTGCAAGCAGAACCACACCGTCGGCTCCTGCCAGGTACACCGGCCTCTGTTCAGGTACAAGCCTGCCCATCCTGCGGGCACATGGCTGCCAGCTTCTGCCCTGGCGCTGTCGCGTAAAGAGATAGTAAAGCTGTTTTATTGCGTCTTTTCGCCCGGTTTGCCAGCGACCCATCGTTTTTTCAATGTTTTGCCAACAATTTTCCCATTTGCGTAACGACTTTTCCTTTAAAACAGCTCATAAATCTGTTGAGTTTGTAGGCATTGTACTGTCCTGTCAATCGCGGAAGTGCTTGTCATGTCCGAGCCTGGATTCTGCTCTGAAAGTAGTACTGGCGGCCCGGTATGGCAAGGCATGCGGGGCGACGCGGCTTTGATTGCGATTTGTCGCGGATATTGTCAGCCAGGTATGGCAAGAGCTGCCAGGGCGCGGTGTCGCAGACAGACAAAGAGCCGCTCGCAGAGCGGCCCAGGCTGCTGACAAAGTTATTTGGTGCGATTGCACTGGACCCGGCAAAGCCGGGCCTCTCGACTAAGTGATTGATTCCGCAGCCTTCCAATTTACTCCCAATCCCCCCGCCCTTGCCCTGCAAGGGAGCCTCGCTTTCCTTTCGAAAAGCGAGAGGGGTTTGTCAATAATCTGAGCCGCTCGCAGAGCGGCCTTTGAGGGGAGGGCAGGCAGCGTCAGACGCGGAAGCGGTTCAGGCTGTCGTTGAGGGCTGCCGACAAATCTTTCAGCTGCTGGGCCAGCTGGTGCGATTCCTGGACCGAGCGGTTGGTATTGTCGTTCATCTGGGCGATCTGCTCGACATTGCGCGCCACATCCTGGCTGGCCTGGCTTTGTTCCTTGATGGCACCGGCGACATCGCCGATCTTGTCTACCGAGCGTTGTGACAGATCGCGGATCAGCTGCAGCGAGGTGGCTACCTGCTGCGTGCTGCTGACGCCGGTTTCGATGCGGGCATTGGCTTGCTGCATGCTGTGGAAGGCTTGCTGGGTATCGGTCTGTACCCCGGAAATGCGCGAGGAAATTTCGGCAGTGGCTACGCTGGTGCGTTCGGCCAGCTTGCGTACTTCATCGGCCACCACGGCAAAGCCACGTCCCATTTCGCCGGCACGTGCCGCTTCGATGGCGGCATTCAGTGCCAGCAGATTGGTCTGGTCGGCGATATCGCGTATCACCTTGACGATGTCACCGATCTCGCCGGAGCGCTGGTTGAGCTGGTCGATGACGCGCGAGGTTTCGGTAATGCTGTTGGCGATCTGGCGAATCTCGGCGGCCGCCTGAATGGCTAGCTGGCTGCTCTGGGTGGCTTCGCTGGTGGCATGGCGTGCCTGTTCTTCCACGCCCTGGGTGTTGTCCGACACCATGTGGATGCTGACGGTCATCTGCTCGATGCTGGCGGCACAGGCGGAGGCGGCTTCCGATTGCTGGTGCGAGGCCTTGGCCACGTAGTCGCTGACATTGCCCAGTTGGTCGGCCACACCGACCAGTTGCGAGGAATAGCCGTGCGATTCCTGGATCAGCGTGCGTACCGTGCCCACCAGATCGGCTACCGAGCGGCCCATGCTGCCCAGCTCATTGCGGCCCAGATCGGGAAACTGGTGGGTCAGGTCGCGGCTTTGTGCCAGATGCTGGCTACTGTCGCGCATGCTGTTGAGCGGGTGGCGGATGGAACGGATGATGAGCCAGGACAGGGCAATGCCCAGCAGCAGGGCGATGGCCAGCAGCGCCAGTACCGCCGTGCGTACCGAGGTCGACGTGGTATTGATCTGGCTGCCCAGTGCGTCCACGGCACCCACGGCCGACTTGCTGATGGTCTGTAGCATCTCTTCCATCTGGTGCACGTTTTCCTTGTACTTGCCAATGGCGGCATTGCCGTCGGCCGGTGTGGTGATGCTGCCGGCCTCCACCTGGGTGCTGACTGCGGTGAAACCATCAGCATAGGCTTGCAGCAATTCGCCCTGCCGCGTCACCGGGCCGGTAAGCGTGGCGCTCAGGCTGTTATTGCCCACGTTCAGTTCCTGCAGCAGAACCTTTACCGTTTCCTGTGCCTTGCCATAAGTGTCTTTCCATTTGCCCAGATACTCGCTGCGTTTCTCTGCCGAGGCGACATTGAGGAAATAGTCTTTTTCGAAGCGGCGCAGATTGCCCATGTGCACGCGCAGCTGCGATACATCACGGAAAAACACCAGTTCGTGAGTGGAAACGTCTTCGACACGCTGGTCGATGCGGCCGAGCCCCTGCAGGGTAATGCTGCCGATGATGGCCAGCGCCACCAGCAGCAGGCTGAAGCCTGTGGTGATGCGCGTGGCGATGGATAGATTTTTCATTGAATTCCCCGAACCTCGTAGCCAGACAGATGGATGACGGATGGGTGCTTGCATGCTGTGGTAATCAACAGTCAGCCATCTCTATGACTGGTTGATGACGCCAGGGGCCGGACCTGTTTTTATTGCTGTTGCCAGCCGTCGTCGTGACCATGCCAGCCACACCCGGCCGGCACATTAGCATGGTATAGCTTAACAATCACCCCTTGTCGCCAGGTTAGCCGCTTGGCAAAGCCAGGCCGACTGCCTGATAGGTATTGCGCCAGAGGGCAGGTGTTAATGTATTCAAGTCGATATTTCGCAATTCGGCCATGATGATGGCGAATTTTTCCAGATTGGCCGGCGTATTGGGCTGCTGTGTTGCCCATTGCGGGCGGATGTCGGGGGCGTCGGTTTCCAGTACCAGCGCCTCCAGCGGCAGCGTGGCAGCCAGCTCACGGATACGGCGCGAACCGCTATAGCTCATCGCCCCGCCAAAACCCAGTTTGAAACCCAGCTGGATAAAGGCATCGGCTTGTTGCCGGCTGCCATTGAAGGCGTGGGCAATGCCACCCGGCACGGGAATCTGGCGCAGGTATTTCAGAATGCGATCCTGTGCGCGGCGCACATGCAGCAACACCGGCAGATTGTATTTGCGTGCCAGTTTCAGCTGTTCCACCAGCAATTGCTCCTGGCGGGTGGCGTCCAGCCCCGGCACATAGAAGTCCAACCCGATTTCTCCCACCGCCACCGGTGCATGCTGTTGCAGATGTTGTTCCAGCAGTTGCAAGTGGTCATCCATATGGCGTTGCAGATAGATGGGATGCAGGCCGAAGGCAATCCAGCAGCCATAGCGCTGGCGCATGGCCAGGCTGTCGGCAAAGCTGTCGCTGTGGATGGAGGGCAGCAGTAGCTGGCCGATGCCGGCGGCTTGGGCTGTGGCGACGATGGCATCGCGCTGGCCGTCGAATTCCGGCGCATCCAGATGGCAGTGCGAGTCGATCAGGCAGTGGCCGGGTGCAGGCTGAAAGCGCATGGCGGGCTCCACGGGGTGAGGGCGCATTGTGTAATTAGCCGCTGTCAGCGACTGGCCAGCAGTCGCATGAAATGGCCAATCGACATCGGCTTGCCGAACAGATAACCCTGGAAGGCGCGGCAGTGCTGTTGCAGCAGGAACTGGCGCTGGCTGGCGGTTTCCACCCCCTCGGCAATCACTTGCAATTGCATGCTGCCGGCCAGGGCGACAATGGTGCGGATGATGGACACATCGTTGACATTGCTGTCGATGTCGCGCACGAAAGACTGGTCGATTTTCAGTTGGTCCAGCGGCAGGCGCTTGATGTAGGACAGCGAGGAATAGCCAGTGCCAAAGTCATCCAGCGAGAAGCCCACGCCATCCTGTTTCAGTGCCTGCATCTTGCGCACGGTGTCGTCCACATCCTGCAGCAGCAGGCTTTCGGTCAGCTCCAGCTTCAGTTGACGCGCCGGTGCGCCGCTTTGCTGCAGGGCCATCCTGACCATGGCCACGAAGCCGGCCTGATGGAACTGGCGGGCACTGACATTGACCGACAGCTCCAGCTGGGCGGTGGCCGAATCTGCCGCCCATGCCGCCAGCTGGCGACAGGCGGTGTGCAAGACCCATTCGCCCAGCGGCACGATCAGGCCGGATTCTTCGGCCAGCGGGATAAAGCTGGCCGGTGTCACCAGCCCGTATTCCGGCCGCTGCCAGCGCAGCAGGGCTTCGGCACCGGTGATGCGGCCGTCGGCGTCCACCTGTGGTTGATAGAACAGCTGGAACTCCTGCTGTTGCAGGCCACGGCGCAGGTCGGCTTCCAGCTCGGCGCGGGCGGTGACGGCCTGCTGCATTTCCGGATCAAAAAAGCGCAGCGTATTGCGCCCGGCACCCTTGGCCTGGTACATGGCCAGATCGGCCCGTTTCAGCAGTTCTTCCACCGTGGTGGTATTGCCGAAGAACAGTACCGCACCCAGGCTGCAGGTATTGTGGTGGGTGCCTTCCAGCATGGGGTAGGGGCGGGCGAGCGAGTCGAGGATGCGCTGGCCCAGCTCGCGGGTTTGTTGTGCGGCCTGTTGTTGCTGCGGGCTGAGTCTTTCCAGCATGACCACGAATTCATCACCACCCAGCCGCGCCACGGTGTCGCCGCTGCGCAGGCAGTCATTCAGGCGTACGGCCACTTCCTGCAGCAGGCGGTCGCCCATGTCGTGGCCCAGGGTGTCGTTGAGGGTCTTGAAGTTGTCCAGGTCGATAAACAGCAGGGCGCCGGTTTGCTGGTTGCGCGCGCTGTTGTCCAGCGCGACTTGCAGCCGGTCCAGCAGCAGGCGACGGTTGGGCAGCTGGGTGAGCGGGTCGTAAAAGGCCAGCCGCTTGATCTTGTCTTCCGCCGCTTTGCGCTGGGTGATGTCGCTCATGGTGCCGACGTAATGGCTGACCTCGCCATTGTCACCCAGCACCGCGCTGATGCTCAGCCATTCCGGGTAGATTTCGCCGTTCTTGCGGCGGTTCCAGATTTCCCCCTGCCAAACGCCTTGTTCGCGCAGGCTGAGCCACAGGCGGCGGTAGAAGGCCGCGTCGTGCCGGCCGGATTGCAGGATGCTGATCTTGCGGCCCACCACATCTTCAGCCGGGTAGCCGGTGATTTTGCTGAAGGCGCTGTTCACCCGCAGGATGACGGTATGGCAGTCGGTGACCACCATGCCTTCTTGTGCTTCGAAGGCGGTGGCGGCGATGCGCAGCAGCTGCTCGGCATGCTTGCGTTCGGAGATGTCACGCGAAGACGCATACAGATAGCGCCGGCCGCCGATATCCATCGCCTTGGCATTGACCTCCACCTCGATCTGGCTGCCATCCTTGCAGCGGTGGCGGGTTTCGAAGCGATAGCCCTGTCCGCTCTCGTCTTGCAGCAGTTGCTCAAGCAAGCCCGATGGCACGGCGTCATTCCAGTCGGAAAGTTGCCACTGGCGCTGGCGCATTTCATCTGGCGCATAACCCAGCATGCTGGCGAAAGAGTCGCTGAATTCGGTGAGCTGGCCGTGCTCATCCAGGATGTGGATGCCGTCCGCGGCCGTCTGCAGCAGGGCGGCCTGGCGCATGGTTTCTGCCAGCGCGGCATGTTCGGCGGCCTGGCGATCCGAGGTTTCCTGTGCCAGCGCGCGGGTGCGCAGCGCTACCAGCAGGGCCAGCTCGGCGCGGTGGCGACGCAGCTCCAGCATCTGCCAGGCCAGCCAGCCCAAGAGAAAGCTGATGACCAGCACCAGCGCGCTGTTGATGACGATGCGGTGCTGATCGCGCCAGCCACCCTGTGGCTGTACATCCAGCGTCCATACCCCGTTCGGCATGTTGATGTAGTAGTGCACCGGGTCGCCCAGCGCCTTGCTCTTGCTGTCTGCGCCGGCAATGATCTGCACCTGCCTGGTGTCCGGATGCAGCCGCCACAGGCGGTATTGATAGCCGCGCTGCGGCAGCCAGTCCAGCCCGGCACCATGCAGTACATCGGGAAAACGTACCAGGGCGATGGCAAAGCCCCAGAAGCGTGGCTTACCGCTGTTGTCGCGGCCAATGAAGATGGGCAGGCGGCCAACGGCACCGATACCGCCTTGTAATAGCGGGAAAGGGCCGGCCAGGGTCATCTGGCCGGTATCGCGCGCCATGAAGGCTTCCTTGTTGCGCGCCGGATCGGCCAGCAGATTGTGGCCGATGGCCTTTTCATTGCCCTTGAACGGATAAATCTGCTGCACCACGCCGGCGGGTGCCAGTTGCAGCGACATCACGCCGGGGTAGTAAATGATGAGCGGGCGGGCGAAGGTGTCAAAATCGTCCAGCTGGCCACGGCCCTGCCGCACCATGGCGGCCAGAGCATAGGTGGAGGACAGGGCGCGGTCCATGGCAACCCGTACCGCATTGCCACGGTCGCTGGCGTCGGCCAGCGCCTGGGAGCGGGCGACGTTTTCGTCTTGCCGCGCAGTGAAATACACCACGCTCATGCCGACAAGGCAGGCAAGCAGGGCGACCAGCAGGCTGATCAGCCAGGAGCGCCAGATTTTGTTCACGGTAGCCAGTGCAGATGAGTGGAAAACGGCAGCGCAGCAACCTGACCGTTGCGCTGCCAGGCCATGGCAGGCAGCCTGCACATAGACCCGCTAGTGTACTGAGCAATTTCCTGACTTGTCATGCCAATCGCAAGTCATCTCACACTCTTTTGCGCCGTATCAGGCGGTTTACACGAATAGCGCGGCCACGACCCCGCTGAAGGCCACCACGATGGACAACATATAGAGCTGGAAGGTGTGCTGATAGTAGTGACCGGCCCGCTGCAGCGGATAGCGGTTGTTCAGCAGCCGGTACAGCACCAGCAGCATCATGCTGATGGCGGCCATCAGCGTGAGCACCACCACCCAGTCGGCCCGGCCCTGGATGGCCGATTCACCATTGTCCTTGATCGCCCACTGGCCAAGAAAGCCAAGCAGAAAGCCGAGAATGATGCCGAGAGAGGTCACCATGGGCTGGCGGAAATCACGAATATCCTGGTTCATGTCTGGTACTTGTTCGGTCATGGCGCGCCTGCTGTTGTTTGTTCGCCAGACAGTGTAATTTGTCCTTTCAGGCCCGGCCAGCCAGCGCCGCCGGCCCGCCGGGCTGTCTACGTGGAGTAGGTCGATGCGCTGTCTGCCGCTGTTGTTGCTATTGCTATCGGGCTGCTCATGGGTAGAGCCGGTGGGTGCTGCCGTGTCGTCATTCAGTGTGGCGGATAGTGCCGGCCCGGCGTGCGAACGGGTGGCCGTGGCGCTGACACAGCACACGCAGAGCCATTCGGTCTGGGATGCGCTGGGCGGCTGGGGGCAAGGCGTATCCCACATGAGGGCTAACCGGGCTGATTTCTACCTGTTCCGGCCAGCGAGCGGCCAACTGAGCAAGTTGCTGAGCCTGGAAGCCCGCGCGCGCTGGCGGCAGTCGGATCGCTATCAGATGCGCCCGCGCATCCTGCCTGATGGCAGCCTGTTGTTCAGCCTGCACGGCTGTCCGCCGCAGCAGGAAAACTGTACCGAGCTGCAATACTACACACTGTCGGTAGAGGGGGCTTATCAGCAAATTGCTGCCTGGCCGGCGGCATCGGCACAGGAATCGGCCAATCTGCGGCAATGCACCACTTCGCTGAGCTATCAGGGTGGTAAGACCCTGATCAATATCGGGCCAAGCGGCGGCCCCTGGCGGCCTGTCCTGCAACTGGAAGACGGTGTGTTGCGGCCATTTGCTTCGCCAGCGCCCTGAATCGGGCTGCCCACTCCACCGTCAGCACGTCCCCCCTGCGGCAATTGGTCACATCCCAAGCGGGTGGCAAATTGCTACTCTCGCCCCGGCTGCTGAGCCAATAACAGTTGGCCTGCAGCGCCAGCAAGCCTGTTTTGTGTTCCCCACCAGCCGGAATGGGCTTGCCAACAAGATGGCAGGCAAGCTGCGCCTTTGACCTGGCCCGCATTCCATTCCGTTGCTCACTTGGGAAACATCATGCAATACCATCAGAAGCCTGCCGTGCTGGCAGTGGCCCTGGCCTTGTCCGCGCTGTGTCACAGCGCGCTGGCAGAAGACAATAACGCGCTGCAAAGCATGCCGGAGGTGGTGGTTCACGGCACGCGCCCGGATAGTCTGGCCGACGGCAGCAAGCTGGACGCGGCCCAACTGTCCGCCCAGAAAGCCCGCAGCAGCGACAGCGCCCAGCTGTTGCAGGACATTCCCGGCCTCAGCCTGCATGGCGCGGGCGGTTTCTCCAGCCTGCCGGTGCTGCGCGGTCTGGCCGATGACCGCCTGCTGACCAAGACCGATGGCATCAGCCTGGTTTCTTCCTGCCCCAATCACATGAACTCGCCGCTGTCCTATATCGATGCCAGCAAGGTGGACAGCGTGCAGGTGTATAACGGCAGCGCCCCGGTCAGCGCCGGTGGCGACAATATTGGCGGCGTGATCGTGGCCAAGGCCGCCGCCCCGCGCTTTGCCGAAACCGGACAAACCCTGCTGACCGGCCAGATGGGCGCTTATTACCGCAGCAATGGCGATGCCAGCGGCGCCAACCTGTCTGCCACGCTGGCCAATGACCATGTCAGCATCAACTACAGCGGCTCCACCGCACGCTCCGGCAATTATGATGCTGCTGCCGCCTTCAAGAGTGCCGGAGCCTCCACTGGCCGCGCCTGGCTGGATGGCGACACGGTAGGCTCCAGCGCCTACCACACCCAGAACCATGAAGTCAGCGTGGCCTGGCGCGACAGCTACCAGCTGCTGGAAGCCAAGGTGAGCGTGCAAAACACCCCGTACGAAGGCTTTGCCAACCAGCGCATGGACATGACCGACAACAGCAGCAGCCAGTTTAATCTGCACTACAACGGCCAGTTTGGCTGGGGTGAACTGGATGCGCGGCTGTACGACCAGTATGTGCGGCACAGCATGGACTTTGGCGATGACAAGCAAACCGTCTATGGCAGCTATGGCGGCATGCCGATGGACACCGCCAGCCACGCACTGGGCGGGGCGCTGGTGCTCGATCTGCCATTGAACCAGCGTGACCAGCTGAAGCTGGGGGCTGAATTCCAGCGCTACGGCCTCAACGACTGGTGGCCAGCCGCCGGCAGCGGCATGGGCATGATGAGCCCCAATACCTTCTGGAATATCCAGGACGGCAGCCGCGACCGGCTGGATGTGTTTGCCGAATGGCAGGCCGACTGGACCCCGCAATGGCGCAGCATCCTCGGCCTGCGCGCCGCCCAGGTAAAGAGCAATGCCGGCAATGTGGCGGGCTATAACAGCATGGCCGCCTATGCCACCGATGCTGCGGCTTTCAATGCGCTGAACCATCAGCAGACTGACCACAATCTCGACCTGTCCGCCCTGGCACGCTACACCCCGTCGGCCGGGCAGCAGTACGAGCTGGCCTATGCCCAGAAAACCCGCTCGCCCAATCTGTACGAGCGCTATACCTGGTCCAGCATGGGCATGGCCGCCATCATGAACAACTTTGTCGGTGACGGTAACGGCTACTTCGGCAATCCCAGCCTGAAGCCGGAAGTGGCGCATACCCTTAGCAGCAGCGCCGACTGGCACGCCGCCGACGGCAGCGCCTGGGGCCTGAAAATCAGCCCCTACTACAGCTATGTGCAAAATTACATCGATGCCCAGCGCTGCGGCACCAGCCTGTGTGGCGGCAGCAGCAACCTGAGCAGCACCAACAGCTATGTCACCCTGCAATACGTCAACCAGAATGCCCAGCTATACGGCGTGGATGTCAGCGGCAAGCTGCGGCTGGCCAATGGCCCGCAATACGGCAGTGTCGATGCCACCGCCCAGCTCAGCTACACCCGTGGCGAAAACCTGAGCACCGGCGACAATCTCTACAACATCATGCCGCTCAATGCCAAACTGGCGCTGGTGCACACCCTGGGTAAGTGGAGCAATACCGCCGAGCTGCAGCTGGTGCGCGCCAAGACCGATATCTCCGCCGTGCGTAATGAAATCAAAACGCCGGGCTACAGCCTGTTCAACCTGCGCAGCCGCTATGAGTGGAAACAGTTCAGCGTGGATGTGGGCGTGGACAATGTGTTCAATCGCTACTACGTACAGCCGCTGGGCGGAGCCTATACCGGCCAGGGCCGGACCATGGCGAAGAACCCCAGTGGGCTGGGCGCATGGGGAACTGGCGTGCCGGGTGCTGCCCGCTCGCTATATACCGCGCTTAATTACCAGTTCTGAGCGCACACCGGCGGCAGGCTGCCCTGCGACACGATGGCGTGGCGGGGCTGGCCGCTGGTGGCCAATCCTGCATGCCGGCGATTTCCAGCCTGCTTAGCCGGAAATCCGGCAACGGCTTGGCACTGCCAGCCAGCTGTCAAACGTGGCCTGTGCGACTGTGGGCCGTGGCAAAGTGCCGTAGCAAAACAGCAGCTGAGCATAAGCCTGGCTGCTGTCGCTTACGGTTCAGCGCCCAGCATCGCGCAGCAGCAGGTCTTCATAGAACGCGCCATACGGTAGCGTGGGGTGGCGGATCTGGATTTCCAGAATCCACAAGCCGGTGTCCGGGCAGGCCGCAAAATCGCCCAGCGAACCGGCCTGGTAAATCGCATGCGGAAAATCGCAAACCCGGTGCCCCTTGATATCCAGATTCAGCTTCCAGCCCATGGCGGCGGCCTGCTCGGCCGCATAGTCGTACAGCGCGCTGCCGGCGCAGCCATCCTGCTGCCACTTTTCGCTGACCAGCTGCCACAGCGTACGGGCCGCCGCCGCGCAGGCATGCATGTCGCCATCCTGCCCCACCACAAAGGTATCGCCGGCATCGCCCTCGTGGCCATCCCACACCACACCCAGGTCGATAAAGAAAATATCGTGCTCACCCAGCACATTGTCGGGGTCGATCTTCTGCTTGAAGGTTTTCAGCGTCGAATGACCAAAGCGGATGACGATGCCATGCCAGATCCGCTCCATTCCCATGCGCGCCAGCGTCGCCCGCGCCAGGTCCTTGGCCTGCTGCTCGTCCATGCCGGGCCGAATCTGCGCCGCAATCAGCCGCACCGCCTCGAAAGTCTTGTCACGCGCATAGCGCATTTTGGCAAGGGAAAAACCGGAACCGACAGCTTCCTGCTGGGCCAGGGCATCCGACATGGCAATCCCTCCAAGGGTGGTGGCTGAAAAATGAATTCATCATATCCATGCCACTGCCGAGCGCAAGAGTCATGAACAAAAACCAGCCAAGCGGGACGAGAGGGCGACTGCTTCAGGCTGGCAGCGTGGTTGGATAATGCGGGCAAGTACCCGGAATAGACGGGTGGCAACAAGGTAGACCACGACTGGCTCGCACAGGGCTGGGTTTGCCAGATTGCTCAGGACAATAAAAAACCCGCAGAGCGTGGTGCTGTGCGGGGTTCTGGACTTACTGGGACTGCTCTGTACGTTGCGATGGTCGGGGTCTCTATCGAATGATGTCTCGAAAGCATTGTCCGGTAAGGATTCTGTGTGGTGTGGTAATTGTTTGTACCAACAAATATACCAACAGTGTTGCGAGACTGATCCACTACCACTCGTAGAGAGTCTAACTTGTTAAGTCAAAATATAAGGCGAGCTGTTCTACTAAATATTTAGCAGAAGCAAATTCAGTGCTGGGTGCATTGATAGTTGAAGAGTGTCGTGTGCTTTGGTGAGCTACATCACCTCGATTTTTTCCGTAACTGTTAAGGCTGGCAGAGAGCGTTGAATCGATTTCGTCTGCAGTTTTTCCTGCAAAAATCGATAGCATGTTAAACGCCCCTTCCTTAATTCCATTGTTTTCTCTAATAATGCCTCGTGCTGTTCCAAGCATATTGGAGATGTGGCCTTTTAAAGATTTCTCATCAAAAGCATGAGCTGGGTCAAGTGGGTGCTTGGCTGCAATTGATATGTAAAATAGCTCCGGAAAGCTTCGGGATGAACCTGTCCCGGGTTGAATTAGCTGATAATTTATATTATCTAAGTTTTCTTTTGCTTTGCGCTCCAAGAAATCTTCTATTTCAGCATGCATTAAAAGTCTGAATGCAGCTATTTTATCTAGGTCAGGTGAGAATGTTGTTGGATTGGCTATTTCTGCATTTATTTGATCGTCTAGGAATTTTAGCTTCAGATCAGAGAGTCTTGCTTTTAAGTGAGCGAAGTGAATACATTGAGTTGCCATTTATTAAGCAATCCTGTGTGCATTTCTGTCGTAAGTTTTTCCTAGGCATGCAGATAATTTTTCACCCCAAATGTCAATGCGTTGGAAAGTTGCAACGACTGTTTTAGGTGTTTTCTCTATCGAATCTTTAAATGTTTGAATTGTACATGTTTCTTTAAATGATTCAATTACTGCAACTTTACGAGTTATAGCTTCGGCGGCAACGTCGGGCTGTGCAAAGAATCGTGCGATGCAATCAAATACTGCGCGATTAATGACGCGTTCGTATTTGTCCCCAGTCCATTTTTTAAATGAATCATTTTCAAATATCTGATGCACGGCATTAAGAGCAACATCTAGTCGATTGAATATGTCCTCGATTTGTTTTGATTTTGCTGCCCAGTCATTTTCAAAGTATCGAGTGTTGCTATCAAGAAATTCTTTGAAGTCCCCTTTGTATTCGGTCAGAGATTGGTCGTATGCAATAAAGCGCAAGACCAACTCCGAATCTCTCATTCTTTTATCTAAGCTATCCCCAAATACCGATTTGAATGAGTTGCTACCTAGCATGTAATTGTCAATAGCACTAATGAGATTTCCCCCGATCAATGCTTTACGAAGCTCTTGGGGGGAGAGTGGCAAGCTACCACTATTCAAGCGAAAGAAAGTGACGTAGAGAAAATTTTCATCCTGCCAATTTCTAATAACACTTGCCCTAATCGTCGCATTTTCTAAGTATTCGCGATCTTCTTGAGGTAATTCATTGAACGCTTTTGCATTAAGGTCGTTTCTCATGTCAAGACCTTTAAGCTTATACTTGCTTTGTAGGTATTCGCTCACCGCAACAAGTCGCTGCTTGCCGTCGATGACGATAAATTTCCCACGAGAATCTTTGTTTTCTGCAAGAACAATGTTTGGTACAGGTAGCCCAACAATAATGGACTCTATTAGTCTACTTTTTCTTTCATCATCCCATGCGATTCGTCGCTGAAATCCAGGTTGTAAATCAATATTACCCTTCTCGATTTGAAGGTTAATTGTCTCAATTGTCCAATCAGCATTCAGAACTACCGCATCTTTGAATGATACTGGTACGAGGATGTCATCCTCGTTTTCCTGCTGATCATCGGGGGTTAGTTCGAACTCAGTCATGCCAATTTCCTATATGTTTCTATAACAATGTTAGATGTATTTTTCCATCTTACCCCATACCCAGGGTATGACTCACAGGGATCGATTACAGGGTTTGGAAGTAAAGTGTCCGGTTCTCTATGGTCGGCACCGTTGCCTGCTAAGCACACACATCAAAAAACCGCCCCAAACCGTGGATGCACCCCACAAAGCCTTGCCAGGCAAGGGTTTCAGCCTCACGGTTTCGCCCACGGGTTTTTCTACCATTCCGTGGGTATCTTTGAATTCTCAATAAAATCAATGCTTTGAAGGGATGGTGTCATCCACGGTTTCCACGGTTTGGGTTGGTGAAATCGTGGATGCATTTGGCATTGTGAAACCAATTCCGTGGATTGTCCATCCTGCCTTTTTCACTGCTTTCTTATCTCTATCTCTTTGATTTTTATAAAAAAAGAAGAATAAAGAGGGGCAAAGTCCCCAAAAACGGGATGTGGAGATTTGGGGGCAAACCGTGGAGATTCAGACCCAAACCGTGGAATTCTGAGGGTAAACCGTGGGCAGGGTTTCCTAGTGGAATAAGGCTTTCAGCGGGATTGGGCCGTCAATCCACGGGTTTTTTTCACTTACTCCCGGGGTCAATGGCGGGAAACCGGGCTGGCTTGGTGCGTTTGCCACCAAAATGTGTTGCCTATGTCATAAATGGTGCTCAAAGGGATTTGCAGTTTGGTGACATGCCAGACAAAGCAAAGCCCGCGCGCGGCGGGCCTGGGAGTGCTGGGGTGCGCAGGTCAGAGGTGGATGCCATTACGCGCCAGTCCGGCCAGATCAAGCGCCAGCAAGTGGCCAACACGCTGGCCCGCAATCTGGCGTTCTACGGCGTCGGTCAGCAGCAGCTGATGACGGAGGCAGCCTTGTTTCAGCTGGCGGATGGTGAAGGTGCGATAGTGCCGCCATTGCCCTTTCATGGCACGGCTGCGTTTCAGGTGGGCCAGCACGTCGCCACGTTTGAGGAACAGGCAGGGCCGCCCCTGCCATTCTCCCATCAGGTAACGGCCCGTGTACTGGCCACGACGTATTTCCGCGCAGGCCATGCGCAGGACGGCAAGGGTGGCATCCTCCGGCTGCTGGGGCTTAGTGCTGGCCATGGAGGGTATCCGGGCTGGCATACAGGCCCAGCTTTTCCAGCTTGGCCAGGCTGATGGCGGTCAGGTGGCCATGGCGGCGGCCATGGATGGTTTTCTCGATGTCATCCGCCAGCACGGCACTGCTTTGTAGCAGCTGGCTTTTGAAGATACGGCCCGTCTTGACCGGTAGCGCGTCGAACTTGGCGCGCAGGTGGGTGGCCGTCGAAAGATGATCCATCACATGGTTGGGCCGGATGAATAACGCCATTTCGCTGTGGCCATCTGCAGTTTTGAACACGTCCCAGCAATAGGGGTGTTCATAGCGGTGGGCGTCCAGCTCGGACAGCAGAATCTCCATGATCCACACCCACGGCAGGCGGGTGCCGTCGGTGTCCACGATGTGGCTGTTCATTTCGGCCAGCAGGTCGTCAATGAAATTGCCTTGCTGCAGGTCTATTTCGGCAAACTCGCACAGTAGCGCCCAGCTGGTGAGGATGGCGGCGTAGTTCTCCATCATCCGTTTGGCCGTAGCGTCCCCCTCCGGGGCGCGGCAGTGCTGGCGGCAGTAACCAACATAGTGCTGATGCAGGTCACGCAGCCGGGCCGGTGGCATTTCGCCCAGAAACTGCAGCCATGGCCATAGCGGGAATTGCGCCAGGTCGTGCGGGATGATGTTGCCCTGCCGGGCTACTGACAGGCTGCTGCGGCACAGCTTGGATTGCAGGCTTTGCACATCCACTTCTTCACCGGCTAGCAGCACCGGGGCGCACATCAGGTAAGGCGTCAGGGATGCCCCCACGCGGGTGAATTCAAAGCGGTAGGTGGATTGCAACAGCGCGTCGATGTCGGCCAGGATGTTTTTTGGCAGCTTGCTGAATTCGTCCCAGCCTACCGGTTGCGAAGTGAAGGACACGGAAGCACGGCGGCGGTGGTCGGTCTTGAGCATCTGGCCGGACAGCACCTGAAACGCCAGGGTATTTTGCAGGCTTTCCAGCAAGCGCGATTTGCCCGAACCTTTCTCGGCCTGCATCTGCAAGTGCGGATAGAAGCCCAGCACGGTTTTAAGGTGACTGCCCAAGCCCCACACCAGGGCGATGGTCGCGGCATTGCATTTGAACGTGTCCTGATAGGCCAGTATCACCGACCGGGCCTGATGGCGGTTGCCGCGTGGAAAGGTCAGGTTGTAGTACAGGCACTGTTTCTGTGGTTCAACAAAGTAGCAGTCCTGCCCCTCCTGGGCGGCCAGTTCACCGGCCTTCCACGCCAGCCCGACAAAGTTGACCACATCGCGGGCACCCAGATCAGCCGCTCGCTCCATCAGGTTGACCAGACGCTGGAATTGCGCCGGTTTCCAGATCGCCCCGAAGCGGCTTTTCCACCACTCCAGGTTGTACAGCTTGTCATCGGTGGCCACTTCGCGGTGTAGCACCACACCATGCCGGGCCAGCTGGGCGCTGACACCAAACACGGTTTCCGGCTGGTGGTCGGGTGTGCCGCTGATGGTGGCCAGATGGCTTTGAATGCGCAATCTGGACAGCCCGGCCACGCGGAAGGAACACAGGTCGCCCAGCGTTTCTGAACGGTTGCCGTCATCGTCGGTTTTGAACTCGTCCACGTACTGGGTGAAATCCTCTTTCACCCGGAAACGCCAGTACACCGCAAAGTCATGGCCGGGCAGCTGGATACGGCGGGTGCCTTCCAGTCGTTCGCCACCGCCAGGCATGCCAGGAACCAGCCACGGCTCCAGCTTGCGCAGGCGGGCGGTCAGTTCCTGAGGGCCGTGCTTGTGCAGTACATCGTTAATGTCTTCGCCTTCCTCCCAGTCCTGCATGTCCACCAGCAGGTGGCCAATGTCGGCGGCGGTCAGTTTTTCAGACAACTGCCAGGCGGCAGCCAGTCCGGGACGCTGGCCGGTGTGCGGGTTGACCGGGTCGGTATGATCCAGCGCCACCAGCACCCGCTTGCCGCGCAGAAACGTCCAGTCGATGCTGTCCACATTGCAGGTGCCACGCAGCGCCAGGCTGGCCACGCTGTGGTGGGTCACGGAATCGACCGACAGCGCATTGACCGGGCTTTCTACGATGACGACCGTTTGCGCCCGTTTCAGCCGGGCCGGGTCTGCCGTCCAGCCGTGCCCCTCGCGCTCTCCCTGGCATTGCGTCTTCACACCACCATTGAGTGCCGGATCGACATAGCGCAGATCGACGGCCACCACTTTGGCCGACAGGGTGCCACGCACTATGAAAGCAGCGGCCGCACCGCCGTGGCCCACTTCGCCCGGTGGCACTTTGGCGCTGAGCCAGTCATTCCAGCCCAGCGTCCGGCACTGGATGGCGCGGCGAATCGTCGCCTCGGCAATGCCACGCCCAAGCAGGTAATCCAGCACGGCTTCCGGCTTGGCCAGGCAGCGCTCGGCAATGTAGTCCAGCGTGGATTTGCGCGCCGGGGCTGACTGGCCCGCACTGTCCTTCTTCATTGCTGGCTGTGGCAGTCCATACCAGTCCCCCAGCAGCCGGGCAGCAGCCAGTGGGGTGTCCAGCTCCGGGCGGCAATACTGCAGCAGGTCGATGCAACTGCCGCCCGCATCGCCGCTCCAGTCCTTCCAGCCACGGCCACCGTCAAAGATCGACAGTGAAGCGCTGCTGTCCGGGTGGTGCGGGCTGTGATAGTTACCCTTGCCACCCTGGCGGTGCAGGCCCAGCCGCTCGGCCAGGTCGTGCAAATCAATCTCGGTCTTGAGGCGGGCGAACCAGTCGCCCAGCGCTCCATTGCTGGCCGGTTTCATGGCGTCCCCTTGGCTAGTGGCCGGTACTGCATCAGCACAGCGGCGCGGATGCGCAGGCGCTCGGTGATGTTGGCCAGCAGCGCAGTGCGTTCTTCCGGGGTGAGCATGGGCAAGGCGTCATCCAGCGCCGGGCGCAGGGTGGCAAAGAAGCCATCCAGTACGGCAGCGTCGGCCTGCACTTGCTGGTAGCTGCTGATGTCCTGGCGGTCGCGGAAGGTCAGTACCGTGTCCAGCAGTTCCAGGGCGCGCAGGTGGCCGGATTGATAGGCCCAATCATGCAAGGTGCGGGCAGCAGGCAAGCCGGGGGCGGCTCGCCCGGATTTCGGGAGAGTGGATTGCTGTTTCATGGTCTGCCCCTTAGAGGAGTTGGCCGATATCGGCGCGGGCGTGGCTGATTTGCTGCTGCAGCGGGGTCAATAGCCCGGCCAGCTGATTGGCTGGCAGCGGCTTGTCCTCGGCGTGGTGCAGCAGATCGAGCAGCCCTTGCAGGCCGTCACCGGAACGGGCCAGGGTGTGGATGCCATCGGCAATGGTGTGTTCGATGGTCTGGCACAGGCCCGCCAGCTGGCTGATGGACTCGCGCAGCGGCGCATGCTCGGGCTGGCTGGCCAGCGTCTGCAGGCGGCTGAGTTCGCCTTGAATGCTGGACAGTGCCAGATGGGCGGCAGGAACGGCCTGGCTGAGAATGTGCAGGGTGTTCATGCCAGTACCTCCACAGCAAAGCCGGACGGTGTGCGATGAAACACGGCGCGGCGGCCTTGAGCAACCAGCAACGCAGACAAAGCGCGGGCTTCGGCCTCGGAAGGCAGTATGGAAACAGGCGCGGTAACGGCAGGGAACAGGCGAGATAAGGCGTGGGTAATCCTGGACATGGTGTGTCCTCCTACTAACGGTTTGATTACCGCTACCCACTTCCTACGGTGGGTGGCAGTCCGAACGGGGGTAGGAATACCGGTAGTAGGCACCGGCCAGCCCGAAGGCTGCCCCGCCCGGCCCGCCATAGAAGGCAAGACAAGACGTACGGACGCAAAAAAACCGCTCTCGCGGCGGTGTCCGCCTACATAACTCGGGTTCCTACGCCCGGTGCCGCTATTGAACAGCACGCCGCCATTGTTAGGCTGTCGTTCTAAATTGTCAAGCCATTGAGGCTGTCGGGCAGTTGTACGCAATGCAAGCATGGCGATATACTCTAAAAGTTAGTTAGCTATATTCAAGCCCCAGCAGGGGCTTTTTTATTTTGGATTTTTGATGAAAAGTATTTTGGATGGATTTTTTTGCAATAAATGCGGTAGTGCAAGATTGGTAAAAAGAAGTAGTAGAAAAATTACTAGTTTTTTTGTTGAGTACTACATCGAATGCAAGTCGTGCTCAAGCAGAAGGAAGTTATTTTTCTCATGGGAGGGAGTGATTTGGCCGGGTGATCGCTGGAATGAAGATCAAATTAGAAAACAATTCACTCCACACTATCTGATTAAAAATGCTGTTCATATTAATGATGCCTATAATTACATGGTGGATGAAATTGAATCTGAAATAAAAAGACTAAAAATCGAATTAAAACTTGCACAAGAAAAGCGCAAAAGGACGCAGAATGTCTACGATTTATTTTGCAAAATTCTCGAGAATAATTGAATTACATTTCAAATAATGGCCTGTTGGTGCAGGCCATTATTTCTAACGAATGTGGTGACGTACTCCACCTGGTAATTGGGTGATAGCGGTAGTTGTTGGTTTTTCTTGCAATGCAATACGGCGCACCTGGTTGGCGGGGATGACTTCTGCAGGGCTCACCGGTTTGGCCAGCGTGCGCGGGTCGCCTTCCAGTGTCTTGTACTGGTGGCAGCAATCATCGTTGGTGCAGTTGTAATAGGTCTCTTTGGTAGTCGCTGACAGCATGCGGCTGGTACGCGCACGAGACGATGCACCACACAGCGGGCAAGGAAATGCCATGGTGTCCTCCGTTAGCAGTCGGTGTGTTGTTCAACATCGCGCAGGGTGAAATGGCGATGGCTGAAACCGGCTGTACCGCGCTCGGCATTGGCGCAGCCATCACACACCTTGCCGGTGTTGCGCTCCAGCCGCACCGCTTTGTCATCCCACAGTTCCACCATGTCGGTGTCTTTGATGTTGGTGATGGCCAGGCCAGCCAGCCCGTTACGGCCCAGCCAGTCTTTCACCTTGCTCACCTGTGCCGGGTCAGCGGCGCGGGCGGTAAAAATCCGCACCTCATAGTCGCCCTCATTCAGCCAGGCTTTGACACGGCTCATCATGGCGTCCACCGGCATTGCCAATGCCGCCCATATTGTTACGGCCCACTTCGGCCAGGGTGCCGTCCAGGTCTACTGCAATCCATTTGCTCATGCTGCATGCTCCTGTTGACGTTGGGCCAGTTCGGTACGGCGGCGATTCAACTGTAGCGGGCCGATGGCGCGGGCCTCGTCGAGACCGTCCTCATCGGGCAGGGCCTGCAGGACTGGCTCCTGGCTCACATCCAGGGTGAAACGCTCCAGTTGCTGCTCCAGATGCTTGCGGACCTCCGCCATCAGTACATCCAGGGTGCTGTCAAAACCCCGCATTTGCCACATGGCGGCTTGATCTGGCTGATTGAGCACTATGCGACGCAGTGCCATGGCACTGAGTAGTCCACCCAAATTTTCCAGCGCATCTTGCATCCGGCCATCGGCCAGGGTCTGCATGGTGCGGTTCTTGGCAGCCAGATACGCCCAGCCCGCTTCTAACATGGTGATTTCGGCAGCATCCCGTGCCAGTTCCAGTTCGGTGGCCAGATAGCGGAAGTCTTCGGCCAGACTGTAGGCGGCACGCTCTTCGGCACGCAGCTCGGCCATCTTCTTGGGCGGGGTCTTGCCCAGCATGCTGTGCAGGATGGCGCGGGCCTGCTGCTTGAAGCCTTTGGCGCTGATTTCGGCGGCTTGGGCAGCCTGCTGATGCTTCACCACCATGGCCGCTTTGTTCTGCCAGTCTTCTCGGTGTTGCTGATAGGTGGCCAGCGCTGCTTTGGCGGCAGCCAGTTGTTCGGTCAATTGCGTGTTCAGCGCGGAGTTGCTCAGGTGCATGAGAGTGACTTTCTGGTTTTATTGTTGACGGGCGGCGACACGTTCGGCCATCCAGGCATCCACCTCAGTGGACAACCAGGCCACGCTCTTGCCGCCCAACGGCACAGAGGCCGGAAAGCTGCCGCGTTTGATGCTGTCGTACAGCGTCGAACGCGTCAGGCCCGTGAGACCCATCACCTCCGGCAAGCGGAGAAACCGGGCGGGAGTTGAAGTCGGAAGGCAGCTGGAAGTCGGCATGATGTGTCCTGTAGTTGTTGGGTGGATGTGCTCGGTGCTACCCGGATATGTCGGGGAGCGAGTGCAGTATCCAGAAAAACAAAATGGACGTGTGGAAGCGCTGTTGTATGACTTGGGCCGTACAACACGGGTTGTTGAAAGCCGCTTAAATCAGTGCTTGGACTGAGCAATTTTCCTGTTTCCCGCATTCAGGGAGCGGGTGTCGTATTGGGAGCGCGCAGGACTGGGGTATCAGTGTTTTTCTGCGTGGATAGCTGCTTTCAGACTGCTTTGGACGACAACAAACGCTCATGGACGCAAAACGCATCAGTCCGAGCAAGTCCAGCGACAAAAGCAGCTAATCGCCATGAATCACTGAAAAAAAGCGCATGAAAGTGCATGAAAACGCATGATTTTTAAAAGGGAGAAAGGCCCGGACAAAGCCCGGCTGGGCGGGGCTTGCGGGGAATCATGCAGGTGCATGATTTGAGGCACATGAAGACCGGGGGCGAGGCGGGGCTTCGATTGCGCGCGCTGGGGGCTGGAGAGTGTTTGGTGGACTGTGGGCGCTGCAGCGGCCCTGGTGCAACGAACGCTGATGCCGACGAGTGTCGGCATCAGATTGGGAGGGCGTGCGGGAGAGGGAGGTTGTGGGGCAGTAAGGGATGGGTGCTAAGCCCGGGAATTACGGTATTTCTATCGTTGATAGTTTCTTGTTATTACATATCTGGCACTGTTGGGTATGACTTTGGTTCCGGAAGCGTCGAAGATGGCAATTTTCTCTTTATTTGCTGTAACTAAGATTCCTTCGTAAATGACTTTGTTGCCCTCGATTATGGCTATGCAGCTATTCCAAGTTTTTTTATTCTCGTAATGACATCCTGATTTTGAGTATGGAGAGATGGACTTTTCAGCGGCAGCCTTTCCAAGGTTGAACGAAATTGATGCGGCTAGCCAGCATGTTATTGCTACACAGGCGAGTAAGTAAAAAATTGATATCGATATGTATGTCAATAAAAAAGAAGCCCATGCCGCCAGTGCTAGACGGTTTGGATCATCTGATGAAGTAAAATTGTTCCATTTTTTAATGAGTATTCTAATTGTTTGTACTGTTTTTTTGTGGAATAAAATATAAAAAAATACCACCATGAAAAATGGTATGGCAATTGAAATTATTATATTTTCATTTAGTGTGGTTATAATGGCTTCAATTGATTTTAGTAATCCGATGGTAAGTGCGTTGTAGGCGTTAATGTATGTTTCTTGTGTTGATATGGGGAAATGACTTGAGTCTACGCCAAATGCATTTAAGTACCCATAGTAATAAAATGTACCAATTAAATATGCTATGGGTGCAAGTATAAGGATGGTGACGCCAACTATGGTCGATATGCGTTGAATATCAATCTTTTTTGTTGATATATCTTTCCGCCTATTTCGAGAGTAAATGCTGTGCATTTTCATCGAACAGTAATTCCATCAATTTGGTGATTTTGCAGGAAATCTGCCCACCACTGCATCATTTTCCGGCGTTCTTCCAGATACTCCGCCCGGTGGTAAGCCGCCCGTATTTTGTTCCGCTCCGCATGCGCCAGCTGGCGCTCGATCACGTCAGCGTTGAAGCCTTCTTCATTCAGCACCGTTGATGCTAGGGCGCGGAAACCGTGCGGTGTGGCCTGGCCTTTGTAGCCCATGCGGCCCATGGCATAACTCAGCGTGTTTTCGCTCATTGGCCGGTCATGATCCGTCATGGCCGGAAAGAGCAGGGCACCACGGCCAGTCAGCGGGCGCAGCTGTTGCAGCAACTCTAGCGCTTGTGATGACAATGGCACAATATGCGCTTCGCGCATTTTCATACGTTCTGCCGGAATCCGCCATTCTGCGCGCTCCATATCAAACTCTTCCCAGCGGGCATGCCGCAGTTCACCAGGGCGCACAAAGGTCAGCATCAGCAGGTGCATGGCAATGCGAGTGGGCTGGTAGATCGGCTCGGCGGCCAGGCGGCGGTAAAACTCTTTTAGTTCACTACGGGCCAGCGCAGGCCGGTGTTCGACTTTGGGGGCGCGTAGTACCCCAACCAGGTCTGCCGTTACATTGTGAGCAGCGCGGCCTGTCTGGATGGCATAGCGCATGACGGCACCAATTCTTTGGAGTACGCGCTGACCAGTCTCGATAGCTCCGCGTTTTTCGATCTTGCGTATGCACTCCAGGATGATGGGCGCGGTGAGACTGTCGATGGGATATTTGCCCAGGTCGGGGAATGCGTCAGCTTCCAGTGACTCGATGACGCGTTTGGCGTGGCCTTCACTCCAGCGGGGCAGTTCTTTGGTGTACCACTCTCGGCTGATGATCTCGAACGAGTTTTCTGCCGCCAGCTTCTTTTCTCGTTTCTGCTGTTTCTTCTCTTCGCCGGGGTCTGTGCCTGCTTGCAGCAGTTTGCGGGCTGCTTCGCGTTTCTCCCGGGCTTCTTTCAGGCTGGTATCAGGGTAGACGCCACATGCCAGGGTCTTTTGTTTGCCGTTGAAGCGGTAGGACATGCGCCAGTACTTGGCACCGTTGGGCATTACCCACAGAAACAGGCTGCCGCCGTCTGCCAGCTTGTCGGGCTTGCCATCTTCGCGGGGCTTGGCATTTCTGATGGCGGTATCGGTCAGCGGCATGTTGGTATTCCTCGTGTTGGTATTTCTACGAGAAGGGTAACTTCGTACCAACAGAAATACCAACGTTTGGTGCTGGCTTTGGTTGGATGGTGCCGGACGGATTTGGACAACAAAAAACCCGCAGAGCCTTGTGCTGTGCGGGTTTCTGGACTTTCTGGGACTTCTCTGTACGTTGCGATGGTGCCCGGGGTCGGACTCGAACCGACACACCTTGCGGCGGGGGATTTTGAATCCCCTGCGTCTACCGATTTCGCCACCCGGGCATCGCAAGAGGAGGCAAGTCTATCTGATCTGCCTGCCCTTGTAAATCACTCTGCGGCGTCCTTTTTCAATTTCAGCGCATGGTCATACAGTTGCTTGCGGTTGGCACCGCTGATCTGGGCGGCCAGGGTGGAGGCCTGTTTCATCGGCAGTTCGGCGCTGAGGATGTTCATGATGCGCACGGCTTCTTCCGGCAGGGCTTCGTCGCTGTCGGGCTGCGGGGCGGCGTCGATGATGAGGACGATTTCGCCGCGCTGCTGGTTGCTGTCGGCCTTTACCCATTCCAGCAGTTCGCCAGCGGGCAGGCTGTGGAAGGTTTCAAAGGTTTTGGTCAGTTCGCGTGCCAGCATCAGCCGGCGCTGCGGCCCCAGTTCGGCCACGATGTCCTGCAGGGTGTCGACGATGCGGTGCGGGGCTTCATAGCACACCACCAGGTGGTCGGCACTGAGCCATTGCTGCAGGGTGCGGCGGCGTTCGCCGCTTTTCGGCGGCAAAAAGCCATGAAACAGAAAGGCATTGTTGGTAAAGCCGCTGGCAGACAGGGCGGTGATGACGGCGGATACGCCGGGAATGGGGCGTACCGGGTGGCCGGCGGCGCGCACGGCTTCCACTAACCGGGCACCGGGATCGGACACGGCGGGGGTGCCGGCATCGGATACCTGCACCACGATCTGGCCTTCGGCCAGCCAGCGGATGACTTGTTCGGCCATGCTGCGTTCGTTGTGTTCGCGCAGGCTGACCAGTTTGTTGGCGTGAATGCCGTATGCTGTCAGCAGGCTGCCGGTGACGCGGGTGTCTTCGGCGCACACGACATCGGCCACGCCAAAGGCGGTCAGCGCACGCGCGGTAACATCTCCCAGGTTTCCAATGGGGGTGGCCACCACATATAATGTGCCGCGACAGAAACTTTCCCGTGCAGATTCAAGCAAGTGAGCGAACGAAGTATGCAAAGACTGGCTCCGCTGTTGGTTGGCGTCATGATGACATGGTTGACGGCTGCGCAGGCGCAGGCACCGGACTATATCATCCAACTCAATGCCGCGCCGCTCCATAGCGCGGCTGGTGCGGCGGTTCGGGCGCAGACTGCGCCGGCATCGGCGCCGGCCGTGGCCCCGGTGGCCAAGCCCTTGCCCGCGCCGGGCAAGATGGCGTCGCGGGTGAAAATCGGCCTGTTGCTGCCCACCGAATCCCGCCTGCTGGGCGAGGCTGCTGCCGTGGTGCGCAGCGGGGTGGAGGCAGCGCATGAGGTTGATCCTCAGGCCGAGGTGGTGGTGATTGATGCCGATGAGCACAATGCCGCCCAGCGTTATCGCGAGGCGGTGGCCGGCGGGGTGAATGTGGTGATCGGTCCGCTGTCGCGCACCGGCATCGCTGCGGTGGCTCGCTATGTCAGCGTGCCTACGCTGGCGCTGAATGCAGTGGGGCGCGATGTAGCGACCAGCCCCAAGCTGTTTACCCTGGCCCTGAATGTAGAAGTGGAAGCCCGGCAGATTGCCCGGCTGATGCGGGAAGATGGCCGCGCCAATCCGCTGATCATTGCCGATGGCGAGGTGCTGTCCAGCCGGCTGAAGCAGGCTTTTGCCGATGAATGGCGCAGCCTGGCGGGCAAGGACGCGCAGCAGATGGAAGATAACGGCCACAATCTGTCTGAGCTGGCCGTGGCGGCCGGGCAGGCGGATGCGGTGTTTCTGGCGTTAGAGCCTGCCGAAGCGGCACGGCTGAAGCCTGTCCTGCTGCCCGAGCTGGCAGTGTATGCCACTTCGCAGATCAGCACCCGCACGCCGGACCGGCAACTGGCCGGTATCCGTTTTATCGACATGCCCTGGTTCCTGATGCCGCAACATCCGGCGGTGAAGCGTTATGCGCGGCCGGCCAGCACGCTGACCTTGCAAACCGAGCGGCTGTACGCGCTGGGGATTGATGCCTATCGGCTGGCCATGCAGCTGGCGACCAGCCGTAATCCGGCCAGCATCAAGCTGGATGGCGTGACCGGTGATTTGAAACTGGGTCGTGACCGTGTGTTCGACCGTCAGTTGCCGGTATCGCTGATTGGCGAGGGCGAGTAAACCCCATGAATGAACAGGGCAGGCTGGCGGAAGAGCGGGCCTTGTCCTTCCTGTTGCGACAGGGGCTGCAACTGGTAGAGCGCAATTGGCTGTGCCGGGGTGGCGAAATCGATCTGATCATGCGTGATGGCCGCAGCTGGGTATTCGTGGAGGTGCGCCATCGCGCCAGCGCCCGCTTTGGCGGTGCCGCTTACAGCATTACCGCAGCCAAACAAAGGAAACTCATGCACGCGGCGGCAGTCTACCTGTCCGATAGGGGAGTAGACGCACCTTGTCGTTTTGATGCTGTGCTGAGTGAAGGCGAGCAGCCGCTACAGTGGCTGAAAAACATTTTTGCATAGCAGCCCCCGGTTGGCTGCTACGAGGAAAAGCATGGACCTGATTGAACGCGTCAACGGACATTTTCTGGAAAGCATCGCTGCCAAGCAGGAGGCAATGGAATTGCTGTCGCCGGCCGTGGCGCTGGCGGCCGAGCGCATGGTGACCTGCCTGATGAACGAGGGCAAGATTCTGGCCTGCGGCAATGGCGGCTCGGCAGCAGATGCCCAGCATTTTGCGGCGGAGATGCTGGGACGCTTCGAAAAAGAGCGCCCTGGTCTGGCGGCCATTTCACTGGCAACCGATACCTCGGCCCTCACCGCCATTGGTAACGACTACGATTTCGACATGATTTTTTCCAAGCAGGTGCGTGCGCTGGGGCATACCAACGACCTCTTGCTGGCCATTTCCACCTCGGGCAATTCTGCCAATGTGATCGAAGCCATCTATGCCGCCCACGAGCGCGGCATGGGCGTGATTGCCCTCACTGGCAAGGACGGCGGCAAGATCAGTGAAATCCTGTCGCCGGAAGACATTCAGCTGAATGTGCCGGTATTGCGTACCGCGCGCATTCAGGAGGTGCATATCCTGCTGGTGCATGCGCTGTGCGATGCGATTGACTACATGCTGTTGGGAGGCGAGTAAATGAAACACACAGTCCTGACCCTGTTGCTGGCTGCTGGCCTGTCCAGCGCCTTGTCCGGTTGTTTTGCCCTGGCTGCCGGCGGCGTGGCCGGTGGTGCGCTGGTGGCCACCGACCGTCGTTCCAGCGGTGCCTATGTGGATGACCAGAGTATCGAAGTGAAGGTATCGCACCAGATTGGCGACAAGCTGCCATCTGCCCATGTCAACGCCACCAGCTACAACCGTGCGGTACTGCTGACTGGTGAAGTGCCGACAGCCGAAGCTGGCCAGCAGGCCGAGCTGATTGCCCGTGGCATGCCCAATGTCCGCCGGGTGTACAACTACACGGTAGTGGCCCCGTCCTCTGGCCTGTCCGAGCGCAGCAGCGATACCTGGATTACCAGCAAGGTGCGTACCCGCATGCTGGATGGCAAGGGCTATTCGCCTAATCAGGTGAAGGTGGTGACCGAGCGCGGTGTGGTGTACATGCTGGGCCTGGTCACGCCGGCCGAGGGCCAGGCCGCTGCACAGGTGGTGAGCGAAACCGCAGGGGTGCAGAAGGTGGTGACCCTGTTTGAAAACATCACCGAAATCGCCCCGGCCCAGTAAGCCTGGGGGCCGGAAACGAAAAAGGACCGCATGCGGTCCTTTTTCATTGCTGCTTTTGTTTCATTGCTGCGTTGGCCGTGTTCAGCCGTGGCTGCTGTGTACGCGCGGAGCGAGTACATCGGCACACAGCACATGCATGGCTTCGTCGATTTCAATAGCCATCGACAGCGTCACGCAGGAGCGGGTGTCGGTCATCGACAGATAGGGCTCGCTCATGTACAGCACGCCGGGCTGGTCGATGGCGTGCTGGAAATAGGCCCGGCGCGACCACACGGCACCGGTGGTGTCGGCCAGCGGGGCAAATTTCAGATTGCTGGCCACGGTGTTGTGGCGGCTGTTCAGGTTGCGGCCGATCTGCCGGCCCTCGCTGTCCAGCAAGAAGCAGCGGATCACGTCCGGCATGGCCAGCATCGGTGTGGCCGCCTGATCAAACGGGGTGCCCTGCATCAGTGAAATGGCGGATTGTACAAATGCCTGCCGTGCCAGTTCGATCTGGCGGCGGGTGATTTTGCGCTTGAGCAGGTCGCGCACCATCAATTCGTCCCAGCGCGAATCCAGCCGCTTGGTGATGATGTCGTCCGGGTCGGGTGTCAGGCTGGGCCGTGCCACATAGTAGCCCTGTACCAGATCACAGCCGGACTCCAGCGCCACCAGTACGTCGTTTTCGGTTTCGATGCCTTCTTCCACCACCAGTGCACCAATTTCGTGCATCAGGCGCACCAGTCTGGACAGCAAATTACGGGTGCGTGGCTGGCTGACTGCACTGCGCAGCAAGTCCTTGTCGAATTTCACCAGATCCGGCTCCAACTGACAGACCCGGTCCAGATTGGAATGGCCGACGCCGAAGTCGTCAATGGCGATCAGAAAACCCGCTTTTTTCAGCAGATTGACGCCTTCGATCAGCGCTTCATCCACTTCCAGCACATGTTCCAGCACTTCCAGCACCACATTGCCGGGTTGCAGGCCGGCTTCGCGAATGGAGTTGGCCAGCGCCATGGCACGCTCGGGGCGCGACAGGGAGGCAGCATCGACATTGAGAAACAACCAGTGCGGATGGGCCTGTTCCAGTTGGGAAAAATGCTGGACATGGGCCTGGCTGACGGCCAGATCAAGCCCGTGACGCCGTTCTGGTGACACCATGGCGTAAAAAGCCTCGGCCGGGGAGAGTGGCAGCTGGTTCTGCTCGGCGCGCAACAGGGCTTCCACACCCACCGTGCGGCGATGCGCCAGGCTGTAGATGGGCTGAAAATGGCTGCCAAGGGTCAGACCGGCATGCTCGAAACGTTTCATTACAGTACATTCCTTCCTGGAGTGGGGCTCTTGCTGGCCCGTAAGCCAATCTCTCTAGCAATTGGCATTCCAGTGTAGAGCATGGCCGGATAATAAAAAACGGGCCCGACTGGGCCCGTTAGGATAAATCCGCACAAAAGAAGGAAATTACTCCTGCTGAATGCCTGCCACCAGCCATTTTCCGCCGGTGCTGCCATCCTTGATGTAGTGCCAGTATTCGCTAAACGGCACAGCAAGGGCGTTGACCGATTCGCTCACGGTGCCAGAGAAGCGCACGGTGGCGATATAACGACCAGCTTCTTCCACGGCTTCGGCCAGTTGGCAGTCCAGCTGCGGGAAGTCCGCCACATCGCCATTGCCGGCGATGTCGTTGCGCAGGCCTTCAAACAGATCCGGCGTCATGTACTTGCGTACCTCTTCCAGGCTGTCCGGTGAGTTAAGGCTTTGCAGATGCAGGAAAGTCGCCTTGGCCTGACGCAGGAAGTTCGGCGTTTCGGTGCCATCCGGCAGGCGGGCGAGTGCACCACCAGCCATGGCCGGTGCAGCGCCGCCGTAAGATGGTGCCTGACCCAGACCGGAGCCGATCTTGGGAATCGGATCGAAGCGGGCGGCATCCTGGCTGCTGCTATTGAATACCGGAGCGTTGCCGGCCGGCATCGGTGTGTTCATCGGTGCGGCGCTGGCGGCGTTTTTGCGGCGGAACCACATCAGGCCGCCAATGCCCAGCAGGCCCAGCAAGGCCAGTGTGCCCCAGGGGAAGCCAGAACCGCTGGCGGATTCAGATGCATTGCCGGAGGCGTGGTTGCTGTTCATGGCCGAACCCAGCATGTAGCCGGCTGCTGCGCCGGCTGCACCAGCCGCAATGGCCGTGCCTACGCCCGGGCCTTTCTTGGGCTGTGCTTGCGGAGCAGCCTGTGGTGCCGGGGCGGGCATCGGAGTGGGCTGCTGGTAGCTCTTGGTCGGGGCCGAGCGGCGCATGCCGGCGCTCTTGCCTCCGCCCAGGCGAGCGGCTTCCGCGAACGGTGCCGCCAGGACAGAAACCAGGGTGAAGGCGAGCATGATCGTCTTCGCGCGAGGTGTCATGATTGTATTCTCCAGAGTAAAGGGCCCCGGTGTGACCGGGGCATGTGACTTTAGTTCGGGGCAAGCTGCTGTATTTCAAGCACGCAGGCATGGTTATCCGCCACGCTGAAGCGGATGTTGTAGTCATACAGTCGCACGCCATAAATGCGTTGCGGGTCATCCTGATAGGCGGGTCTGGGGTCTTGCGCCAGCACTTGCTCGATCAGCGCCGTCAGTGCCGGCGGAGGAGAGGGCAGGGCGGTCAGCTGCTGCAGGGCTGTCGTACTCCAGTCCACCTGCAGGCAGGCTGGCGGGCCATCGACAAAGCCGCCACGGGCTTCCGGCCGGGCTTCCACAAAAGGAATATAGGGTTTGATGTCCAGCACCGGCGTGCCATCCAGCAGATCGGCGCCGGCCAGTTGCAGGCGTACGCCGTCGTGAAAATCGATGCCGCGCAGCTCTACCAGCGACAGGCCCAGCGGGTTGGGGCGATGGGTGGAGCGGCTGGCAAAAACCCCCACCTTGGCATTGCCGCCCAGGCGCGGTGGCCGCACCAGTGCTTGCCAGCCCCGACGAGCGGTCTGGTGGAATACGAAGCTGATCCAGACGTGGGAGAAGGCTTCCAGCCCGCGTACGGTGTCCGGATGATTGAATGGCGGCAGTAATTCCACACTGATGTCGGCGGCCGGGGCCAGCGAGGGTTGGCGCGGGATGCCGAATTTTTCCTTGTAGGGCGAGTGGACAATGCCGACTGCTGCAAACGGGTAGCTCATCTGGCGGATTGTAGCAGCCAGCCGGCTGGCTGCGCGGTAGTGGCTGGCAAAACAGAACAGCCCGGACGAACGGGGGCTTCGTCCGGGCTGATGACACAGCAAGGCTGCGGCAGGCTGTGAATCAGCCTACGAAGTGACGGTTGTAGCGGCCGGTGAGGCGGCTCATCGGCAACAGCATGAAGAAGTCGGCGCAGTTGAAGTCAGGGTCCCAGGCCGGTTCGCCGCAGATGAATGCACCAGCGCGCAAGTAGCCCTTGATCAGCGGCGGCATCGGCGAGGAGGCAGCATCGTCCTGAATGCGGTCCAGCGGCAGTGGCAGGTGCGGAAACACGCGCCATTCCGCCGGGGACAGGTGGCTGGTTTCCAGCTGGCGATACAGGCTGACGGCCTGATGGCCACCGTCGGCCAGGCTGACACTGGCGCAACCAGCCAGATATTCGCCACCTTTTTTCTGTACATAGTCGGCCAGGCCAGACCACAGCAGGGCAATCACCCCGCCGCTGCGGAAATCCTTGTGGACGCAGGAGCGGCCCACTTCGATCAGGCCGTCGCGCAGATTGTCCAGCCGGGTGAGGTCGAATTCGTGTTCGGAGTACAGCGAGGGTGCGCGGCGTGCCATGTCCGGCGGCAGCATGCGATAGGTACCCACTACCAGGCCGCTGTTGGCGTCTTCCACAATCAGGTGGTCGCACAGCGCATCATATTCGTCGCAGTCTATGCCCAGTTGCTGCGAGGACAGCTCGGCCCCCATTTCGCCGGCAAATACATCAAAGCGCAGTTTCTGGGCGCGGCGGATGTCTTCGGCTGTTTCAGCGACACGGACGCCCAGTTTCAGCTGGCGGCGGGTGGAAACGCTTTCGTTCAGTTGCATGACTTACTCCCCTCGGCACATGCGTGGCATGCTAGTTTTGTCAGCAAGGACTGTCGCTAGGGCTTTCGTTCCATCAGGCCGGCCGTTGCGGCAACTCCTTCATTTGGCAGCAGCTTTTGGGCCTGCTGTCCGTCCAAAACATGCTAATCATCCTGTTTGACGAAGACATTTCCGTCATATGACTTGTGGATGACCTGCGTTTTAACGCCGGGTTACAGCAGGGGTGAAGTAAATCAATGACTTACACGGTTATCGGTTTTGCCGTAGAATAGGCCGTTTTTCCTGCACGCATCACCCATGCGTCGTTCGCATGCACGGGGTTCCGAGTACAGCCAGATGATTTATCCCACACAATTTGACGTGATCGTGGTCGGCGGCGGTCACGCCGGCACCGAGGCCGCACTGGCCGCAGCCCGCATGGGGCGCGCCACGCTACTGCTTACCCACAATATCGAGACCCTGGGTCAGATGTCGTGCAATCCGTCGATTGGTGGCATCGGCAAGGGTCACCTGGTGAAAGAGGTGGATGCCTTGGGCGGCGCCATGGCGCTGGCCACCGATATCGGCGGCATCCAGTTCCGCACCCTGAATGCCTCGAAGGGGCCAGCGGTGCGCGCTACCCGCGCCCAGGCCGACCGCATTCTGTACAAGGCGGCCATTCGCGAGATGCTGGAAAACCAGCCCAATCTCACGCTATTCCAGCAGCCGGTGGATGATCTGCTGATCGAAGGGGATCACGTGGCCGGTGCCATCACGGCCATCGGCATTACTTTTCGCGCCCGCACCGTGGTGTTGACTGCCGGCACCTTTTTGTCCGGCAAGATTCATGTCGGCCTGGAAAATTACACGGGTGGCCGGGCTGGCGATCAGGCTGCTTCCACGCTGGGTGCGCGTTTGCGCGAGCTGGATTTGCCGGTGGGGCGTCTCAAGACCGGTACCCCGCCGCGTATCGATGGCCGCAGCATCGATTTTTCGGTAATGGAAGAGCAGCCGGGCGACACCCCCGAGCCGGTGTTCTCCTATCGCGGCCAGCGCAGCATGCATCCCAAGCAGCTGCCGTGCTGGATTACCCATACCAATCAGCAAACCCACGACATCATCCGCTCCGGCTTCGAGCGTAGTCCGATGTTTACCGGGGTGATCGAAGGGGTGGGGCCGCGTTATTGCCCGTCCATCGAAGACAAGATCAACCGTTTCGCCGACAAGGACAGCCATCAGGTTTTCCTGGAACCGGAAGGCCTGACCACGCACGAGTTCTACCCCAACGGGATTTCCACCAGCCTGCCGTTTGATATCCAGCTGGCAGCAGTGCGTTCGATTCGCGGCATGGAAAACGCCCACATCCTGCGCCCCGGCTATGCCATCGAATACGATTATTTCGACCCGCGTGGCCTCAAGTCCACACTGGAAACCAAGGCCATCAAGGGGCTGTTCTTTGCCGGCCAGATCAACGGCACCACCGGCTACGAAGAAGCGGCGGCGCAAGGCCTGCTGGCAGGCCTGAATGCTGGCCTGTATTCGCGTGACGAGGAAGGCTGGTGTCCGCGTCGCGACGAGGGCTATCTGGGCGTGCTGGTGGATGACCTCATCACCAAGGGGGTGTCCGAGCCTTACCGCATGTTTACCAGCCGTGCCGAATTCCGCCTGCAGCTGCGCGAAGACAATGCCGACTTGCGCCTCACCGAGATGGGCCGCAAGCTGGGCCTGGTGGGCGATGCGCAATGGGAGGCCTTCTGCCGCAAGCGCGACGCAGTGGAAGCCGAAACCGCACGCCTGAAAACCACTTGGCTGCATCCGGCCAAACTGCAGGACGCTGCCGCGCTGGAAACCTTGCTGGGCAAGGGCATCGAGCGTGAATACAACCTGTTCGACCTGCTCAAGCGCCCCAATGTCGCCTACCGCGACCTGATGACCCTGCCCGAGGCTGCTGGCGGTGTGGCGGACGACGTGGTTGCCGAACAAGTGGAAATTCAGGTCAAATATCAAGGCTATATCAACCGCCAGAACGAAGAGCTGGCGCGGCGCGACAATCTGGAAGACATCCGCCTGCCGGCCGACATCGACTTTGCTCTGGTCAAGGGCCTGTCCAAGGAAGTGCAACAAAAACTGAATCAGCAGCGCCCGGAAAACCTGGGCCAGGCTTCGCGCATCCAGGGCATTACCCCGGCGGCCGTTGCGCTGCTGATGGTGCATCTGAAACGCGGTTTTACCGACGCCAAAATTGAATAATTGCCAAGCCAAGCGCATGACACATACTGCAGAACTGAAAAACGGGCTGGATCAACTGGCCCTGGGGTTGAATGAACAACAGCTGGCCTTGCTGGATGGCTATCTGACGCTGCTGGCCAAATGGAACCACACTTATAACCTGACCGCCGTGCGTGAAGAACAGCGCATGGTCAGCTACCACCTGCTGGACAGCCTGTCGCTGGTGCCGCACCTGAATGGTGGTGCCCGCCTGCTGGACGTCGGCTCTGGCGGCGGCATGCCCGGTATTCCGGCGGCCATTGCCCGGCCCGATTTGCAGGTGGTGCTGCTGGATTCCAACCACAAGAAAACCACCTTCTTGCGCCAGGCCGTCATCGAACTGGGCCTGCCCAATGTCGAGGTCATCACCAGCCGGGTGGAAGCCTATCAGCCAGAGCAGAAGTTCGACCGCATCACCAGCCGCGCCTTTGCCGAGCTGGCGGAGTTCGTCAAGCTCACCCCGCACCTGCTGGCCGAAGGCGGCCAGTATCTGGCGATGAAGGGTGTCTATCCCTACGAAGAAATCTCGCTGCTGCCGGAGACGGTGGCCGTGGCCGAAGTATTGCCGGTGTCGGTGCCTGGTCTGGACGCCGAACGCCATCTGGTCAGAATGGTGGCTAAATGAATGCACGGGTGATCGCGGTCGCCAACCAGAAAGGTGGGGTCGGCAAGACCACCACCGTGGTCAACCTGGCAGCAGGTCTGGCCGAGCTGGGGCGGCGGGTGCTGATAGTGGATCTCGATCCGCAGGGCAATGCCACCATGGGTAGCGGCATCGCCAAGCAGACGCTGGAGCAGTCGGTCTATCACGTGCTGCTGGGCGATGCCTCGGTGGAAGAGGTGCGCCAGCCTGCCAAGCAGGGCGGCTATCACGTACTGCCCGCGAACCGCGACCTGGGCGGAGCCGAGCTGGAGCTGGTGAATGAGCTGGCACGCGAAGCCCGTCTGAAAAACGCACTCAGTCTGGTCGATGATCAGTACGACTATGTGTTGATCGACTGCCCGCCCTCGCTCAATCTGCTGACGCTGAACGGGCTGGTTGCCGCCAATAGCGTGCTGATTCCCATGGTGTGCGAATACTATGCGCTGGAAGGGTTGTCCGATCTGGTCACCACCCTGCGCAAGGTGCGCGCAGCGGTGAATCCGCGCATTGAAATCATGGGCCTGCTGCGTACCATGTTCGATGCGCGTAGTAATCTTTCACAGCAGGTTTCCGAGCAACTGGCCAGCCATTTTGGCAGCAAGGTGTTCGAAACCGTCATCCCGCGCAATGTGCGGCTGGCCGAGGCACCCAGCCATGGTCTGCCCGGTCTGGTGTACGACCGCAATGCCCGCGGTGCGCAGGCCTATCTCGCGCTGGCGCAGGAACTGACTGCCCGCCTCGAATCCGCAACCGCAACTCCATCTGTCTGACAACATGGCCAAACTCAAAGGACTCGGGCGCGGTCTTGACGCGCTCCTCGCCACCAGCGCTGCGGTAGACGACCGTCTTACCACGCTTTCCATCGACCTGATCCGTCCCGGTAAATACCAGCCGCGCAGTCATATGAACGAAGTGGCACTGGACGAACTGGCGGCTTCGATCCGGGCGCAGGGCATTATCCAGCCGGTGGTGGTGCGCGAAGTAGGCCTCGGTGAGTACGAACTGATCGCCGGTGAACGCCGCTGGCGCGCCGCGCGCAAGGCCGGTCTCACCGAAGTGCCGGCCGTGGTGAAAACCGTGGCTGATGAAGCCGCCCTGGCCATGGCACTGATCGAGAACATCCAGCGCCAGGAGCTGGACCCGATAGAAGAAGCGCAAGGTCTCAAGCGGCTGATCAGCGAATTCGGTCTGACGCACGAAACCGCTGCCGATGCAGTAGGCCGCTCGCGCAGCGCGGTCTCCAATCTGTTGCGCCTGTTGGCGCTACCGGAGCCGGTACAGCACATGCTGCATCAGGGACTGCTGGAAATGGGCCATGCCCGTGCCTTGCTGGCGCTACCCGTGGTGCAGCAGCTGGAGCTGGCGCATTTGGCGGTGGACAAGGGGTGGTCGGTGCGTGAAGTCGAGCGCCGGGTACAACAATTGTCTGACCAAAAAACCACAGTGGCTGCCGTGGACAAGCGTGTCGATCCGGACATTGCCCGGCTGGAGCAGGAAGTCTCGGAGCGCATCGGAGCCAAGGTCAGCATCCGTCATGGCGCGCGCGGGCAAGGCCGTTTGCAAGTGGAGTATGCCAATCTGGACGATCTGGAACGGCTGCTGGAAAAACTTCAAGCAAAATCAAGCAAATGATTATATGTTGCACTGCAATGGTGCGGGTGATGTTCAGTTTGACGCAAATCAAGCCCTCAGCCTATAATCGAGCGATTTTTTAAGTGTCGGACATGCAAAATGCGGAAGTCGGGCGCGTACTGCGCCTGCAGGCAAAACTGCTTGTAGTGGCTGTGCTACTTGGTGCCATATTGAGTGGTGGCACCACGGTGGTTCCGGTGTCGGTTCTGTTGGGGGGATTGTCGGCGCTGATTCCAGCCGCGGTCTATGCCAGAATCGCCTACGCCAAGCGGCATGTCCCACCTGCGGTGCTGATGAAGGCGCACTTCAAGGCTGAGGCAGTGAAATTCCTGCTGACTGTCTTTATGTTTGGTGCATCTTTGGTGTTTTTCAAGGATTTATCGGTAGTGGGTTTGCTGGCAGGCTTTTTCGCCACGGTGTCCGGCTACTGGTTAGGGCTTCTAATCAAATAATTGAGAAAAGAGCGATGGCAAGCAACGCAATTGAGTACATTAACCACCACCTTACTTTCTGGAACTCCGATCCGTCCCCGGCTCGTGGCTTCTGGAGCCTGCACGTAGACACCTTCTCGGTATCGCTGGTACTGGCTTTCGTGTTCGCCGGCATCTTCGCCATGGTGGCTCGTCGCGCCAGCCTGGAAAATCCGGGCAAGTTGCAGTTGTTCGTCGAATCCATCATTGAACTGGTCGATACCCAGGTCAAGGAAATCTTCCATGCCAAAAGCAAGGTCATCGCTCCGCTGGCGCTGACCATCTTCTGCTGGATCTTCCTGATGAACGCCATGGACATGCTGCCGGTTGACCTGCTGCCGAATATTGCACAGTGGATCGGTCACACCTTCTTCGGCCTGGAAGCACATCACGTTTACTTCCGCTCGGTACCGACCGCCGACGTGAACGCCACGTTCGCCATGTCGCTGTCTGTATTCCTGTGCATCATCGGCTTCTCCATCAAGGCCAAGGGCCTGGGCGGCTGGTTCAAGGAACTGCTGACTGCTCCTTTCCATACCCACCATCCGGTTGGTGCCATCATCCTGGCGCCGCTGAACTTCATCTTCCAGTTGGTGGAGCTGGTCGCCAAGCCGATCTCTCTCTCGCTTCGTTTGTTCGGTAACCTGTACGCTGGCGAACTGATCTTCATCCTGATTGCACTGCTGCCTTGGGGCGCGCAGTGGGTTCTGGGCGCACCGTGGGCCATCTTCCACATCCTGATCATTACCCTGCAGGCCTTCGTGTTCATGATGCTGACCATCGTGTACCTGAGCCTGGCAGTGGAAGCGCACTAAAGAGTTCGTGGTATTTGTTTTAGTTTGAGCTTTACCTTTGTTTTAGTTTTTTTACCAACCATCCTTGCATAAGTCTTAGGAGATAAATAATGGAAGCACTCGTTTCTCAGATTCAGTCGATGACCGCTATCGCAGCTGCTCTGATCATTGGCCTGGGCGCTCTGGGTACTGCTATCGGTTTCGCCATTCTGGGTGGCAAGTTCCTCGAGGCCTCCGCCCGTCAACCGGAAATGATCCCGGTTCTGCAAACCAAGCTGTTCATTATCGCCGGTCTGCTTGACGCGATTTCCATGATCGGTGTGGGCGTTGCCATGCTGTACACCTTCAGCAACCCGTTCCTGTCCGCTGCCAAAGCAGCTCTGGGTGGCTAATTTTTAGTCAGTAAACGGTTGGTGTAGAAGTCATTCTCTGGAGGAAAACAAGCGTGGAATTTAACGTAACACTACTGGGCCAGGCGATCACGTTCGCCATCCTGGTATGGTTCACCATGAAGTTTGTTTGGCCTCCGCTTACCAATATGATGGAAGAGCGTGCCAAGCGTATTGCAGACGGCTTGGCCGCTGCAGAACGTGGCAAGCAAGATCTGGAAGCCGCTGAAAAGCGCGTTGCGGACGAAGTTCGCAAGGCCAAGCAGCAAGCAATGGAAATCATTGCTTCTGCCGAGAAGCGTGCTACCCAGATCGTGGACGAAGCCAAAGACAATGCCAGCACTGAAGGTGCCCGTATTGTGGCTGACGCCAAAGGTCAGATCGATCAGGAAGTGATGCGTGCCAAGGAAGCCCTGCGTGAGCATGTGGCCCAGCTGGCCGTAGTCGGCGCAGAGAAGATCCTGCGCAAAGAGATCGATGCAGCCAAGCACGCCGACCTGCTTTCCTCCATCAAAGCGGAGTTTTAATTAACTCATGGCAGAACTCATTACCGTCGCAAGGCCCTACGCCGAAGCGGTATACAGCCTCGCCACCGAAACGCGTACGCTGGACCAGTGGTCCGATGCGCTTGCGTGGCTGGCTGCCATGGTGAACAACCCGGATATGGTCGAAGTTGTCACCGATCCGAAACATACCGCAAAAGAGGTTGAGGCGCTGATGCTGGATGTCCTCGGCGAGCGTGCCAATGAAAGCGTGAAAAACTTTCTGGTCGCCCTGATCGAGAACCACCGCCTGATGCTGCTGCCGCATATCGCCAGTCAGTTCGAACTGTACAAGGCCGAAGCGGAAAACATCGTTGATGCGCAAGTTGAAACGGCGTTCCCGCTGACCGAAGAACAGAAAGCCGAACTCACCAGCACGCTTTCCAAGAAATACGGCAAAACCGTACGTCTTGATGTGCGTGACAATGCCGATCTGATCGGTGGTGTGCGCGTACTGGTAGGTGACGATGTCATCGACAGTTCCGTGCGCGGCAAGCTGCAAGCGATGGCGGCAAGCCTCAAGAATTAGGAGAGATCATGCAGTTGAACCCCTCTGAAATCAGCGATCTGATCAAGGCCAAGATTCAGAACCTGGCTGAAGGCGCTGAAGTCCGTACCAAGGGTACGGTCATTTCCGTGACCGACGGTATCGTTCGTATCCACGGTCTGGCAGACGTGATGCAGGGCGAAATGCTCGAGTTCCCGGGCAATACCTACGGCCTCGCCATGAACCTGGAGCGCGACTTTGTCGGCGCCGTGATTCTGGGCGAGTACGAACACATTTCCGAAGGCGACGAAGTCAAGTGTACCGGTCGCATTCTGGAAGTGCCGGTAGGTCCGGAACTGGTGGGCCGTGTTGTCAATGCTCTGGGTCAGCCGATCGACGGCAAGGGTCCGGTTAACGCCAAGCTGTCCAGCCCGATCGAAAAGATCGCGCCGGGTGTGATTGCGCGTCAATCCGTATCCCAGCCGATGCAGACCGGCCTGAAAGCCATTGACTCCATGGTTCCGGTTGGCCGTGGTCAGCGTGAGCTGATCATTGGTGACCGCCAGACCGGCAAGACTGCCGTTGCTCTGGACGCCATCATCAATCAAAAGGGCACGGGCGTTGTTTGTATCTACGTAGCCGTAGGTCAAAAAGCCTCGTCCATCGCCAACGTGGTTCGCAAGCTGGAAGAGCACGGTGCACTGGGTCACACCATCATCGTTGCCGCTACCGCTTCCGAAGCTGCTGCGCTGCAATTCATTGCACCGTACTCCGGCTGCTCCATGGGCGAATACTTCCGCGACCGCGGCGAAGATGCACTGATCGTATACGATGACTTGTCCAAGCAAGCCGTTGCCTATCGTCAGATCTCCCTGCTGCTGCGTCGTCCGCCGGGCCGTGAAGCCTATCCTGGCGACGTGTTCTACCTCCACTCCCGTCTGCTGGAACGTGCTTCCCGCATCAACGAGGACGAAGTAGAAAAACTGACCAAGGGCGAAGTGAAGGGCAAGACCGGTTCGCTGACCGCACTGCCTATCATCGAAACCCAGGCTGGTGACGTTTCCGCCTTCGTTCCGACCAACGTGATTTCCATCACTGACGGCCAGATCTTCCTGGAATCCGACCTCTTCAACGCAGGTATCCGTCCGGCCATCAACGCCGGTATCTCGGTATCGCGCGTGGGTGGTGCGGCCCAGACCAAGGTCATCAAAAAGCTGGGTGGTGGTATTCGTCTGGCCCTGGCCCAGTATCGTGAACTGGCTGCGTTCTCGCAGTTCGCTTCCGACCTGGACGAAGCAACCCGCAAGCAGCTGCAACACGGTGAAGTGGTTACCGAACTGATGAAGCAGAAGCAGTTCGTGCCGCTGGCCACCGCTGAAATGGCGCTGACCCTGTGGGCTGTGAACAAGGGCAGCTACGAAGACGTTCCGGTGAAGAAGGCCCTGGCATTCGAAGCTGAGTTCCTCGCCTACGTGCGTGCGAACCACAGCGATGTACTGGCAGCCGTTAACGCTTCGGGCGATCTGTCCGGCGACAACGAGAAGCTACTGGCCAAGGCGATGGAATCGTTCAAGGCTGGCTACAGCTTCAACTGAGCCTTTCGACTCACGTCGTAGCTAAAGAAAGGTTCAGGAATGGCAGTCGGTAAAGAGATTCTCACCAAGATCCGAAGCGTGCAAAACACGCAGAAGATCACTCGCGCGATGCAAATGGTGTCAACCTCCAAGATGCGCAAAACGCAAGAGCGTATGCGCGCTGCCCGTCCTTATGCTGAGAAGGTGCGCACGGTTATGGCGCACCTTGCTCAGGCAAACGCGGATCTTGGTCATCCACTGCTTGCACGCCGTGACGTTGTCAAGCGCGCTGGTATCATCCTGGTTTCCTCTGACAAGGGCCTGTGTGGCGGCCTGAACGTGAACTCGTTCAAGCGCTTCTATGCCAAGGTCAAGGAACTGCAGGATCAAAACGTCGAAATCGACGTGTGCTGCCTGGGTCAAAAGGCCCTGGCTGCAACCCAGCGTGCTCGTCTCAATGTCGTGGCTAGCGCCGTCCAGCTCGGTGATATTCCGAAGATGGACAAACTAATTGGCCCGCTTACAGTGCTGTTCAAGCAGTACGCTGAAGGCGAACTGGACGCGGTTTACATCGTCTATTCCGGTTTCATCAACACGATGAAACAGGAACCGACAATCGAACAGCTCCTGCCGTTGACTCCGCATCACATGGTGGTGGAGCACTCGCATTCGTGGGATTACCTCTACGAACCGGATGCCCCGAGCCTGATGGAGTTCTTGGTCAAGCGTTACCTGGAGTCGGTGGTGTATCAGGCTCTGGCCGAAAATATGGCTTCCGAACAGGCAGCGCGTATGGTGGCCATGAAAGCCGCAACCGACAACGCGGGTAATACGATCAAGCAGCTGCGCCTTGTGTACAACAAGGCCCGTCAAGCGGCGATTACCACTGAGCTGTCTGAGATTGTGGCTGGTGCCGCAGCGGTGTAAGCCGTACACAGACTGTAAAAGTTAAATGTTTAGGAACCGATAATGAGCCAAGGCAAAATCGTACAAATCATTGGTGCGGTGATCGACGTGGAATTCCCGCGCGACGCCATGCCGAAGGTTTATGATGCCCTGAAGCTGGTTGACGCTGACCTGACGCTCGAAGTCCAGCAACAGCTGGGCGACGGCGTGGTCCGTACCATTGCGATGGGTAGCTCGGACGGCCTGAAGCGTGGCATGGCTGTTGCCAACACCGGCGCACCGATTTCGGTGCCGGTGGGTAACGCCACCCTGGGTCGTATCATGGATGTACTGGGTAATCCGGTTGATGAAGCTGGTCCGGTGGCTACCGACGCACGTCGCGCCATTCACCAGTCTGCTCCGAAGTTCGACGAGCTGTCTTCCGCTACCGACCTGTTGGAAACTGGCATCAAGGTGATTGACCTGCTGTGCCCGTTCGCCAAGGGCGGTAAGGTTGGTCTGTTCGGCGGTGCCGGTGTAGGCAAGACCGTGAACATGATGGAACTGATCAACAACATCGCGAAGGCCCACTCCGGTCTGTCCGTGTTCGCTGGTGTAGGTGAGCGTACCCGTGAAGGTAACGACTTCTACCACGAAATGAAGGACTCCAACGTACTGGACAAGGTAGCGATGGTGTATGGCCAGATGAACGAGCCGCCGGGTAACCGTCTGCGCGTTGCTCTGACCGGTCTGACCATGGCCGAGCACTTCCGTGACGAGAAGGACGAGTCTGGCAAGGGCCGTGACGTACTGTTGTTCGTTGACAACATCTACCGTTACACCCTGGCCGGTACCGAAGTATCCGCACTGCTGGGCCGTATGCCTTCCGCCGTGGGTTACCAGCCGACTCTGGCCGAAGAAATGGGCCGTCTGCAAGAACGTATTACCTCGACCAAGGATGGTTCCATTACCTCCATCCAGGCCGTATACGTCCCTGCGGATGACTTGACCGACCCGTCCCCGGCAACCACCTTTGCCCACTTGGACGCTACCGTGGTTCTGTCGCGTGACATCGCTGCCCTGGGTATCTACCCGGCCGTTGACCCGCTGGACTCCACTTCGCGCCAGCTGGACCCGCTGGTGGTTGGTGACGAGCACTACTCCGTAGCCCGTGGCGTGCAATCCACGCTGCAGCGCTACAAGGAACTGCGCGACATCATCGCCATTCTGGGTATGGACGAACTGTCCGAGGAAGACAAACTGGTCGTGGCACGCGCGCGTAAGATCCAGCGTTTCCTGTCCCAGCCCTTCCACGTGGCCGAAGTATTTACCGGTTCCCCGGGCAAATACGTCTCCCTGCGCGACACCATCAAGGGCTTCAAGGCGATTCTCGCTGGCGAATACGACCACCTGCCGGAACAAGCGTTCTACATGGTTGGCTCTATTGAAGAAGCCGCTGAGAAAGCCAAGACCCTTTAATTAAGGAGAGGGCTTATGTCCAAGATGCATGTGGAAGTGGTGAGCACCGAACAACTCATCTACTCTGGCGAAGCCGAGTTTCTGGTCGCTCCGGCGCTGGAAGGTGAGATCGGTGTCTATCCGCGACACGTGCCGCTCCTGACCCGTATCAAACCCGGTGTACTGCGCATGACAGTACCCGGCAGCAAGGAAGAAGTGTTGGTGGCTGTCTCCGGCGGCATGCTGGAAGTACAGCCCACCCACATCACCGTACTGGCTGATACGGCGATCCGCGGCGAGGATCTCGACGAAGCTCGCGCCAATGAGGCCAAGCGCGCCGCAGAGGAATCTCTGCAGCACGCTACCGATGACCTGAGCACGGCAAAGGCGCACGCTGCCCTGGCAGTAGCCATTGCCCAGCTCAAGGCACTGGATTACCTCAAGAAGCGTGTGCACTAAAAGCGCGAGAACGAATCGTGTATAGTTGCAGGCTGCCACTTATGTGGCAGCCTTTTTCATTTCTGGTCAGCAAAGAGTTCGCATGGATAGCCTCAGTATTGTCATTCTGGCGGCAGGCAAGGGTACCCGCATGTACTCCGCCAAACCCAAGGTTTTGCACCCCATCGGCGGTGCGCCAATGCTGGCGCGCGTCATTGCCACCGCTCGCACGCTCAAGCCGACGCGGCTGGTGGTGGTGTACGGATTTGGCGGCGAGCAGGTGCGCCAGGTCATCAAGGACGAAGACATCATCTGGGCTGAACAGGCCGAGCAACTGGGGACGGGTCACGCGCTGAAAATGGCGCTGTCGGCCTTGCCGCAGGATGGTAAGACCCTGGTGCTGTACGGCGATGTTCCGCTCACCCGCAGCGAAACGCTGCAGCAGCTGATTGCCGCTGCTGGTGATGGCATGGCGGTGCTGACCGATATTCTGGACGATGCCACTGGCTATGGCCGCATGCTGCGCGATGCCGATGGCAAGCTCAAGGCCATTGTCGAGCACAAGGATTGCACGCCGGAGCAGCTGGCCATCCGTGAAATCAATACCGGCATGATGGTGCTGCCCAACCGTCATCTGGGCGACTGGCTGCATGCCTTGCGCAATGGCAATGCCCAGGGCGAATACTATCTGACCGACGTGCTGGAACTGGCCGTTGCGGCTGGCATCAGTGTGGAAAGCGCCAGCGTGTCGGCCTCCTGGGAAGCCGCTGGGGTCAACAACAAGCTGCAACTGGCCGAACTGGAGCGCATCCTGCAACAAAACCAGGCGCGTGCACTGCTGACTGCCGGTGTCACGCTGGCCGACCCGGGCCGCATCGATATTCGTGGCACCCTGCAACACGGCCGTGATGTCAGCATTGACGTCAATTGCGTGTTCGAAGGTGTGGTGGAACTGGGCGACAATGTCGAAATCGGTGCCAACTGCATCCTGAAGAATGTCAGCGTCGCCGCCGGTAGCCGCATTGCCGCGTTTTCCCATCTGGAAGATGCTGTGGTCGGAGCGGATTGCCGCCTCGGTCCCTATGCTCGCCTGCGCCCTGGTGCCGTGCTGGCCGACGAAGTGCACATCGGCAATTTCGTCGAAGTGAAAAAGAGCAGCATTGGTTTGGGTTCCAAGGTCAATCACCTCACCTATATCGGTGATGCCGAAATCGGCAGCAAGGTGAACGTGGGTGCCGGCTCGGTGACTTGCAATTACGATGGCGTGAACAAGTTCAAGACCGTGATTGGCGACAATGTGTTTGTCGGCTCCGGCACGCTGATGGTGGCCCCGGTTACCCTGGAAAGCGGCGCAACAGTCGGTGCCGGCTCGGTGATCAGCCGCACCGCCCCGGCCGATGCCCTGACCGTGGCCCGTGCACGGCAGGTGACGATTGCCGGCTGGAAGCGACCGCAGAAAAAGAGCTGAAGCTACTTAGCGCCAGCCTCCGATGCCCGGTGTGTTTCCTGTATGGAAGCCACCGGGTTTTTGCTGGATGTTATCTTTCAATGTTGTCGTTTTTCTTTCGTTTCGAAAGAAAATTGCTTGATTTGTTGTTTTGTTTCATTGCCAAGGTTTTTCCGCCTTGCTATCATCGGCAAACTTTCGAAACGAAATGATGGCATGACCAAACGAAACACTCAGCAGCGCCGCCATGCCATTGCCACTCTGGTGCAAGAACAGGGCGAGGTGAGCGTGGACGAGCTGACCCGCCGCTTTGCCACCTCTGAAGTCACCATCCGCAAGGATCTGGCCCTGCTGGAAACCGGTGGCCTGCTGCTGCGCCGCTATGGTGGTGCGGTGTCCCTGCCCAGCGAAATGATGGCCGAGCCGGATGCCGGCCAGCTGTCCGACCGCAAGCTGGATATCGCCCGTGCCGCTGCCGAGCGCATTCGCGACCATAACCGCATCATCATCGATAGCGGTACCACCACCAGCGGCATGATTCCCTTGCTGGGTAACAAGCGCGGCCTGGTGGTGATGACCAATTCGCTCAATGTGGCCGCTGCGCTACGCGAGCTGGAAAACGAACCCACCCTGCTGATGACCGGTGGCACCTGGGACCCGCACTCCGAATCGTTTCAGGGGCAGGTGGCCGAGCAGGTGCTGCGCTCCTACGATTTCGACCAGCTATTTGTCGGTGCCGACGGCATCGATCTGGAACGCGGCACCACCACCTTCAACGAGCTGGTGGGGCTGTCGCGGGTCATGGCTGAAGTGGCGCGCGAAGTCATCGTCATGGTGGAGTCGGACAAGATAGGCCGCCGCATTCCCAACCTGGAATTGCCGTGGCACAACATTCACACCCTGATTACCGACGAGGCCCTGCCCGCCGCATCAGCGGACATGATCAAAGCGAAGGGCATCACGCTGATTTGCGCGCCCTCGAACAGTGACAGTGCAAGGAGAAAATAATGTGTGGCATCGTCGGCGCCATTGCGGCGCGCAATGTGGTTTCCATCCTGGTAGACGGCCTGAAGCGACTGGAATATCGCGGTTATGACTCCGCCGGCATCGCCGTGCATACCGGCACGGCCATCAGCCGGGTGCGCCGTGTTGGCCGCGTGGCCGAAATGGAAGCCGCCGCTGCCGCCGAAAACCTGCAGGGCACGCTGGGCATTGGCCACACCCGCTGGGCCACCCATGGCGGCGTGACCGAACCCAATGCCCACCCGCATGTCTCGCACGACAGCATTGCCGTGGTGCACAACGGCATCATTGAAAACCACGAACAGCAGCGCGAAGCCCTCAAGGCCCTGGGCTATGTGTTCGAATCGCAAACCGATACTGAAGTCATCGCCCATCTGGTACACCATCATTACCAGAAGGGTGTCAGCCTGTTCGATGCCGTCAAGCAGGCCACCCGCCAGCTGAGCGGCGCTTACGCCATCGGCGTCATCGCGCTGGACCGTCCGGACGAGCTGGTATGCGCCCGCATGGGCTGCCCGCTGCTGGTGGGACTGGGCGAGGGCGAGCACTTCATTGCCTCCGACGTCTCTGCCATCCTGTCTGCCACGCGCCGTGTCATCTTCCTGGAAGAAGGCGATATCGGCCTGCTTACCCGCGACAGCGTATTGCTGCATGACAAGAACGACCAGCTCATCGAGCGCGCCGTGCATGTGTCTGATGTTTCGCTGGCTTCGCTGGAACTGGGCCCGTACAGCCATTTCATGCAAAAGGAAATCCACGAGCAGCCCAAGGCCCTGTCCGACACCATCGAAGCGGTGCTGGAAAACGGCTTTGTCGCCGAGCTGTTTGGTGCGCGTGCCAGCGAACTGCTGCCGCAAGTCGAGGGCGTCAAGATTCTGGCCTGCGGTACCAGCTTCTACGCCGGCCTGACGGCCAAGTACTGGATTGAAAGCATTGCCGGCATCAGCTGCGATGTGGAAATCGCTAGCGAATACCGCTACCGTGATGCCTTTGCCAACCCCAAGCATCTGGTGGTTACCATCTCCCAGTCCGGTGAAACGCTGGACACCATGGAAGCGCTGAAATACGCCAAGGAGCTGGGCCACAGCATGGCCCTGTCCATCTGCAATGTGCGCGAATCCGCCATTCCGCGCGCCAGCGAACTGGTGTTCTACACCCGAGCCGGCGCAGAAATCGGCGTCGCCTCCACCAAGGCCTTCACCACCCAGCTGGTGGGTCTGTTCGCCCTGGCCGTTACCCTGGGCAAGCAGCGTGGCCGGGTGGATGCCGCTGCCGAACACGGCTATCAGGAAGCCCTGCGTCAGCTGCCGGGCTCGGTGCAGCACGCACTGAATCTGGAACCGCAAATCAAGGCCTGGTCCGACAAGTTTGCCGGCAAGCAGAACGCGCTGTTCCTGGGCCGTGGCCTGCACTACCCGATTGCCCTGGAAGGCGCGCTCAAGCTCAAGGAAATCTCCTACATCCACGCCGAAGCCTACCCGGCAGGCGAGCTGAAGCATGGCCCGCTGGCGCTGGTGGACGAAAGCATGCCGGTGGTGGTGATCGCTCCTAATGACGCCCTGCTGGAAAAGGTGAAGTCAAACATGCAGGAAGTGCGCGCCCGTGGCGGCGAGCTGTTTGTGTTTGCCGATCTGGACAGCCACTTCAGCGAGTCCGACGGCGTGCATGTCATCCGCACTCCACGCCATGTCGGCGTGCTGTCCGCCATCGTCCACACCATTCCGGTACAGATGCTGGCCTACCACGTCGCCCTGGCCCGCGGCACGGACGTCGACAAACCACGCAACCTGGCTAAGAGTGTGACGGTTGAGTAAGCAGGCGTGTGATGACTTGACTACGTTTGTAGGCGGTAAATAGAAGCGTTGGTTTTGCGTTTCATAGAAGCGTGGGTTTTCGTAGCCTCAGTTGTCCGGAAACCCGCGCCAGCATTGCTTCCCAACGTATTTATTTGTCGCGACATTTTTCAGCTAGAATTGCACAAGAACAACCTCCCCCCATTCTTTTTAGAATTCGCCCTGGGCGCCACCGCCTAACCTCCTCTTGCTGCCGTAGCGTTGCCTACTCAGTACGGTGGTATTCACGTCTTCGGTATTACTCACAAGCGGATTTTATGAGTAGCACATCTAGTGGGGTATATCCGTATAGCTTAAAACCCACGCCTTCGGTTGTGCAGGGAGATGGCCATCTGGGCTCCTCCGTCTTGGGCGTCTTGGATGATGTGTGGTCTGCAGCCTGCGATGGGGGTATAGCTGGTAAGGCTGTTGACTGACGTTGGTAATGGGTTCTGTAGGGGTAGTAGCTTTCTGTAAAAATGTAAGTTAATACATACTTTTTCGTCGAGGAGCGAGTGACGAAGTTGGGGGCATGGCAATGATGCTTGGTTTGTTTAGTCGCCGCTTGCAGGTGTGGATGCTGCGGCCGAAACCAAGTCTCGGTATTCAATAAAGGCGTCCAAACTTCTGCTGCGCAGGATAACGAGGCATCGTAGGAAGTCGGGTAGGAATAGATTTCCAGACGTTACGTGAGCGGCGAGGGTCTTCTGTGTGAAGCTGGCGCCAAGCGTGGTTAGCCGAGCGACAAGCTCATCGATGCTCACCGGTGGGATTTGACGGATTTCGCTAAGAATGACAGCTTTAGCACGCTCTTCCCAAGGGGTTGCAACATCAAATGCTGTTTGCCAAAGCATAGGCGGCTCGGCATCAATCACATGAAGAATCTGCAGGAATAACTCCAAACGTACCCTTCCGAGCGCGACACGAGACGCCAGCGCTTTTTCGTCTTCGTGCATGCCAAATGTAGTAGCTAACCGTCTGGCGAGCTCGGCATAGCCCACATCTTTTCGCATGAGGGCAACGCGAACGACACGGGCAGCCAGGCTTGCCCAAGGAGCAATTTTTTCGCTCACAAATTTCCTTGTGTTCTCGAAATTTACGTCTATTGTTTACGCTGTAAATACCTATATTTTATAGGAGAGCTCTCGCCGTCAGGAATGGGCAAGGACCCTGCTATCAGCGTTGAAGTAGCTCAATTGTAGGAAGGTCGGCTGTTTCTGCCAATTGTTGGTGTGATGGCTTGCATGTGGGCTAAGAAGGGAGCTTATGGCGCAACAGAGTGAGCAAAGAGATGGCTTGGCGGTTTGGAAGCTGAGTTAAGCGAGGGTATTGCAACAGGCTGGTTGTGTGCGTGCGCACAGAACTGCTGTGCGAGCGCGGGCCCTTGCTTTGGGGAGGGTGTGCGCAGTAGAATGCGAATTCTTTTGCTTTATGCGTAGGCAAAAAACCGACATTTAACCATAATATACCGTAAATTGGTTTTTTGTCAACTGCCCCGTTACACCATTTTTCAATCACAGTGGGCTGGAGCACAAGCATGTAAACGCTAATTCGATAGCAGCACCAACAATCTGTGCACCACAAATGAAAATGGAGGGTTTCTGGTTGCCGCCAGAAATCCCTCCACTGAGTTTGTTTTAGTGGCAAGCCAAACTTGAAGCCGCCCAAACTCCCAATTCAGACGGGATGGTTTCATGCATGGCGTGCTCTGTCAACCCCTGCGGCCAATTTTTTGGCTGCAGGGGGGCGAAGCTATGGATGCAATCAATGGAAATGACTATCCGCGTCAAGGATGGCGGCCGCCTATACTCCCGCCGCCCAGACTCTTTTATCGTAAGTTGCCCGTCCAGGGACCACACCTACTGTCCGTTGCCTCATCGTTTTTCCCGGTGCGGCTTGTATGCGTTCTGGTTCGAAGCTGCCTTGATAGGTGGCCACCATGCATAACTCACTGGTCACCACGGCTTCCCGTGCCCCGCAAGTGATGCCGCGGGAAGTTGTCTTGAGTTCCACTTCAGTTGCAGTGAGCGACCTATTGAGCCCCCGCATGGCCGAAATCATGCGGGTACTGTCGGCCACAGAGTTGCGCAATAAGATGCGGTGGCCGGCTGTGCCTCATGCAGCAGAACTGCGAGAGGCCGACCCCGAGACCAAAATCCAAGCCCTCTCCAGTTTCAGCGGGGCCTATCTCCCGCTAACGGAGACACTGACGTTTATTTCGCAGGTTCTAGCCAAAATTCGTGAGGTATACCGCGCCAAGCAGTTTGGTTGTGAGGAATTTCGGCGTTATTTCCACGCAACCGCGGAGGTTCTGCATGGAGAGAGATTGCGACCACTGCCAGCATGTCTCAGCTCTATCACCGACACAGGATTCTGGCTGACAGGACCCTCATTAATGGGGCGAACTGCGGCTTTGCGGCGGTTGGTTGAAATCTTGGGAAGGCCATTTTTGGTCGAGGGAGAGCATCCTGCCCCGCGATGTATGTGGGTGATACCGGTTCTCTACCTAACCTACCCGACCTGCGGAACGCTCCAGGGGATGCTTAGGGATATGCGTGAGCGCGTTCTGTCTGTGATTGGAGGGTACGACACCGATATCAATGCACTGTCCGATATAGAGGGTTGGCGTGGCCAGAATGTGGCGATTGCAATCTGCACCCTGCTGAATGTCGGCCTGGTTGTCCTTGATGGTGGTGGGTTTGCAAACGTCAATGGGCATACAGCGGCCATCTTGCAATTCCTGCTTAAGTTGCGACAGCACACAGGCATCCCAGTGCTCATCTCAGGCACCAGCGCATTCATGTACTGCACAAGCTTTATGGGAACTACGTCCTCTAACCTGGTCAACGGCCCTGGTCTGCATCTCGACCCGATTCCCAAGCCTGTTCCGTTGGTAGATGGCGTGGTCCCGAAAGCCAGAGGTGTCTGGCGGCAAGTAGTTACCTGGTTGTGGCAGGAGGGAGTGCTTCCAGAACATTGTGAGATGCCGGCAGCGCTTCCTGAGTGGGTATATGGCGTGACATTAGGCCGATTTGGTTGGCTGGTTCAGGGGTTTCGGGCACTGCACGTAACGCTTGTGACGACACCTGAGATGCAGCAGCCAGGCAGCCTTACCGAAGACGCCGTGAGGCAAATATTTGAGCGGACGTTACAGCTGCATACCGGTGCCCGAAGTGCCATAGCGAGGACGCAAGAAGTGGTATCTGGTCAAAGCAAGCTGGCTGTCTTGAAGAATCTCGACCACCTTCCTGCTGCGCTTTTTGAAAAGCCTCAGGTGTACGAGTGGTTGGACGAAGCAATCTTGAGTCGGATATGACCGCAATGAATCGAAACATTTTGGTAGCGCCGCACTTCCCTGACGGAGAGATTGTGAACGCCTTCCTCACTCGCATACTGAGTTATGGCGGCGTGCACTCTTTGTCTCTGGCATGCCGCCAGCTTCTCAATAGACGCCCCAGTCTTGATGGAATGCCGAATTACCTTGGTTTGTTCCATCAAGAGCTCGGCTATCTTTATGGCGATATCGATACGCTCATCGATAAGCATACCGAATTCAACTTCATTTGCTGCGGCCTACCCAAGGCGAAGTTTTCTGTTCAGCGGGCTAGGTTGATTGATATGTATAAGGGGCCTGTTCGGCTCTGCCGACTTCCTTTGCTTTTTAGCGTCAGTGAACAGAGTTATTTGCAATGTTCTGAATGTGAAGAGCAGCAAAAAAGAGAGTATGGATTCTCATTCATCCATCGGCGCATGGGTGTGCCATTCGTAAATGTCTGCCCCATTCATGGTGTTCCTTTGCGTACCAGCAAGAGACAGTTGCTACTTTTTGACGCCCACTGCCAGTCAAAGCCAAATAGTTATCAAGTGGCTATGACTATGGAACTCGGGAAACGTATTGAATATTGCATGGAGACGCCTGTGCATTTATCAAGATACGACAAAGATAGTGTTATTAATTTATTCAAATTATCAGGTTGGATAAATCATAACAATCGGTTTCACCTTATGGATTTTACACGGAAGTTCTCGATTTTTTTTGATGGAGCTTTTTCGGATGAGCGTTTAAAAATTCTATGCCAGTCGGAACGCTATATTGAAAATGCGATACGTGCGCTATTGCGTAATGAAAAAAGTATCCACCCAGAATGGTGTGTGTTATTTGCTTGGTTTGCGGAGCAACAGCCATACACCGGTCCAGCCCAGTCCACGGTAGTCATACCCATTGAGGCAGCGCACAGAAGATTGGTAAGTCCAAAGGTAATGCCGTTGCGTGAAGTTGTTGCTGCCGAGCTGGCTAAACATAAGGCCCTGCAGGCAACAGCAATGGCCATGGGAATTAGCGCCTCGCTACTCAACGTGTTGTGCAAACGTTATGAAATTAATGTTAGTTGGCGTCCTAAAACTTTGAAGGAATCTATTGCTAATCTAGTCACGAAAGAGCTAGTGGATGGTAAGTCACCGTCTGAAGTTGCTGCAAAATTCCAAATTTCACTAACAAGTGTGTGCCGCCAACTTGCAATTTTGACAGACGTACCGCTTCCTCGCGAGAAAGCGCTGAGTGCTCGCATAGAGTCTGATAAGGCGGAATGGCTGAATGCAATCCAGACAAATCCTGAAATGTCTCGCAATAGTTTACGGAAGAAATATCCAACATTATGGATGCGATTATATAGAAATGCGCATGACTGGTTTGTGGCCAATCAGCCTACTTTCCAGTTGCCTAATAATGGAGTGCGTGCAAGCCCGCCATGCCAATTACTTTGCAACTTAAATAGCGCGCTCGCTGAAGCAGCTGATGTTTGTACTGCGCCAGATAAAAAGCGCATAAACATGTCCCGCTATCGTTTCCAAGAACTTACACGAGTCCCTATCTATGCTTTGAAGAAGTGTGAGGATAATGGTTTTGTGGAAAAGCGCGAGGAGCAGCAAGATGATTTTGTTCGAGCGCGTCTCAAGCGCCTTGCTGGGCTTGTCGGTAGACCATGTGCTATTGCAAAGAAAGCTGGCCTCCGTGAAGAGACTATTCGTAAAGCATTAAAGAAAAAAACAGATTGATTATTTAAATTTAGGGGATTGCCAGTGGTGCGTAGAAATCCGCAGTTGTTCACCATGCACATGGTGCCTGAAGAAGACGTGACTGGATTTATTGTGCGCCAGTCATTTGAGAGGAGTCAAGGAAAGGTCCTTATACGGCCAAGCACTGTAGCGGATTCTACAAGACGACCAGGATGGGTATTCCCCTCCGGGCTTGGCCACCTTGGGGAGGAATTGCAGGCCAATCTTCCACCTGTTGACGAATTAATTGATGGTCATACTCGATTTCCACTTTATGCAAAATTCTTGACGGAAAAAGATTCAAAAGCATTACGTGAGCATCACAAGGGAATTGCAATTAAGGGGGTGGCTGCTCGTGTTGGTATGACGAATGGTGCTTTCCGAGGAAGGATGACTATGTGCCCAGAGTGCATGGAGCGCGACACCCACCAGAATGGTTATGCCATCTGGCACAGACTTGCCTTGATGCCGGGAATTTGGGCGTGCCCAGTACATAAACGACCACTACTCACGTTCTGTGAGGCCTGTGAAGCTGGTCATCGTCGTGTACGGACGAACTGGCGTCCGATGAGACGCTGTGTATGTGGCGGCCATTTGAGGGTAGTAGCAAGGCTAGATAACAAAACGCAAGAAATGGCCATATCGGTCGCCAGTATGGCCGACCAAATTCTTCGAGGAACGGGTTCTTCAGTGGTGTCCTCGGAGTCTGTCACGCAGGCTCTGCACCATTACTTTGGAAACTGCCAGCGTCTACATAACCGGTTGAATGAAGCGCTATATCAGGCTATTGGACCGGATTATCGCTCATTCCTAGGTATCGGTTTGGATACTTTGAAGCGTCTGGTAGGTTCTTCGGGTCACTATGCTCCTATTCGCAATCCCATTCAAAATCTTGCGGTCATACATGCGGTTTTTGGCGGATTTGATAATTTTTCAGCTGTGCTACGAGCAGGCCAAGAAACGGTTGGTATTCGTTTTTCTAATCCTGAGTCGGATAAAAAAATTCCCGACAAGCGCCGAAAGGATAGGCATCGAACGAAAGAGCAATACATTGAATGGGTTGGTGGTCTTCCATGGGAGCAGCAGGCTAATCTTAGGTTGACATATAGAAAATGGTTACTTGAATTATTGCATGAAAATCCCGCCATTTATAGAGCAGAACTGAAATCTCAACCTGGTAGTAAGGCTGCACTCCGTTATCTGTTAAATGTCGATAAAGTATGGTACGACCGCACTCTACCGTCAAGGGCCAGAAAACGGTGTTATGTAACTCAAGAGCTTATTAATGTGAGAAAAATTGAGCAGCTTACTAGGCATATACAAAAACGATACGAGTTATCTCTTAAAGAAAGGCCCATGCAGCGAATCACTAAAGCTTATCTTCTCTCCAATGTGTCGTGCGAAACCACCACTAACTTGGTGCTTGTGAGCGAAGGTATTCAAATGTCACTTGCTGCTTGCTCAGAAACCTTTGCTGAGTGGAAGAAGCGAGTGAAAGGAAACGACCTGAAGCAGGAAAAATGCTCACGATGGCATACCCAAAACGCAGGTTAATTGCTGATTGTAGTCATCTGCCCTACACCCCGGATGATGCAAAACGTATTCTCCGTACCGGTAAGCTTGACTACGTTGAGAGCTTTCCACGACCAGAAAATGCAACAGGTTTTTATTTGGCGGATTTGGTTGGCAAGCCGATTCTGTCATGGCCTCCTGAATTGCCGAAACATGACCCGCGTGGGCATCCATCAACACCGAAATTTGAAGCTTGGAAAAAAGCACAAGATAGCAAAATTGGTATTGCTGGAAATTATTTTGGCTTTAAAGGTGGAGGGCTTACGCCAAACCATTCTGGACTTGAGGAACGCTGCCTCTATCATTTTGGGATGAATCCATTTGTTGTTGAGGTGCGTGCGCAATATCCAGAATGGGAGCGCGGCATGTATCAGGAATGCAAAGAAATGAATTTGCGTATGCCAAAACGTGGCGTGATAACTATTGATTTTCTCCTGACTTTGAAAATGCCAGGGGGCTCGGGGTTTCACTATCATGCCATTTCAGTGAAACCTTATGAAAAGCTAAAACAGCTATCTGTACAGAAAAGGCATCTACGTGAGGTGGAATTGCTTCATTGGTGGGGTTGTACACACGAAATAATGAATGAGCATTCAATTTCCATCCGTGAGCATATTAATAACAGACGTCTTTTTGAGTATATGAAAATGGTAAATGATGTTTCAGCATATCAGGAGGTTGCATCAAATATGGCGACCATATTGTTGAGTGAGACTAAGTTTGAAATATGCGACCAGAGAGTTAGTGCTGCTGCTGGATATTTAGGATTGGGGAGGGATGCAGGCTATCGGATTTTCGCGATTGCGAATTTCTTAGGCTATCTAACGCTTGACCATGAACATGAAATTTTGCCTGATAAGCCCTTGGTTTTGGTTGGGGACTGACGATTGTAGCTTTTTATGTTGCTGAGTTTGACTGGAGTTTAATTGTGGATGCTACAGAAAAATCGGTAATTATACGCAACAGTAATCTATCACTTATTGTTGGGCGCGGTAAGGAACTAATATTTAGGGTCCTTGCTTATAATGAATTGAGTGTCTGCGTTGTTGAACTGGGGGTGGTAAAATCGGTCAAGGGTAATGCTCTAGTGAGTAAAATATTTATACCGAATTCCCCCTCGAAAAAAGTCGGTAATAGAAAGAAATGGGCGCGAAGTTTTGTAGATAATGCTCTTGCGAATGGAACGCTTGTGCATGTGGCGGAGCTTGGCATCCCAGAGGAAATGACTCAATGCAGCGTCCCTCCAGGAAGTAGTCCAGAATTGGACCGGAGAAGAAGCGCCGTCGAGTATATTGAGAGATGTTGGGGGGATTCTGTTTTTTGGAGCCGTGCAATTAATGCAAGAGCCGTTAGTGACGCTGCAACTCGATTCTGCGCTAGTGAGAATGCAGTGCGGCAGTGGTTTGAAATGCATAAATTTTATGGCGAACATGAGAATGCGCTTGTAGACCATTATTGGAGAAAAGGTGCTCCAGGCGTTTCACGGCGAGATTTGCGAAACGAAGATGGAACTCATACGCCGCTTGGTAGGCGAACTGATAGTGAGAAGATATTTGGGAGTAAAGGATATAAGAGAAAGCGCCTAACCAAGCAACAGCTTGCAAAATACGCTAGCTTTTTAAGGAAAGAAGCATGGGATAGTAATGATAATTTCCCTAAAATATTTCAGCGTTGGCTTGTTAGTCGTGTGGCATTTAATCGTGATAAGGATGGATGTCTAGTTACATATCAAGTCGACCCCAGAAATTTTTCCGGTGACGATAATATGAAGAGGATTGGCAGGAGGCTTCTTAAGCAATTTAGGGCTGAGCGAGATGAAAGTCGGGAAGTTAAGGCAGGTCGAAGAGGAGGTAGTGCTCAAGACATTGTGCATGACCAATTGTCTATTTTGGATATAGATGGAACTCCTGCAGACAATTATCTTCTTTTTGGTAGTGAAGAGGTGAGGATTGACGGGGTTGGGAAACCGACTGTCCTGCTGGCGGTTGACCGGGCAAGCCTAGCTATTGTTGGTTGGTATGTGAGCTTGGGTCCTGAAAATGGTGATGCATATTTAAATTGTGTTTTTTCGGCATACACGTCAAAGACTCGTGAGCTTCATCGGTGGGGGGTGCCATATCTGGCCGGTATGGTTTATGGATGTGCCACTGATTTATTTATTGACCGGGGGCCTGGAGTATCGTTGAGGGTACAAACGTCGCTTGTCGATAGGTTGAGAGTGGCTGCAAAAATGGCTCCTCCGGGTAGTCCGCCATCCAAAGGGCACGCTGAGCAGGTGATGAAGTATTTCCAAGAAGAGCTGAGTAATTTGTCTGGTTCTATATTCAAAACTGGCGATAAAGATGAGGATAGGAAAAGACAAAAAAATGCCAAGAAGGGAGCTGTTTCCTTGGGGGAATTCATGCAAGCCCTGCTTAAGGCAATTAGTAGGCGTAATCTGGAGACCGATGCAAGACATCTTTTGACATCGGATATGATGAAGGAGAAAATTCCCGCTTGCCCTGCCGAAATATATCGTTACAACAAAAACCGTAGGCGTGGTGATGCTCAGTGGGACCTTGCTCCAGAAGATATTTTTAGAAGACTATGTATTCCTCGAGAACAGAAAGCTCCGAATGGAATTGTTACAATCGATGGTAGAAAATATACCTCGGCAGAACTTCAGCTCTATGCGCGTACTTTTAAATCAATGCACAATGAGACTACTTGTAAAATAAAAACTTACGAGATACCAAATGCTCCATTTGTCTTGCTCTGGGAATTGACTGGCCAAGGACTTGGGCTGCTTGAAGCAACAGCGTCGACGAAGAAGATATTCGAGGATGGGTATGGTTTTTTAATAAAATACCAAAATTGCTACCGAAACCACCTGTTTGCAGAAGCAAAATTCATCGCTCGCAAGCACGTCAATGCCGCCATTAGTGCTGAAAGGGCGGCATCTGCTGCATTGGTTTCGAAAGTCACACAAGCCAAGATAGACAATGTTGAGCGTAACGCAGCAATGGCGGCCCCTGTGCTCGATACGGATGGTACACCGAAAGAGCAGGCCCGGAGGCATCTAGAACGCCAGAAGGTGAAATCCATTATTTCTGAGTTCAATCAGGCACCTCTACAGGAGAGCGATTTCGTCAAGCCCATTGGTCGCGATAACGACTTGGTTTGGATTGATGACGAACAGGATTTGTTCATCGATGGTTAGCCGGCGGTGCGGGCATGTAGCATTAGAAGCGAGAGACTACAGTTTGTCGCTTGATGCCTCATGGCTGACACTCAGCAAGTATTGACGCACGGTTTTCATGCACTTAGTATAGGTTAGCGGTTGAGCCAAACCGTGGGCGAGTTGGCGCCCGTCAGTGCACGCACCGGACTTGTCCGGCACGGCAAAGCCAGTCGAAATTCCAGCGATACCTCTCTCTCGGCTTGATGACTCTTGGAAAGCCGGATAACGCGTGCCGTCCTGAAGAGCTTTCCGTTATGGAGTTCATCATGACTGCTTTCTCCTCTACCAATGCCGCCGCTGGCTTCTCTGCCGCTCATTCTGAACAAGAAGAAGCCAAAATCTTATGGTCGTATCTCGGTCCTAAGCATCCCCGTTTGACGGAGCCAACCGTACAGATTGTCGTCCGCAAACTTGCACAGAGCCCGCAGGAAGGGCTCAAGCAACTCGCCAGACGACTCCAGCAAGAGCTGTTGCAATTTGGCGTTGCTATCAAGCACACAGCAGCAGTGGAGGCGGCCTCTCGGTTACAGGGGTTCTCAGACTGGCATACGGCCCGGCGGCAAGTTCCTAATGACACACTCAGATTGACAGTAGTCATGGGGGATATAACCGAAGACTTTGCTCGCTGGCAAGATTTGGCCATCAGACTCTGTAGCTGGTGCGAAGATTGGGTGGCCCAGCGTGGCCCATGCGTATTCAGCCTCAGTTTTGCCGCCAGTCACATGGCGATTAATGTCCACGTCAAGCAGTCAGACGCTTCTGAACAGACTTGGCCGTTCTTGTTGGTAACCACGTTAACCGGTAATGATGAACTGCTCGCCGACGCTTCTGGTGCGCTGGAGATGTTGCGCCGACATCTAGAGATACCAGGGAAAGCTATACTGGATGGTCTTGCGGTGTTTCAATTGTGTCGTAGCTTGTCGTCAGGGTTGTCGCACGCTGATAGTACAGACCTGACGATGGCCGATGTGGTGAATTCAGAACTTGTCCTGCTTCAAGTGGACCACGAGTTGGATTCAGGCTATGAAATCGCCCGCGGAGATGAGCTGACCTGCTGGTCACAGTTGAAACTAGCGTCCAAAAAACAGGGAGTACAGGCGATTACGTTAAAGGATGGTGCTTGGATAATCGGCGCGGCCCGATATATTTGGCAACTATCCACGATTCGCCCGAAAGACATCAGCCCAGGTCTGCTCATTCGGGAATTTAACGAGGCCGATTCTGCGGCCTTACTTCGACGTTATCACGTCACAAATCGTTTCTTTCTACATGGCATACCGCATCTTGAGGTTAAGGCTAAGCTTCTGAAAGATTTGGACGGGCTGAGCGAATGCTACCGTGTCGACATGCCTCGGTTGCTCCGCGAATTGGACCAGGCTGGCCTGACTTGGGAAAGCTACTGCGCAGAAGTTGACGAGCAATTGTCTATTGATTCCCAACTACCGGTAGGGTTTGTACTGGGTCTCATTGAGCGCTTGCAGCTTCAGGAGCCGAACGTTTTGTTTGCGCGACCAAACCGTTCAGAGCTTGCTCTGGCAAAAGATGATGTCCTATTGCGCACGCTCCTGCCTCGGGTTGACCATGTGACTTACAGACTTCCCCGCGGAGTGAGCAGCGAGATTCAGGAAACGGTACGCGAAGCGATTGAAGAGCTCAGCACGGGAATGCGGTTGCAAAAGCTAATGGCGGGAGGCACTTTCATTACCCAAGACGACCCCTTGCCTTACCTGGTGTATGCCTGCGAGGCAGAGGAGCTACGTCTGGCGCTCGAAAGTCATTTCATGGTGATGTATGTAGGGATAGTGCCTCGGCTGTTCCGGATGGAAGCGTTGCAGGTCCCCTTGCCACAGGCATTCCCCTTTGCGTTAGGAAAAAGTCTGTTCTTGGATATTGATTTTGCCGAGGAGGCCGTACGATGAATGCCATCGCTCAGGAATTGAGGGCGTGTCTGGAAGAACGGAATCTGGCTGGCTTTCTCGATGGCTTTGAGTCCATGTTGCAGACCGAGGCTCGTCTTCTCGATATTCGCGATATAACACAGCGTATTTTGCCTGCGATTCTGCTTGAGTTGCTGCAAAGTCGGCGTATCGACGCGCCTTGTTTGGTGCGCCTTGCGCAGCTTATTCGTAGCAACGTGCTCCTCGTTGTTGATAATGAAGTTCTTGTCGGTATTAACCAGCAACTACCGGCAGCTTGGCGAGTGGTCAAAGATGCAGGGACACCCTTGCCGACTCCGTTGATGACATATTCTGATGAACTTCCCCGCCGTTCAAAGCGCACCGTTCCTTCTGGCCTGCCTGCGTCCGCGGATACCATTCCTATGCGGCGCATCGTGCTGCACAGTGAGTACGCCCTCGGTGTGGTGAATGTTAGTGACATGATGTCATTTAAGAAAAATGTTTGCGCCAGTCGTCAAGAGCGGGAGTTTCTCAAGGCGGTACGACAGTACTTCCCCAATCTGCAAGCCTATCCCAACGTGCCATTACGGAATTTCATCGAGGTAGAGGGAATGGTCTGTAGATTATCCGAGCGTCACCGCAGCTATGTACGGGCTGCTCAAGTCGATGTGTTGTTGTGTACCCATGAGGAAGACCCCGTTGTTGGGTTCGAATTGGATTCGGCCTATCACGATGCCGCGGAAGTGGTGGAACGCGACCAGTTGAAAGACGAGCTGTTTTCCTTGGCTGGTATTCCACTGTTTCGTATCCGAGCGGATAACGCTTCACATGTGCGAGCCGAGGATTTTTACGACTTGCTGATTGCTGATGCGGAGTCCTTGGATAAGATACGCCCCCGCCGGCTCCGGCCGCGACGCGACCACGATACCTTGGTGCCTGCATCCTTGCAGGCCCGTGTCATGATGGGCTAAGGGCTGGTACGTATGGGAAACGGCTGCGGAGAGCTCATCCGATGGATAGTTCGTCGCGTGTGCACCGGCGGACAGAGGTGTCTTGCCAAAGAGCGAGCTTGAGGCGAATCATCCCTTCGCCATCTAGCCGCAGCACAAGTCGTTTCCCCGCATCGTTGCTCCGAAGCTTGATGAGCGCGCTAACGCCTAAAACACCGACATGGAGCAACCCATCTGCCCAGGCGGTTGTGGTATTCCATGTCCTGTCTAAAGCAATACGGCTATTCGTCATTACAGGCATAATTTTGCCTCTTAAACGGATTTAAGCCGTTTAAAGGCAGAATCTTGCCTGTTGCGGTGCTAACCATACTACTCGTTTTATTGTTAGGCCGATGCACTGAGCGCGGCTGTTTGATAGCTTGGTACGTTATCGGTCAATCAAGGCGCTTCGGAAAAACCAAGCGAGTGCAATTGTGGCAGCTGCAAATCTAACGTCAGAAGAAATGGAAGCTGTGCTGGGCGAAATGCTCAGAAGGCTTCGACTGAACAAGAACATCGACCAGCAGACCTTGGCAGCGCGGGCGGGAATAAGCGTTCGTGCTCTGCGAAACCTTGAGAGCGGACAAGGCTCATCAGTCAATACCTTGCTCAGGGTGCTTCGCACCCTGGGCCGGGAGTCATGGCTGCAAACCATTGCCCCAGTGCCTACTATCAATCCGCTCACACTAACTCGAGCTGCCAAGCCACGACTACGTGCATCGCAGAAGCGTAAGCCGCAGAATAAAGATTGACCTCATGGAAGCCAGCGGTTCTTGAGTATGTCTGCTGTGCGGGCAAACAGTAATCCGCTGACGAAGAAAACCAGCACGCAGTATCCTAAAGCAATCGTTAGGATTGTGCCGGTTGCGCCAAGCCCCATAACCCCGACTTTATCAAATGCCTTGAGATACATCGGCCCAACATCCGAGAGAATATTCTGATAGAACGCAGCTTGCGCCCCAGATGCCGCGGCAAGGAACAGTAAGAGCCAGCCAGGCATATCCGCGAATTTGTAGCGACGACGCTTGGCAAATCGGCTCAGCACAGCGCCAAGGTGAAAGCGTAAGAAATTCAGCATAACTATCCCCTCCCATCAATTGACACACTCAAAATACAACTTGGGTCCTTGAGTCAGTTGCTCGAAACCTAAGGATTCCTGGGGAATCCATTGCCCAGCCTTCCATAGCGCAGTCAGGTCGGCGCCAAGCTCAGCGCCGAGCCAGTCGTCCGCGAGCTTACTCAGTCCTGCTTGTCGCTCCGCGAGTGCTCGCCTTCGCCCGTTCTTGAGTAGCCAACGATAGAGTTCGAACGCCGGCGTAACCGTGAAGCCACTGCAAACACGTGTGCGGTTGAACTCCAGTGGAATACGCACTCCTGCTGGGTCGAGGTCGCCTAGATACTGAGCGCCGCTTCCGCCAACTTCGTGAAGCACCTGCTTAAGCGCATCCCCGCTGCCTTGAAAGGCCTTGCCCGAACCGTATACCACGGCGGCATAGTGCTTTTCTTGCTGGTTCCATTCGCTGAAGCTCCAGAAGCTATTGTGATTTTCGACAAGGAGTACAGGCTTACCCACGGCGTCGGCCATGCGGTAGGGTAAAGGTGACGGCACCACGAAGGCACCCAGGGCTGACAGAGGGAGCCGACCGCCAAAAAGGCTGTCGCCGCCGCTGGCGCGTAAGGCATCAAGGCGTTTCTCATCGCCGAAGATGTCAAGCGAGCGTTCCTTAATGGGGACCATCGTCAGCGTGGTACGCCGACGCAGCAGAAAATCGTTGATGACGCGGGCGGCCTCCAAGGAAGCGGGCTTCAATTCCGGCCAGAACCCGAGTTCCGGAACCCACGGCTCTGCGGCGTAATCCACTACCGTGGCTGGCGTCTCGTTGCGAATCACTTGTACCCAGTTGGGTAGCGGCGGGTTACCCACCTTCTCCCACCTTCCGGCCGCTGGCAGCTTGAGGGCACCAGCTCTCTCGAGCGCTCGCAGGCATTCGAGCAGAAGCGCATTGCGACCAGGGACCGTGACGGCCTCAGGGTGCGCGGTGAAGAACGCTCGCCGGACCTCTTCAAGTGTTACGCGTTTACGGGGGCCAGCCTCCAACGCCTTGAGGAATATGTCGCTCATATCGCTGCCCCGGCCATGCGCTGCTCATTGAGCTTGAAGTCGGCTGCCTCGATGTGCCAGCGTCCAGTCTTGGTGTTCTTGCCTATCCTGCGTAGTCGTACAAAACGGTTGAACTCGCCTACAGTGTTGTAGTCGGGCAGCGCGGTGGCGAAGATGAGCTGTACGTCCATCGCTTGTGCGAGCAACCGCTGTGCTTGCCACAGGGTCGGTGTGGTCGCCTTGGCGAACGGATTATCCAGGATGAGCGGTCCGCCCCCTGCTTTCTTCAGCTTGGCTTGAGTCTCGGCGCGCAACTGGTTGATGAGCATGTAGAGGAACATGGCCATCACGACCCCTTCGCCCCCCGAGTTTTGAATCTTGTCCACGGCGACGTACTGCCGTGCTTCATCCGGGACCATCTTGAGTATCTGCAACCCAAGTGGCTTACCGTGGATGCGCAACAAAGCGTCTGCGACGAGCTCCGCTCCTTTCGCTGGCACAGTCTTCGAGCCAATCAGGTCATCAAGGTAGTTGCTGAGGTGATGTCGGCGCAGGTCGTGGCCAAGCTCATGGAAGCGTGCACGCATCTTCATGATGAGTTTTCCACCCACGTAGGGTGCCCCTACTGGAACACGCTTGTTAGTGCAGGCTGAGTTAAGCAGTGTGATGGCGCTACTGGAGAGATTGTGGAGCTCACCCAAGCATGCCTCGAAGTCTTCACGCATGCTGTCAAGGCTCGATTGTGTTGTGCCGATGCGGTCATCGAGCCCTTCAAGGATACGTGTGCTGTCTGTGCAAGCAGCGTCGAACTCATTGCGGAGCAACTGGCTAGAGAGGTCAGGCTCCACCTCCTGCAATGTGGGTGCGGACGCTTCGGCCTTGAGTCGCTCAAAAGCCTTGTTGGCGGAGGAGCATGCACCGTCCGATTCCTGGCGCTTACGCTGAAACTCCGCAATGAGCGCGGTTGCCTGTTGCTCGAATGCGCTGTCCGGGGTTTCTATCTCCGCATCGAGCAGCTCCGGCAGTCCCAACGACGCCCGTAGGCTGTTCGCTGACTGTTCGGCGCTGCGAGCCTTGTCGCCGGCCTCTCGCGCGGTCTCCTTGTAGCGGTTAGCCTCTGTCAGTGCTGTTTGTGCGTCGAGGCCCGCCTCCTGTTGCGCCTGGCGGGTATAAGACAACGCCTCCTCAAGAGCGACATCATCGAGAGCCTGCATTGCAGCCGTGGCCGGTTCGGCCTGGCGCTTCTCCTTCAGGAAGATGTTGCGTTCCGTCGTGGCTGCCGTTTCTCCGTGGGCCGCGCGGCCTTGCTCGTCTTTGGCCTGCTCGAGCGTTTCGGCGCACTGTCGGAGTTGCTCAGCAAAATCCTGTATGGCGAGATAGGGCTCATAGTCCTCTTGGCGTACGCCCGCGAATTCCTCCGCGAAGGCAAACTGTTGCTCGGAGAGGTTCTTGCGCGCTTGGTCTTCCTGGTACTTGAGCAGCCCCAGCCGTTGGTCGGCCTCGGTGGAGTACACTCGTTCTGCGTCAGCGTAGCGGGTTCGCAACGCCTCCAGCGTTTGTGGCTGCGACAGCAACTCTTCCTCGGCTGGAAAATCTTCTCGCCAGTATGTTACTGTCAGCTGCTCCTTGCGTAGCTCCGCTGCCTTGGCGTTGAACCCTATTTTGCGCTCGAAAGCAGCCTGCCTAGCTGCGGTAACCTCGGTCTGCTCGGTTTCGAGTTGAATGCGCTGCGTGTCCTGCTCGGCGTGTTCGGAGGGAATGGTCTGTAAGCGAGCAAGCCGCGCTGGTCGGGTGGCATCATACTGTTCACTGAAGCGTCGTACCGTGTTTCGATAAATTTCAGCCGTGTGCGCAACCCGGGCGCACTCGCCCGCGGCCAGATTCGCCTCCTCGGCGAGCCGGCTATACTCCTCGGCTTGCGCTTCCGACGTTTGCGCCCGCGCTAACGCGGCTGTCGACTCGTTACGCAAATGTTCAATCTCCGCTCGAGCACGGGCAAGCGCTCCGCCGCCGAAACGCTTTGCGAATGCTAACAGCCGCTCCTGAGCCGCCACCGCTTCCTTCGAGCGCGAGGCATGCACCTTGCGCTGCCCTTCAACCGCGGAGAGCCTGACGTCAAGTGTCGCCAGCAACGCCTGGGCAGCCTCCAAGTTGAATGCAGCATCATCGGCCGCAGGTAGAACAAAACGGTCCTCATCCGCCACATCAGGTTCCAACGCGGCGACCGATACCATGACTGGAGCATCGAGCTGTAAAGCCTGGCCAACGAGTTCCCGAGCAAGTGCAAGCTCGCTGGAAGCGACCGATACGCCCAGAAAGCGCGCCGGGTTGCTTACGACCAAAGTGCGGGCTGCCGCGGCATCTGGGATAGCTTGGGCGAGATAGGTATTGAAAGGTTTGGCCGATTTCACACCCAGTGAGCGAAGGTTTGCCACAACCTCATTGACATTACGCGAGTCCCCCGCAACTCCGGTCTCCATAATCGCACTTCGACTTGCGTGAAGGGTAGATAGCTGCACCTCGTATTGCGCCACCGCACGCTCTTCGGCCAGCATGAATCTTTCCAGGGCGGGCAACAAAGCCGGCGACTCTGGGTCAGCGGTATCGGCCTCTGCGACCTGTCGCAGAATCGACAGTTGCGAGAGATTCTCTTGCTCGGCTTCGCCTTCCGCCACGAACTTCTCGGACTGGGTGATGCTACCTTCAATCTTGGCAGCGGCAAGCTCGGCTTGTTTAGTATGTTGACGCGCCTCGTTCTCTTTGTTCTGAAGCATCTCGGCTTGGGTGCGGTACTTGCACTCCTCGCTGTGCTTCTCGGCAACGAGGTCAGCGTAACGTGAAAGCGCTGCTGACGTGGATTCGCATTCTTCAAGCACGCCCTCGGCGATGAGCTGCGCGAGCGCAGTACGATAGGCTTCTTCGGCCGTCTTCAGGCTCGCTTCTTCAACGTCAAGCTTACGTACGGCAGCCCCGAGCTCGCGCAGGCTTTGTGCGAGAGTGCCGAGACGCTGTTTGGCTTGAGTTTCTGCAGTGTTGGCGGTGCTTACTTGAGAGTGCAGCTCCTGCTCGGCGATATGGAGCGCATGGCGCAGCAGCGCCCCTTGGTTTTCCACCTTGTCGCGCCAGGGTTCGAGCGCTTCGCGCGCTGCGGTAGCACTCGCCACCAACTCTGCTAAGTGTTTCTCGAGCGCCGTAATTTCAGCGTGAGCCTTGCCTGCCTTGACCCGTTGCTCGGTCATCCGCGCGGCATCAACGACCCGCTGGGCCGACTCCTTGCGTGTCGTAGCGGCTTCCAACGCGCGCGTGAGCTGCAGCAGCCTTAGCGTTATAGCCTCCCCAGCCAGACGCTTCGATAGGTCGCTTTTCGCGCTGGCTAGGAGGGACAGCTTATCTTGGTTTGCCGCGGCGTCGCGTTCAGCCTCTTGCAACTCTTGCACCAAGACGTTGAGACCGCGCGTGAGCCGGGCTCCACGACGAAACTCCTCATCCTGCTTCTGGCGAGAAGCTGCATACACCTCAGCGGCGTTGTTGAACGCGAGTAGTGTCGTGCGCAATCGGGTGAGTTCAATCAGACATTTTTGCAAATGTGGCTTGCGCCGAAGTTTGTCGCAGACATCGACCACACTTTGGCGTACAGAGCCAGCAATCTCCTCATCGAGGGTCAGGCCGAAGAATTTGCGGATGAATTCTGGCTCCGACTTGAACGTCAGAAATCCCTTGTCGATGCCGCCTTCCTCAATGGAGAAGTTCACCTGCAGCTTCAGCATATCAACATCGATAAGCCGTTCCTCGCGCAAGTGTTGTTGCCAGTCGCGTTGAGCCCGGGTATGAAAAAAATCGGGGGAGTGCTTGTGCGCGTCGTGAATCCAACCGGCAAATTCAAGCATGTTGTTCGCTGGGGCAAAATTGAGCTTCGGTGCGGGTACCGATTCGAAGTTGATAGCACTGTTGGCTTCAAAGCTAAAGAAGATGCGGTCGATTTCATCGCGCTCTGCACTGGTCTTCGTGCTAACTACCTGTCCGATGACCAGACGGTAGGGTTGAGCTCCAGCAGTACGCGGTGGCATCACCCACTCGATGAGGATGATGCCGGGTCGGCCGTTAGGCACGAAATACTGACTGAAGCGATGGTTTGGGTTCTGGAGGTGTTTAAGGAATCGCTCCACTGGAGTATCGAAGCACGAGAACACGAAGCTCAGCAGTGTGGTTTTCCCTCCACCGTTCTCGAGGTTCAGAATGGTGTCGGTCGGCTCGCCGGTGTCTGGGTCGGTTATGTCCAACGTCACACCGTCATACCATGCCCCATCGATGCCATAGTTGCCGACGTAGATGCGTGAAATTTTCTGCATGATTAGGCCTGCATTGCTGTGGTGCCCATCTGGGCGATTTCGAAAAGGCGCCGGAGGGTCAGCTCTCGGAGCTGCACCTGCAAGCGGTGAGTCGGGGTATAGGTCACCTGCGTCTCGTCGTCTGCCTCTCGTGCTACGCGCACCAAGCCGCCGGCTTCCATGTTCAAAAGCGCGATACTAATGAGGCCGGTCACCGACGCTGGCGACGCCCGCTGGGCTCCGGGCATCATCAACGGCATCGCACAGATGAGCTCCCAGCCCGAAGCCAGTTCGTCCGGGGTATCCTCGTCATCGGCCTCTTCCGCGCCGTCCTTCAAGCGTCGTGCCAACGCCAGCAAAGTGTCGCGAAACTGCGCAAGGCTAGCCGGTGGTGGCACGAAGCTGTCATCCTCCAGTCCGCTTGTGGTCGGGTAGAATGCTGCTGCCACGGCCACGTGAGCAAGGACGAGCCCGGCCTTTTGTCCGGGTTTGAGGTTGGCACGCAAGTCGGTGATACGCATGGCGAACTTGCTCTCACGAGAGGTGGGTACAACCACCAGACCACGCTCGCTGAAGTCGAGCACCGACAGCTCGAGCCCGTCAGCGACCTCATCTACCATGCTGGCGAAGCTCGGGTCGGCACGGTAAAGGTCGAGCAGTTCTCGGTACTGTGGGTCGTTGACCGGTGAGAGGGCTGGTTGGATAGCCTTGTAGACCAGACACGCGGCATTGCGTGCCGTACAGGTTGGAGCCCTCACGGCATATTCCCTTCTAGTGGGGAGAAACGCAGGTTTGAACCTTGCGCGACGTCGCGCGCAAAGCTCCCATCGACCTCTGCTCGCATGGTTGGGAAGAGTGTTTCGGCCTGAGCAAAACTACGGAACATCATGAGTACGAGGCAACGCTGCCTAGTGCGGTCTAAGCCTTCCGCTTCGGCCATGGCCAACAGCTCATCAACACTGTAGGTTCCGGCAGTTGCGAACTTATTGTTCAGCCATGCCTGTACTTCGCTGATAAGGGCTGGTGCAAACTGTATGGGGGGAGGCACGAAAGGCTCGATTTCGCCTTCTTCATCATCAGGTGTGACCGCCCCCTTACGCCGCTCCAGTAGCAAACCGAAGACGTTGTTCAGTCCATATACTTTGGGCCATTTGGCCGGGTACATCCCGCTGATGACGTCATCAGCATTCTTGGCCAGTACATCGCTGTCGAGCTTGAGCAGGTCAGGTAAGAGGCGGGTTTCCAGGTCAGGCAGCCCGGAAGGACGACGGGCGCGGAAAAGCGCTCGTTGTGCCTGTAGAAACCTGTCCGGTGCGACCGTAATATCGCTCACTAGATTGGCGCGAATCACACTCGCCCCTTGTAGGGTCTTCAATAGCTGCGCGAGGTCTTGCCGAGTCTTTGCCTCCTCTGCAGCCTGCAAGGCCTCCCGCACCGCCTCGGTCATGCGCTGGTCCTCTGCCTGGCGGGCGCCGACGTGGCCGCGCGCTTCCTTAAGTTTGCCCGCTACTTCTTTCGTCCAACTCACTGAACCGGGGGCGCGGTAGGCTTGCATCAGCCGGTCGCGAATGAACTGCCGGTACTCGAGGGACAGTGTGCGTGCACGCTTGGCAAATTCGAGAGCTGCATCAAAGCGTCCTCGCTGTACTAGAAGGTCGAGCATCTTCTCCATGAGTTCCTGCGCATCCTCAGGTTCGAGGTCGAGCATGCCCAGATAGACAAGATAGCCTTCAGCCGTCGGGCGATAACGATATACGTCCTCCAGGTCCGGCTCATAGCTGACCAACCGGAAGCGGACAGTTTTCATTTGGCGAGAGCCGCCGTGGAAGAAGTCAAAGGCAAACTCGCGGTAGGCGTTGGCTTTGTTGTCGAGGGTGTCGAGGATGACTTCAGCCACCCTGCGTGCCTGCGACGCGGTGAGGCTCGGTTTCATCGACAATGCAACCGCCTGCAATCGGTCAATGAGTTCTGCTGGCGTGCAACCCATGTGGATGGTTGTGCCTTCCATCATCTGGTCCAGTGCTGTGAGTACCGCCTGCGCAACGTAAAGTCGTCGAGCTCGACTATGGCATGCAGAATGGTGAAGTGCGTCTCGACTGCCGTCAGGCTTTGCTTTTTTACCTACTCAAGCATCTTGGATTCGAGGGGAGGCAAGCAGTTGCGCCGCAGGCGCAGCAAATAATCTTAAAAAATGAGGATGAGGTCGTAGGCTATCTTAATGAAGCCGGAGCTCTTTAAGGGGGTGTGGTTTTAAATTTGAGAATGTTCGAAGATGTCCAGTTCAGGGAAAAGCATCTCGACAAGTTCATGATGACTCGTATCAGGGAGGTAAGACGGGTCTCCCCGGCTAATGGCGGACTTGTACATTCTTACTTTTTGTCGCCATTTTCCCGTCGGGTCTTCAGCTTTAATTTGCTCCGCGCGATTATAGACCTGCAGAGCCCTCCGAAATAATTGCAACACAGGCTTTTGGGCACTGGCAATCCAGTGTGCAGCCTCGACCAATGTCGAGTAATTCCAACCCACTGGGTGGCCATGCTTTGCTGAATACAAGGCGTTCAATATTGTACGGGGTAGATAACTTGGGAACTCTGGCAAGGGGTATGGGCTCTGGCTAAACTGCTTCCGAAGTTCCCCCCAAGTTTTGTAGTCGACAGAGCCTCGGTCTGCCGCATAGTCAAGCCAAAAGGCCTCGAATGCTCTCCGGCGCAGGGTTTCCGGTGCGGATTCTTGCTTCTGCCATGCTTGCAGAGCCTTTTCGTAGTCGAAATGGAACGCACGTTGCCCCGCTAGGTCGAGTGTCAATTCATGAAAATCAATAATCTGTCGTGATAAGTTGGTTGACGCTGGCTGCGCCCAGATGCACTCAAGATGGAACTCAGCCTGCTCGAGAGAAGTTGCTACGGTCTCTCGGTTAACAATAAAAGCATTTTGATTGTTATTGTAAAACACATCGTCTTGCGTCAGACGCCGGTTATCATTCTCAAACTGGGCGAATATCCAAAATAGTAGGGCCCCCTCTTGCAGATAGAACTGACGCCGCTCGGCGATAACATTCAGGTATGTCGTTGAAAGCTGAATCTCGAAGATGACTGGAATATCGCCGTACATCGCCTGAACATCTGGGCGCCGCCACTGACCCAAGGAGCCTTTCCATGTGTCTTCACTTCGAATCTGAGAGAACCTAGGGTCTGCAGAAAGGCATTGCACGACCCAATCCTTCATCCGGCGATGCAAGGCACTTTCTTTGGCACCGTTGTATTTTCTGGCGTTGATTTCCTCTTGGGACAACTCGCCCCGGGTTCGCGCCGGACATCGGTCGTCCTCAAGTTCATGCCGAAAAAAGAAGTGTTGTTTGTCAGGGCAACTCACAAGATACACAGGGATACCACATAAAGAACAAGCGTAAAGCGGCTCCTGCTTATTAATCTGCGTACGCAATGCCATCCGAAGTTTCATTACCTCAGCGTAATTCGAGCTAATAACCTTCGTGACGGGATGATGCTGGCCGGTCTGTAAATCCAGGACGTCTTGGATGGCCGGATTTTCGACTGCGAGCGACATGCATCTCTCCTTACTTATGGTTATGGGCGGCAGAGGTCAGTCACCCAAGGCTGGTATGCCTCAATACGTTGCAGCCGGCTAGACATACAGTGCCCTGCTCATCCCCACCACTGTAGTTTCGGAACAAATTCCTCCAACGCGTCTAGTCGCTTGCCGCACTCATCTGCGGTGGAACCAAACAGATTGCTTGTAACAAGAGCCGAATTGTCACCTTCTTTCGCTAACTGTGACCGAAGCGATGAAATGATTTTGGTCCGGTTTTCATCCCTATAGCCAAAGGCTCCGGGAGGTACCCAATACCTGAAATACTCGCCTACCTCTGTATTTGCGCTGTAAGCCAGGGCCAACATGATTTCGAATCTGTCAAAGGCCAATTGGTATGCTTTTGCACTGGAAAAGCGTCGCTCCAGTTGTGATGCCAATCGCTCGTGTAACCAATCGCTTAGCGGTGCATAGTGGTTCTCCTTCCCTTCCAGCCACTTGGCAATGCCGTCTTTCTCAAACAGGCACTTAGGAGGAAGCAGGTGTACGGTTTGCTTGGTCTTCTGGTACTCCCTTACGACGGAGGCTGAAAGCAAACGTTGTACAAATGAGAACCGTGCCGATTCAAGGGCCGGAACGCCGAGAGCAAAAAGTAGAAGGGTCGCAGGAAAACGCACCAATTCTCCCCACACGGTGTAACCACCACCTTGTGCCTGTCCGGTCGCTAACTTCTGAAGGGCTCGCACCCAGACATCTTGGTGGTCATCGTTCGCCCATCGGCCAGCTTCAACGGCCATGGCTACCAACGTAGTCATAGCGGCTTCAAATGCTTTGACCCGGTGATTGAATTGGGGGGCATCAGGGAATGGCCCGCCTTGGATAGGGAATTTGTCGGGTCCAATTTCGGATAGTACATGCTCTACTTCGCCTTCAACTAAGTCGGCATGCTGAATCTGGTAGCGCGCCTCGGACATGTACCTCTTCAGGGCGGCAACGGCGGCGGCCGTAGACAATGGATGTGGTCTCGCAAATTCTTCCAGTGCCTCCACTTGCCAATGCACTGTGCTGAAGAAACCATCGGCATCTGTGATGGAGACAACTTGAGCACCTCGGTGCTCAATAAGCTGTCTCGCTGCGTCACTTGGCTCCCCACGAACTGCCCAATACGTGGCGAAGCGCCGCGACGGCGCGCGGAAGATGGCACGCCGGAGCGCTTCATCCCAGTCAGCAGACCAACCGCAAACAATCAAGCCAAATTCGTCAAAGATACGGTCGAGCAATGTGTCGAACTCGGCGGGATAGCCGCTTAACTCTTCGGGAGTGTTTCGGATGCGGGTATCGAGATAGTCGCCGTGTACCTTAAATACGCAGCATTGCGTATGGATGAGCGGCATCGCGCCGTGAACATCGTCGGAGCTACTGAGCACGGTTGGCGTAACTCCGACATCGAGCAGCGCCAGCTCCATTAGACGGTCGAAGTTGGTCGTCACAATGACTCGCACAAAGCCCTTGGCAACCAAATCGGCGATGGCGCGATGGGCTGCCGTGGGTTGCTTTGCCCCTTCTTCCTTCTCTTGCTCCGTCGGCTCCCAATACTGCCGCAAAAGTTGCTGTCGCTCTGCGGGGGTCTTGGCCAGCGCATCGAGCAATTCCGAGTAGTCTGGCTCCTTATTGAATTTGCCGCGATACCACGCCGAAGGGTCTACCCCACACTCTTCTCCAACCACAGCCGCAAGGCGTCGTACTAGGTCTAGCGTGATTTCCCAACCAGTCGGAATCCTGGCCGACCGTGACAGTCCGGAGCCGAATAGCACGGCATAAACGCCGCGATTGGACTGCATTGAAAAGGCCAACGAGTGAATAGGTTCAATCATGCATCCCCCGAGATTTTCTTATATGGCGTCGCCAGACACCGTCTGCTCCACCCCCACATGTGTCGATGTCAGTGCGGTAGCTTGCGGGCGGCAAGCTCCCCCAAATTATGCACGCGGTTTGTCTCAAATAGGCTATGTCGGCTCGCCAAGAAACCCATTTAGAATATCACCTCGGAAATGCTAAGGGCTACTCGGGATTGTCCGCTACTTAGCCTGTAAATATGTATCAGTATCTTGGGGTAAGAACACCCAAGGGCTTTTTCTTATCTAAACTTGTAATACGCTAGACAAAGTCCACTCTGATGATTTGCTCCGGAGAGACAGGGGTATTTTTCCCATCGAAGCACATAACCGAATTACTGTCAGGCACCCCTTCCAATAGGGCTGACCTCAAGTAACAGAGAGCCACCCCCAGATAGGTTTCCACCAGGGAATCAGCAACTGCGACGAATTTCACAAGAGCTGGTTGCCAACGTTCTTGGAAGATGGGCAACAAATCCAACTTACAAGCATTACGTATCTCTTCACAGAGGTCTTCAATGATTTCCGGCATAGCCAGATAATCATGTTGGGAACAGGATTCTGCATGGAAGGCCAACTCTCGTATCAGAATGGCATAGGGCCCCCAGTGCATGGTATTGGTTATCTTTTCGCGAAAATGGTATGCATAACCGCCTTTGCGGGCAAAAGCCTGACGAACTTGTTCTTGATGTTGGTCGTGGTCCAGTGTGGCTAGGATGGCTGCTTTTAAGGAGTCAATTCGCTGGCCCAAGGGAAAAATGCCTTCCTGAAATGTGGTGCCGTGCGGGACTCGTGTTCCATGGAACCAGCAGACCTCTGAAGGCAGCTGCGGATTGCCAAAGTGTGAGGTGGCCCTTTCGAAGAGATATTTCTGGAATTCAGGCAAGTCTCGCCAGTGTTCATCGTAATGAAGGCCATGTACAGGGTCCTGGACAAACCGCAGAAACGATTCTGCGGAACACCGAAATGCATGGCAAAGGGACGCAATTGTGCTCTCATGCGTTTCACAATCTAACCGGTTAGGATTTGTTGTCATCGTTGTTTTGAGGCTTTTGCTTAGGGAAGGCGGGGGATTTGTTCAGACCTTTCCTTGCGTGGTAGTGAGACCGACTCAGTCCCCAGGGCTGCTGCTGACAACTGAGTCAGTATTTTAGCTTTCTCTGTTCTACTGAGATGTCTGCTCAGAAATATACCGATGGCCATTCCTTATTGGATGGCCGTCGGTATAGGTAGATTTAGCCGGTAGGATGGGCGACACGGTCGAAGAACCAGGGCTGGACTTCTAGTTGTAGGGAACCATATTTGACCATTAGTTTCTCAGCGACCTCCAGCGATGCATGCTGCGTAAAGTCGAAAGTGTAACTGTAAAATAGGCCATCATCGCTCAGGTTGGGCGTCGCAACGGCATCAACAAGCTCCTCGGCCTCAGCAATGCTAAGGCCAAATTCATCTGCCAAAGCTTCAGCAAGAGAGACCAGGCTACCTTCATTTTCATAGTCATCATCCCCCCAGCTCCAATCCAATTGAGCTTTTGTGACTTCGCAATTTGGTTCGGCAATACTGACCTTCCCAGTACGCTCAATCACGAGGCTAGCCTCAACTTTAATTATGTGGCCAGAATACGGGCGCTCAATATCGATTCCCATCGCGATGTGGCCTTCGAGCTCTATATCCAATGTTTGCCCAGCGGGTGGCAAGCTAGCCAACTCGAACTCATCGACAGGCATATAGACCTCTTCAATGCCATCACCATTGGTAGAAGCCATTTGCCCTGCCACCGCTTCGTCATTGACGACTACATCGTCGACAAGGCTTATGATGTAGTCATTAATCCCCGATTCGGATTGATGTAGCCGAGCCATTGGTAGGCGCGCTTTGAAAGCCTGTTGGAGCAATATGGCTAATTCAGATAGCTGATGCGGCAAGCATAGCTCGCTGGCTCGGTCAGCAAGAAGTCCACCGTTCAGAACAAAATGTGCTGCTTCGTCTAGGGTCGGAGCTTCCAATGGGGATGCTTGGAAAGCAGCTAAGGACTTGTAGCCCAAAGCGGCAGCAACCAACTGCTGGGCATGGCTTAGCTTGATGGGGCTAGCGGTGGCATGGGAAGCCGTACGGAGGGCATACGCAATTTCAGAAATGGTGGCCATTTTGTTATCTCACAAAAGTGCACGGACATTCGAGCGATTACCTGACCGCGCGATTGAGAAACGCTTGGCTTGGTATTTCTGGGTGCTACACGGTGGGTACAGCTGTCTTGTTTGAGTCGCTCGCAACTCGGCCGGACAGGCGCTTTATTTAGGTTAGCGGCATCCGGGATGGCATGCAAGTGGTGATGTTCTTCACCTGCACCCAGGGGGCAGGTGCGTATTGCTACAAACGAGCAATTTCCCACTACCCAGTCAGAAGAAGAAGGAATCGTTGTCTACCTCCCACAAAGATTAGCTTGTGGTTTTGACAGACGAAATGGATGGGGAGGGCCTCCATGACTTCTTTAAGGAGAACGAGCTTGGAGCATTGCTCAAAGAGGTTCCTGTGGCGACACGGCGACAGGACCGTAACTAGGCTGTTTTCGGCTTGAACGGCTGATTTACACAGGTAACGAGGCACAAAACCAACGCTTTTATTTCCTCGGTACTAGAGAGCATAGAATGTTTGGTTCTTTGAGCTAATGAAGTGTTGGTTTTTCAGGAATTATGTATAAATTTCATTGATTTAATGTATTTTGCTCTTGGAAACCAACACTTCTATTTGCCGCATACAACTACACCGAATAAAGTCTGTCGGATCCGAATAAAGTTCGTCGGAGTCTGAGTGAAATGAAGGGGCCATTGGCCCCTTCTGCTTTTTTGGCCAACGAATGTAGAGAAGTGCAAGCAGAAAGCTCGAGGAAGGGGGCTTTTGGCCAAAACGGTCCGCTAGGCGGGGAGTAACGGCGGGTTTATACAATATTTCTGACACTCTTTGGCCAGAGAGTGATCATCTAGACTGCCGTGGCTTACGGAGCAAACAATAGGCTCGCCAGGTCCGAATCCAGAACGCGCATGCGTGCCCCGTTGCATGGAGAACTGGTCCGTGAAGGTAAAGTCGGGATCCGCCTGGCATGTCGGAGGCTGGCAATATTTCTTCGCTGATATTGGTGTGGATCAGCAGCAATACAACAGCGAGAGCGAGTCGGAGGCTTGGCATCTGGCTAAGTCTCAGCGTGGGGCAGGATCAGTTGGTCGACACGGCGCTCCATGGCGCTGGCTTCCAGTTGACTGAAGTAGATGGGATTTTCTACTTCGTACGCATGCAATAAACGGGTGCAGTCGACATCGGCTGTTTTCAGGCTGGCATCGGTATTTCGCAGCCTCGGATGTCCACACCGGTGGTCCGGCAGGCGTAACTCGTCACGCCATATCCATTGAAAAGGTTGCGAAGGAGGCGCTAGCGTGTATGAAATACCCAGTTGGTTGGCTGTTGCATGCGCATGCCGGATGATGAAGTCGATGATTTCCTCACGGATGTTGGGGGTACCTACGAGGTGTTGTGCTTCGATCCAGCAATGGAACATGGATAGCGGTGACAGATGTGTGGCCGTACGGCGGCTTTTCCGGTCTGCGGAGATGGACAGCCGCTTGCCTTCGTGGCAGTTGAGCATCTCTGAACCCGCCACGGTGTGATAGCCGCCACCGGTAAGTCGCTTCAGAATCCTGCTGCCAAGAATGGCATAGTCGGCGCAGCGGCCAAAACCATCGCCAAGCATGCCGTATGGCGGGTGGCTGATGCTGGAGTGCAATGCCACATCGATAATTCCGCGCAATGCCAGAAGTATGCGGATTTCGAGCCGCAGTGCCACGTGTGCTTGCTGCATGCTGAATGGACTGTACGAAACACTTAAGCCAGCCTCAGGCCCGCTTCATGGCTCGGGGTGGTTTGCGGAGATTGCGGCCAGCTGTTCCTGCGGTGGTCAGGGACGTCTGTGCCGGGGGAGGCTGAACCTGCCAGGACCGAACGGGTTGTGGTTTGAGAGTACTTTACCTCTTGCTCTACTTGCCAAAACTCCGCGAACTGTTGGGCAATACTGTTTTCAAGTGCGCGGCGTCGTTGGTATTGCGCGCGTTTATTGGCGGGGACTTCCGTGAGTGGGCGTTCTATAGCGGTGGTTTTTAGCTGGAAGTGCCTATCATTGAGCCTGGAGCCGCCCAACATGATCCAGAATGCATCGTAATCTGCCTGAATGACGGTGTAACGGTGCCAGGCAGCTTGGTGTACATGCGCACGGTTGCTGACTGCCAGTACGGTATCGATGTTCATCGGCCGTGCCAGCGCATACAAGGCCTTCATCAGTAATGCCTTGGGCATCAAGCCGTGCAGATCTTTGGTGATCGCGCGGAATTGTTCCCGTCCACCTTGATGGCTTGGTCCTTGCAAACAGCCGATATGGATTCTGGCCGCCTGTTGTTGGTCAATGCCAAAGGAAAAAGCCAGCGTGGCCAGGTTGCATCCACCGGACTCCTCCACCAGCGTGAGCATCAACTCACCCTCTTTATCCATCGTTTGCGTCAGTGAAAGCTTGATGTGGTAGAGCGCGCCATTTTTGCCTGCTATCGACGCCATTCGCAAAGCCTGATTTTGCAGTAATGATAAACGCAACTCTTTTGGCATTAGCCGCAGAAAAATGGAAAAGTGCTGATGCAGCAGTTGCAGCTTGCTATGGCTGTCATAGTCTGCACACAGATAAGGACGCTGCAGTTTGTGCAGCCATTGCCGCTGTTGCGGTAGCGCTGCGGCCAGCTCCGGCTGTTCCTGCAAGAAGCGGAACCACTGTACCGAGTGAGGTAGTTGTATCAATGCGCGTAACAGGAACTTTGTGCGGCGCAGCAGGGAGATTTTGTTTCTTTCACGGCCATACAGATAGGTGGCATTCCACAGCGTACTCAGCATATTTCGCTCCATTTGTGGGAAATATTCCCGCGTTTTATGAAATTATACGTGGGAATATTTCACACATCAATGAGCATGCTAGAATTGCCTCAATATTTTCAGCGTGTACAACCATGTCCGATACGCCACCTCCTCTACAGACTGAACGGCGCTTTCTGAGCACCATCGAACATCTGTTGCAGCCGCTGGTCCGCCTGCTGCTGGATCATGGCGTGAGCTATCCCGCGCAGATCGAGCTACTGAAAGCCAGCTATGTGCATGTCGCCGACCGTTATTTCAAACTGCAAGGCAAGGCCCAAACCGACAGTCGCATCCATCAGTCTGCTGACTGGCGTGCATCGGAAAGATGTCAAACGCCTGCGTAGTGATGGGGCGGAACCGGCGAAGCTCGATGCACCACTGGCGGCACAGGTATTAGGACGCTGGACCGGTGATGCCCGCTATCTGGATGAGCAGCAGCAAGCGCGCGTGTTGCCACGCTTTGCCCGTCCCGGGCTTGAGGTTTCATTTGAATCTTTGGTGCAGTCGGTCAGCAAAGACATTCGTCCGCGAGCGCTGCTAGACGAGTGGTTGAATGCAGGAGTGGTCACCCTGGATGAAAATGATGGTGTACATCTGCATGTGAGCGCCGCGGTACCGTTGGCTAGTGCTCACGACAAGCTTGAATTCATGGGACGCAATGTGCATGACCACCTGGCCGCCATCGGTGCCAACTTGCGTGAAACGCCCTCTCCCTTCATGGAGCGCTGTGTGTTCTATGACGGACTGACGCCAGAACAAATCTCGGTCTTGCAGACACTTGCGACGCAACGTGCAATGGATGCCTTGCACGAAGTAAACAGGTTGGCGCAGCAAATGCTCGAATCAAATGGCGATAAGGCAGAACAAGGTGAGCGCTTTAATTTCGGAGTGTATTTCTATCATGAGGCCTCCGATGAAGAACCTCGCTAAGCTTAGTCTACTAATGCTCGCGCTAATCGGAAGCGCGGCAATGGCTGCACCGATATGTGAAATCGATCCGGTTTCACACAAAGTACTCGTACTGGATAGTGATACCGGTCGTGGTGGTCTCGGTGGTACTGGCTCCCCGGCCGGCCCCGCATTGTCGGCCAACAGCACAGGTGGTATCGGGGGCAGCGGCGCACCGGCGACGCCAGCACTTGCTGCCAATGGCAACGGGGGAATCGGAGGAACTGGTACACCAATCCGGGTTCCGTTTGCCGGCAGCGTGATGTTTGCCCATGGCACCGTACTGGCAGAAAACAGCGTGGGTGGAACGCGTAACCTAAGCTCGGGCCAACCGATCTGTGAAGGTGACCGTATCGATACCGGACAGGGCAGCCAGGTGCAGCTGGCAATGGCGGATGGTGGACGACTGGATTTGCGTGCACACAGCCGCTTGCATCTTGATCACTTTGTCTTGCCGGACAGCATGAATGGCAGTGAGCGCTTCTCTGCCACCTTGGCCTGGGGAAGCGTACACGCCATTACCGGTGCAATCGGCCATATCCATAAAGAGCTGTATGCCTTGTATACCCCGTTGGCACAAATCGGTGTGCGGGGGACGTCGCATGAGGTATTTCATGTTCCGCAAGCACTGCCGGGTGTGGCTGCCGGCACCTACAACCGCGTACTTGCAGGTGGTACTACGCTGACTAGTAGCACAGGTTCGCTTGATCTGGATCCATCCCAATCCGGATTTGTGCCACTGGGGGGTGGAGCGCCGCAATTGTTACAGCATTTGCCGTCGGCTCTTATGCATCCAACGGCCGCTCAGGCGGTCATCAATCAGTTGAATAGTGTGGATGATTCGGGATCCGCTGCCATTTTTCTTAAGCCGCTGAATACGATTGTACAAAATGTCGACATGACAACGCAGGCTCCGAGAGGATCAGCCTATGTCGGCTCAAGTCAGGATCTAGATGGCAACGACGTTCGAGTGGGTGGTGTTATCAATCATCGCCGCAATCGATCGGTAATTGTGCTTGATCCAGTGTGGGGTTTGCCATCTGCAGTGGCCGATACCAGTAATGGATTTAATTTTTTCACCGATGATGTAAGTATTTTGTACGATTTTGGCTTCGCCAAAGTCGATGGCGCCGATGTAATTTGGGGCTTGTATGGCGGGGGTAATGATGTGGACCCGGGCAGTGGTGCAATTCGCAATGTTGACTTCCATCACTTTGTTTACGCACCCGGCGGTGTTACCCCCAGTGCCGTGCTGAATAATCTGTCCGGAACGGCAACATTCGGTAATTTGGTCGGCTCGACCATGCTGTCCGACGAGCGCGGTGGTGCAGGGGGACAGCTCAATGCATTGCAAATCGGCGTGCAATTCGGTCCGCAAATAAGGGTTACTTCGTATCAGCTTAATGCCAGTGATAGCCAGGCGCGGACATGGAATGCGCAATTCAACGGCTCGGTCGATCTGCCAACATTCCGGGCGGGAAAGTTGCCGCTTACTGTGCAATGCAGTGGTGACGGTTGCGGTAGTGGAACAGGCGCTGGCAGTGCTGCTGGAGTGATTATCGGCAACTCCGGCAAAGGCATCATCACCAGTTACGGGCTGCAGATTACCAGCGGGCAGAAGGTTGGCGGAGCGGCGGTGGTCAGCCGTCCATGACTGCATCAGGAGTAGGATACTGCAGCCGGTACAGTATTGGGTCTCCTTGGCGCTTGATGCTCTTGCCATTGGTGTGGTGCAGCGTGGGCATGCTGCAAGTACCACGGGCGATGGCTGGCGTATGTGAAGAAGTACTGGATGGTGCGGAGGCAGATTGGCGTGCAGGTCGAGTCATCGAAGTAGCCCACCGATTACAACAGCAAGAGCTGCAATGTGCCGATAGGGCCAGAAATAACCTCGTTTTGGGCGAGGCACTACTGATGGCCGGGCGACCCGCCGATGCCTTATTGCCACTGGAGCGTGCAGTAACACAAGCCCCGCAGGATAAGGCAGGATGGCGCGCACTAGCGCAGGCCTGGTTAATGCTGGGTGATGACGAAGCTGTACTAGAGGCCTTGCATAACTCTCCGGAACTCCCTGCAGGGAAGATGAGGAGTGGCGGTCTACATTGGGGTTTTAGCGTGGAGGCCGTGCGTGGGTACGATAGTAATGCCAATCAGGCAACCGATGTGACTTCAATTATAGTGCCGGCACTTGGAAATATACGCTTTCAGCTTAACCCCTTGTCACGCCAGAATGGTGACAACTATTGGGGAAACGCCGTGCATGCCCGTGGAGAATGGGTGCTGTCGCCTACGATGGATGTGTATTTGAGTGCAGGTTATACGCGCAGAAACTATGATGATCTGCATGTTTTTTCGACAGAAGATCGTAGCATGAGTGCGAATGGCAATTATTCTACGGTCATGGGCGCATGGTCTGCGGGAATGCAGTATGGACAATTATTGCAAGCAGGTCAGCAAGTACGCAGATCACTGACTGGCAGTCTGAATTGGCAAGCGGTGCGCAACTCCCCAATCTGGCCAGTCATTGGCATGGATATCGGTAACTACCACTATATAGGGGGGCCGCCGGCAATGGATGGTTTTGTTGAGAGAGTACTGACCATAAGCAATACCTTTCCTCTTGGACGTAATTCTATTGGCTGGGCACTACTAGCCGGACAAGATGCCGCCACGGTACGACGAGCCGATGGTAACCGGGATATGGTCGGAATGCGGCTATTGGCAAGTGGTCCTCTTTTCAGAAATTTCGAATGGTTCAGCTGGTTTGGCCGAGTAGATAGTCATTATCATCACAGCAACCCGGTCTTTATGGAAAAACGATACGATATTCTCGAGGACTTGACAGTGGGGCTTAATTGGAACATTTATCGTGGACTGAGTATTCGCGGCCAGGTATCAGCTTCTCGTCAGCGCTCTAATATCCGCCTTTTCGATTATCGTAGAGCTGATTCAAATTTTAGTGTGCGTTACGATTTTGGTAGCTAAAGACCGCCCGCATCCCTCATTGCAATGCTCTCGAAAGTCTGAGTTCCATTAATGTGAACGTCTCTTCGAGAGTCGAAAGCGACCTAAGCTGCAGAGAAATACAGCCATTCAGTATCGAAGTCGATCATGCTCTGGGAATTTCAGAGCAGATTGAAATCTAGATAGGTGTTGGCACGAGGCCAATGGTTGGCAGCGAGTCTTCACTGCCAACTGAGCCATCATCGGCCTGAGTTGTTATTCGAGCCTATTAAAAGAGACTGTCTGCTTTGCGATGTAAAGCAGTCCGGGGTGATGTCTACAGGCATTGGGACCAATCGCCATCGCCAAAGCTATCCAGGCTGTTGTTGAGTCGTGCAATGAATCCCGCCTCCACCTGCGGCAATGGCATCAATGTTGAGTTGGATAACTTCGCGACCAGGAAATAGCTCTCTCAGGATAGCTCGACTGTTGCTGTCCGATTTGGTATCACCAAACTGGGGGGCAATCACCGCCTTGTTGCAGACATAAAAATTGATATAGCCGGCGGCAAACTCGTCATTTTCGTATTTTTTACGAATTGACGATGGGCCAGGCATTTCAACAATTTTCAGTTTGCGGCCACGGGCATCGCTGGCATTGCGCAATATGCCCAGATGACGACGGGTAACCGCATAATCATACGAAGACGGGTCGTTATCCAGTCCTGCTACCACTACGCCAGGGCTAGCAAAACGGGCATAAAAATCGGTATGGCCATCGGTGATGTCCTTACCCGCAATGCCGGGTAACCAGATGATCTTGTCCAGCCCTAGCAGTGCCTTCAGTTGGGCCTCACAAGCGGCCTTGCTCACCCCGGGATTGCGGTTTGGATTGAGTACGCAGCTTTCAGTAATGATGGCGGTGCCTTCACCATCCACCTCGATACCGCCTCCTTCCAGTACCAGCTTGCTGTGCAGTAGCGAAACGCTAGTCTTGTCCGCAATCAGCCCGGCCAGCCTGGCGTCATCCGCATGAGGCTGCTTGTTACCCCAGCCATTGAAATTGAAGCTGACCGCCGCACGTTCTCCATTCGCCTTTTTTACGAAAACAGGCCCGGTATCGCGCAGCCACAAATCATCCATGGCCGCTTCAATCAGCTTGACCTTGTCACCGCACATGCGTGCTGCCACATCGTATTCTTCAGGTCGAACCAGCATGTTGACCGGTTCAAACTGCGCAATGGCACGCGCAATTTCGGCCAGTGCCTCTCTAGCGCCTGTCTGCAGGCGACTACCCCATATTTCTTCATCCGGCCCGAATGCCATCCAGGTGGCAGCATGTGATTCGCCCTCATCAGGCATCCGCCACGCTGTGGATGCAGCCTGGGAAGCGTTTGCCATCAGGCCCATGCCGCCAGAGAGCAAACCGCCTCCGGCCAGTATCAGGCTCTGCTTGATAAAATCACGTCGGCTATTCATCGGGTATTTTCCTTGCAAAATACTGCCAGCCTGGCTGGCAGTACGGGTTTGCCATTACTTTCCGGTTTTGAATGCAGTCCATAGCCGGTTCTCTTGCCGACTGCTTTCTGCACTCTGGGTACTGAGTGTGAACAAGGTACGGCGCACGGATTCTGGGGGGTAAACCCCCGGATTCTGGCGCAGCGCCTGGTCAAGCAGCGGCTGCGCCTTCCAATTGGCATTGGCGTAGCGGGTGGCATTGGAAATATGTGCAATAACGTCCGGCCGCAGGATGAAGTTGATGAACAGGTGGGCATTGCCCGGGTGGGGGGCTGTTCTTGGTATCACCATGCTGTCATACCACATCAGCGTGCCTATGCTGGGGATGCTGTACACCAGTTCGCGTCCCTTGCCCGCTTCGCGATTCTTTTGCGCGGCAAGATTGATTGCTCCCGAATACCCGGCGAACACGCATAGTTCTCCATCCATCAGCTCATTGGCGTTGGCCGAATTGGCAAACAGGCTGATGGCCGGCCGAACCTTCATCAACATGCTGCGCACCGCCTGATAATCCTTGCTATCCGCATTTTGCACTTTGCGTCCGGCATAGTGCAGGGCAAGCGGCAAGATGGTGCTGGCAGAGTCCTGCAGCCCCAATGCGCAGTGGCCAGCAGCCAGTCGTTTTGCGATCACCGGATCGAACAACAAATCCAGGCTGTTAGCCGGCATGTCCTTGCCCAGGATGGATTCTACTTTCTTGCGGTCATAACCGATTCCGACGGTGCCCCACATATAGGGTACACCGTACTGATTGCCCGGGTCGGAGTGAGCCATCAGTTTCAATAGTGCAGGATCAAGATTAGCCAGATTGGCAAGCCGGCTCTTGTCCAGCTTGCGAAAGGCTCCAGCCTCTATCTGTTTTGCCATGAAGTCATTACTTGGCCACACCAGATCGTAGCCGCTGTTGCCAGTCAACAGCTTCGCCTGCAGCGTTTCATCACTGTCATAGCTGTCATAGCGCACCTTGATGCCGGTTTCCTTCTGGAATTGCGCCAGCGTATCGGGGGCAAAATAGTCGGACCAATTGTAGAGATTAAGGACTTTTTCCTCTGCGGCGTGTGCCAGGGACGACAAGATCAGCGCAGCAAGCAATACCAGGCGTTTGGATTTCATGCGGACTCTCCGGTCTTGCGATAACAGGAGGCCTGCCCGTCGCTGGTCAGCAAAGTGCGGTACATTTCCGGACGACGGTCGCGGAAGAATCCCCAGGATTGACGATCCGCCTTGATGGCATCCAGGTCAAAGGTGTGCAGCAGGATGGTTTCGTCGCTGCGATTGGCCTCGGCCACTTTGGCACCGGTATGGTCGGCAATGAAGCTGGAGCCATAAAATACCCCGGTCAGTCCTTGCTGCCTGTCGTTGCCATTGCCAAAGCCGGTCTCTGCGCCAATACGGTTGGCCGCAACCACCGGCATCATATTGGCGGCGGCATGGCCTTGCATGGTGCGTTGCCAATGGCCGGAGGAGTCGTAAGCGGCATCAAACGGTTCGGAACCGATGATGGTGGGGAAACACAGTACCTCTGCGCCCATCAGCGCCAATGTGCGGGCCGTTTCCGGATACCACTGGTCCCAGCAGATACCAATGCCGATACGGCCAAAGCGCGTATCCCATACCTTGAAGCCGGTATCGCCCGGTGTGAAATAGAATTTTTCGGTGTAGCCGGGACCATCCGGAATATGGGTCTTGCGATAGACACCCAGCACCGTGCCGTCAGCATCGGCCACGGCGATGGAGTTGTAAGCCGCATTGCCGGCGCGCTCAAAGAAGCCAATCGGCAGCACAATGCCCAATTCACCGGCTAATGCGGCAAACCGGGTAATGCGGGCATTGCCGGCAAAAGGCTCGGCCAGCTCCAGATGGCGTGCATTCTGGTCCAGACAGAAGTACGGCATCATGAACAATTCCGGGCATAACACCAGCTGGGCCCCCTGTTTGGCTGCCTGCCGAATCAGCCGCTCCGCCCGTGCCATATTGTCTTCCAGATGCCAGCTACCGGATGCCATCTGTACCGAAGCCACCGTCAGGGTTCGTTCAGTCATGTGTATTTCCTTGTTTCCAATGAGAGGCCACAACACGCGGTTGTTGCTGGGTGGAGCAATGCATGCTGCCGCCGCCAATGGAAATATGGGTAACCGGCAGCAGAATCACGTCCCGGTCAGGAAATGCCTGGGCAAATACCTGTGTTGCCGCCTCGTCTTCCGGGCCGCCAAACGCCGTTGAGATCACCGCGCCATTGACCAGAATGTAGTTGGCGTAACAGTCGCAGTAGCGTTCCGACTCATAACGCTCGCTGACAATGGGGGAAGGCAGGTCCAGCAGCTCAAACCGGTTGCCATGCACATCACTTGCCAGTTCCAGCGCTCGGCGGTTTTCCCGCATGATGCGGTAGTACTCGCCCTGATCTTCCGTGGCCGACTGGCACAACAGTTTGCCCGGCGCAATAAACGAGGCAATGCCGTCAACGTGGCCATTGGTTTCCACTTCGTCCGGGTTACCCGGTAGCCAGATGATTTTCTCCACCCCCAGCATACGGCGCAGCTCGGTCTCGATTTCGGAACGGCTCCATGCCGGATTGCGGTTGGGGTGTAGCAGACAACTTTCCGTGGTCAGCAAAGTGCCTTGCCCATCCACGTAAAACGAGCCACCCTCCAGGATCAGGTGGGAATTGAAAATGGTGGCATTGGCATAACGGGCCATATCCTGAGCCAATTGCTGGCAACCATCGTAAGGCTGGTATTTTTCGCCCCATGCGTTGAAGCGGAACACGGCGGCAGCCAATTGCCCGTGCTTGCCTTGCAGGAATATCGGGCCACAGTCGCGTACCCAGTTATCTTCAGCAGCTACTGCCAGTACTTGCACTGTCGGCCCGCACAGCGCTTGTGCCTGCTCTGCCTGACTGAAATGGGCCGTGACGATGCAGGGTTGAAAACGCGCAATGGTTTGGGCGACCAGCGCAAATTCGGCGCAGACCTGCGGGTAATGCTCACCCCACAGCCCTTCCCGGTATTCCGCCACCGGCCATCCCAGCCAGGTGGCCTGCTGGGTTTCCCACTCGGCGGGCATGCGAAAGCCGCTACGGCGGGCATCAAATGACATCATTTTTTGTCTCCTCGGGATTGGGTAGGTAGACGCAGTATGAAACCAATCACTCTTGATAAAAATTGACGTTTATTGGCTAAATAGATCAACTTTTCTCATGAGTTGCGATCATGCACCGTATTCCTTCCCTCAAGCTCTTGATGGGTTTTGAAGCCGCCGCGCGCCTGGGCAGCTTTGCCCGGGCAGCGGACGAGCTGTGCCTGTCCCAATCCGCCATCAGCCATCAGATACAGCAGCTGGAAGAACAAACCGGTCAGGCCCTGTTCCGCCGGATAGGACGGGGGGTGGAGCTGACCATGGCGGGGGAGGTACTGCAAAGAACGGTGCAACGCTCGCTGGAAACCCTGCGCAGCGGGCTTGGACGCATTGCCACTTATCTGGACCCCGGTCTGGTGGTACTGGTGTGTCCGGCCCCCCTGCTGCATGGCTGGCTGCAAGCGCAACTGGAACAGCTGCAACACGACTTGCCAGGCTTGTGCCCGCTGTTGTCTACCGATGAAACAGCCCGCTATGTCGATGAAATCGATGTGGACATCACCATAGGCAACCGTCCCATTCAGCAGCCCGACTTGCTGGAGGTGCCGCTGTTCCAAGACCAATGGGTCGTCGTGGCAAGACAGGACATCGCCGAGCGACTGAATACGCTGCCACTTGAGGAGCACGCTGTGCACAGTCCGTTGGTATGTCTGGAGGAACACCTCACCGGCGAGCAAACCGGACCGCTATTCAGGCAATGGCTGCAACGCTTTCACATGGCGGCCATCTATGATGACCAGCGCTGCGTACTGGATGCCGTAGAACGGGGACGGGGCATGGCGCTGGTGTCAAAACTGGCGGCCATGGACAGTTTGCAAAGCGGGAAGCTGGCAAGGGTAAACGGCTATCCGGTTTTACCCGGTCAGAACTGGTGGCTATCCCGGGTAGCGGGCGAGGCGCGTTCGGCCAAGGTCAGTCAGGTTTTTGACTGGTTGCGTGCTCACGCAGCCATGCCTGACGAGGCATAGGCACAGGGACGCAAGAAAAGCGGGCTGCACAATGGCAGCCCGAAACCGTCATGGCCAGAAGCCTGAAAACGTCTCCACGACGGGCACTGCTCCTTAGCGACCGGTTTTCAACTGGGCCCACAGCCGGTTTTCCAGTCGGGAAATATCCGGCGGCATCGGCTTGAGGGAGAACAGGATTTTCCGGGTCTGCTCTCCCGGATAAATAGACGGATCATTGGCCACATCAGGCATGACCAGCTTTCTCGCTGCCGCATTGGCCGTGGGGTAAAACACCTCATTGGTAATGGCCGCGTTGACTTCCGGCGACTGGATGTAGTTGATCCAACTCATGGCATTTTCCGGATGGGGTGCATCCTTGGGGATCACCATCACGTCAAACCACACGGGCGCACCTTCGCGCGGAATGATGTAGGCAATCTGATAATGGCGCTTGGCCTCTTGGGCACGGTGACGGGCAATATTCACATCACCAGACCAGCCCACGGCAAAGCAGATATCCCCATTGGCCAGATCATTGATATAGCCGCTGGAATTGAATTGGGTGATGTAGGGCCTGATTTTTTTCAACAGCTCCAGCGCTGCTTGATAATCGGCGGCATTGTGACTATTCGGGTCCTTGTGCAGGTAATTGAGAACAATGGGGAAAATTTCCGAAGGCTGATCCAGCACGGACACGCCACACCCTTTGAGCTTGCCTAGCTTTTCAACATCAAACAGAACATCCCAGCTATCCAGCACGGCATCCTTGCCCAGCACGGAACGTACGCGAGTCAGGTTATACCCCAGACCATCCGTGCCATAGGCCCACGGCACGCCGTATTGATTACCCGGATCGGCACTGGCCACCAGTTGCATCAGGCTTTTGTCCAGATTGGCCAAATTGGGCATCCTGCTTTTATCCAGCTTCTGGTAAATGCCGGCCTCTATCTGACGCGCCATGGCGGTGGATGACGGCACCACCACGTCATAGCCGGTTTTGCCGGTTAGCAGCTTGGTTTGCAGCGTATCGTCGCTGTCAAACACATCGTATTTCACCTTGATACCGGTCTTCTGCTCAAAGCCGCGTACCGTATCGTGAGCAATGTAGTCAGACCAGTTGTACACATTCAATTGCTTGTCATCGGCTGCTGCCAATCCACTGTGCAACAGCATGGCCAAGCCGGTTAGCAGAATGCTCGCCATTGGCATTGATTTCATCATCGATTTCCTCATCCCTTGTTGACGTCATGGCAGCCAGGCTGCTACCTGCGCCTTGGCTTTCTTGAGCTGACATTTTTGCCATCAAGCAGTGATGAAAAAAAGTGATGTTATGTAATTGAAATGATCAACTATTTTCATGCATCGAATACTAGAAACCTATCTGCGATAGCACAGCAAACGTATGGATTGGTCGACAAACTTTTATTTCGCAGCTCAGATGTGGGTAGGAACTAGGGCTAGGCTCCGACGGACTTTCGAACGAGATGTAGGTGATTTGGAATCAAATACTTCTGCCATGTTCCGACGAACTTGATTCGGTGTAGTCAGGTGACGGGTGGTCAGAAAGAATGAAGTCGGCAGGACGTTGACCTGACCAGCTTGTTGCCAACAGATGCACATCTAAAGAGGCCCGCAAGGGCCTCTTTTCGTTGGGGATGATGCGGGGAAGGGATGAGGGGCAGTGCGTCGGACAAAGCGGTCGGCCAATGCGCCACGGGTGAGCGATGGCTGCCGACCCAGTTTGGTCTGTCGAGAAGATTAAAGTTGATCTTCTCGCGTCAGAAACGGCCGGTGAAAGCTACCCTTTAATTAGTCTTCCGCTGTTTATCGGCGGCTATGCCGCCCTGTCCAGGCTAGACCCTGAAACCCGCAACGGCCTGTTTAAGTTCATCCGCCATTGACTTGAGGCGATCGGCATTTGCCGCCACCTGCGAGACCACCGTACTGGTTTCTTCAGTCATGTGGGCGATGTGCTCGACACGCTTGGCAATGGCACCGCTCGTTGATTTTTGCTCACGCAAAGAGTGAGAAATCCCGGTCACTGCCTGCACCACACCTTTGGAGCCTTCACTGATCAGGCGCATCGAGTCACCCGCACGGCCGGCCAGCACCACGCCTTCCGTTACCCGTTGGTTGCCTTGTTGCATTGCCGCTGTGGCGTGCTCAGTGTGGCTCTGGATGCTGGCGATCATCGATGAAATTTCGTCTGCTGATCGGGTCGTTCGTTCCGCGAGCTTTCTGACCTCATCGGCCACCACGGCGAATCCACGGCCTTGCTCGCCAGCACGGGCGGCCTCGATGGCTGCATTCAGGGCCAGCAGGTTGGTCTGGTCGGCAACTTCCTTGATCACGTTGGCAATACTACTGATCTGTTGCGACTGCGCAGTGAGCGTAGCCATTTGCTGGGCTGTTTCCTTGACGTTATGGGCAATACGGGTCATTTCGTCCGTCGCGTCCTTGACTTGCAATGCCCCCTGGTCAGAGCGGCTACCTGACTCCGTGGCAATCTGTTCAGCTTCCTGGGCATTCCCCGCCACGATGTCGATGCTGACTGTCAGTTGTTCAATCGAGGCTGCCACGGACACGGTGTCATCACTTTGCTGCGATGCACTGGCTGACACCTGGCTGGAGGCCGCAGCCAGCTCGGCAGCCAAACTGGAGACATTGGCCGAGCTGGTCAGCACCTTGCGGATCAATTGCGCCAACTGCTCCTGCATGACCTTGATCGAGGCCATCAGACTGTCCTGGCTGGTACCCGCTATCTCCACGCGGGTCGAGAGATCACCAGCGGCAATGCGGCGGGAAACCTCCATGGCATAACGTGGTTCCCCACCCAGCTGTTGAATAATGCTTTTTCTGACATACAGCGAGATGGTGATCAAGGCACTGAGCATCACCAGGGCCGTGGCCAGACTGCCCGAGATGATGCGTGCGCGTGTCGCATCAAACTGCTTGTCTGCTTCCTCGGCGTCCGCTGTCAGCGATGAGGCAAAAGGGGTCAAGGCGTCGTTAATGGCGGTGACATATTTGTCCATTTCGTCGTCAAGCGGCCTGATTTGCTTGAGATCGGCATCGGCCTTGAGGAGGGGCAGAACTTGCGATTCGTATAAGGAGATGAGTGCCCGATGAGCCGTTTTGGCCTGCTCTGCCGACTTCTTCTCTTCCGGGGTATCCGCAAGCTCGCTGGCACGGGCCAGCATCTTTTCTGTCGTGATCTTGATTTCAGCCCAGTCTTTGGCTGATTCAGTCAAATTGCGGTTGATGATGCTGTCGGCAATGACCCGATACATGACCGGGCCGATCTTTGCGGTGATCAGCATCTCGTTACTTTCGCTGTTGCGTTTATAGCCAGCGTCCTGCAGGTCGCCAAGATAGCTCATGCCGAACTGGGTAATCAGCAGCATGAGCGAGAAGGCTGCCGTCGTAATCACCAGCAATATGTATAGCCGACTTGAAATCTTGAGATTTCCCATTATCAGGGCCTTCCAGAACAAGGATTGGACAGATGCAGACACTACTTATCGTAGACGGATATTTTGTCAGCGCTGCAACTGACTAAACGTCGGCTTTCTACATCATGTGTTGATGGCTGCAGCTGGCTCGCTGCTGCCAATCCTCTCGCAAGCGAAGGCGCCCTGTCCGGCCGCTAGGCCCCAATAGCCGGAACTGACACGAACCGTGGCCCACGATGGCTACTTGCAGGCAGCCAGCCGGCATTGGCTTTTGCTACATGCCGGATTCGCGGCGCTCGCTCCATTCGGCGGCGGACTGCTGCAGATGTTCGAGAAATACCGCCGCAATCGGGGAAAGCCTTTTGCCGCGCGGATACAGGGTGAACCAGTGCGACTGCAGCGGGAAGCCGGCCACATCGAGAATGGTCAGTTGATCATCCTCCAGGCGGGCGGCCAGTGCATGACGCGAGATCACGGCAAGGCCAAGGCCACCGGATACGGCCTGCTTGATCGCCTCATTACTGCCCAACTCCAGCCGCACCACCGGGACGAAGCCGCTGTGTGCGAAGTAGGCATCGCAGGCCAGGCGCGTGCCAGAACCGCGTTCCCGCAGGATGAATCGTTCTTGCTGGAGGTCTGTGAGCGCCAGCCGCCGCCCTTGCAGCCGGTGTTCTGCGGGGGCAATCAACACCAAGGGGTTGTGCAGGAAGGCATGCTGCTCAAGGTCCAGGCTGTCGGGCGGCATCGACATGATGTAAAGATCATCGCGGTTTTCGCGCAGGCGTGCGACGACACCATCGCGGTTGAGAATCTCCAGCGCAATCTCGATGTTTGGGTGCTGCGCACAAAAACTGCCCAGCAAACGCGGGACGAAGTACTTGGCAGTGCTGACCAGGGCCACGCGCAAGCGCCCCTGCTCCAGCCCCTTCATCGCATTGATGTCCTGCTCGAACTCCCTCCATTCGTCGAGCATGGCCCGCGCCGTCCTGGCGAGCGCTTCGCCAGCTTCGGTCAGATGCAGGCGCTTGCCGATCTGTTCATAGAGGGGCAGGCCGACGGCGTCGGCCAGCTCGCGCAATTGCATCGACACGGTGGGCTGGGTGACATGGCATGCCTTGGCGGCCGCAGTGACACTGCCGTGCTCGGCCAGTGCCAGAAACAGGCGTAGCTGGCGAAAAGTGGCATTCATAGGTTTTTAACTATATGTGGGATAACTATTATCGATTATTAATTATTTTCTGTTGTGGTTAACATGGCCACCACACGCCATTGTCGCCAATCAAGATACGTCCGGCCATGAAAACACATACCTCCGAAACCCAAGCCACTTGCAGCCCGCCACTTGCCTTGCAGTTGCTCAAGGAAGGCAATGCCCGCTTCGTCAACAACCTGCGTGCCAGCCGCGATTTGCTGCAGCAGGCCAACGAGACGCGCGACGGCCAATGGCCATTTGCCACCGTCGTCAGTTGTATCGACAGCCGCACATCGGCCGAGTTGATCTTCGACCAAGGCCTGGGCGACATCTTCTCGGTACGCATTGCCGGCAACGTGATCAACACCGACATCCTCGGCAGCCTGGAGTTTGCCTGCCACGTGGCCGGATCAAAACTCATTGTGGTGCTCGGCCACACCTCCTGCGGCGCAATCAAGGGGGCCTGCGACCATGTGGAGCTGGGCAATCTGACCGAACTGCTGTCGAAGATCCAGCCTGCGGTGTACGAAGAGAGCCACACCCTGGACCCGGCCAGGCGCAATTCGCAGAACACCACCTTCGTGGAGAATGTTGCCGACCTGAATGTGCGCCGCTCGGTGCGGTCGATCATCAACCGCAGCTACATCCTTGGGCAGATGATCGCTGCCGGCGAGATCGGCATCATCGGTGCCAAACACAATCTGGCCACTGGCGAAGTGACCTTCTTCGACGACACCTGGTTGCACGATGAGCTATCGATGCAGCGCATGGTGGCCGGGTAGTGGCGCGGCTGACTAACCATTTGTGAATGGCGCGGCCACCGCGCTGGCTATTGCTGGCCTGGATGGCCAGGAAATTTCCGGTTTCAAGGCTTGCAGGATGCTGGACAGTCCATGCTGGAGGCGTCTCCTGCATGGTGATTCAGCGCCATCATCGCTTCATCGCCACATAGCCAATCTGATAGCACTCACTGTGGATTTGCTGTGGCATGAACTCTTGCTCATTAGGCCAAGCCGACATGCGTAATGTGCGCCATTGTTGGGGGTCGTAAGCGCTTAGCACGGACAAGGCGCCTTGCTGGAGCAGCCTGGCGGCCTGTTCGTGTTCCTGCTGGCGCAGCGCGGCGAGCGATGTCCCTGGTGCAATGGCTTGCGTTTGTTGGTAGCAAACCGCAGCAGCAGGCATGGCCTGGTTTCCCGTGCATTCCCATACCGACCAGATATCGATTTGCGGCCTGCCAAAGTCTTCGCACACGGCGCGGAAGCCGGGGCTGGCCAGAAACTGGTTGATCCCTGCGTTGTCCTGCCACAGATAAAGCGGGGCATAGGCATTGACCGAGCCTGGGTGTCGGCCATCCTTTTGCGACCAGAGATAAGCCTTCCACTCAAGGTGGGGGAAGCCATCCAGCAGATGTCCACGCTCATGGATGCGCTGCCTGATGATGGCCATGTCGTAGTCGGCTGGCAGGGTAAAACGGTATTGCATGGCAAGCATGGGTTTACTCCTAAAAGGCCAGGTGGGTGATGCGTTTGCCCGGTTCGCCACGGGCGATGCCATTGTCCATGGCCAGCTGCAAAGGACAGGGCAGCTGCTCCAGCCGGTACCGCGCGATCAGCGCCGCTACTGTCGCGATACTGCGCTTCTGCGGGCTGAGTCGCGTGCGTTGCCAGATGCCGCCAACTAACAGTGATGGGGTGATGTTGGCCAGCTTGGCCGCTGCGGTGGCCATGCTCTGCATGCTGTTTGGCGAAGCGGTGGTCATGGTGGACTCCTTGGCCGGTTTTGACAGAACCCAGCTTAGCCAGTCAAAATAATTTTGATAATCAAAATGTTTTTGATTAATTGTTCAATTTTTTAGGACTGTTATGGCGAGTCGCATCAGTCTGGATCTGGATGTGTTGCGCAGTTTTGTCGCTGGTGTGGAGCTGGGCAGCTTTGCGCTGGCCGCGCAGCGGATGAACCGGTCGACATCGGCCATCAGCGCACAACTGAAAAAGCTGGAAGAACAGGCTGGCCAAGCGCTGATGCGCAAGGCGGGCAGGGGCCTGGTGCTGACGCCCGCCGGGGAAATCATGCTGGCCTATGCGCGCCGGCTGCTGGCACTGAATGATGAGGCGGTGCAAGCCGTGCAGGGCAGTGGGCTGGAGCAAGGATGGCTACGTTTCGGCATGCAGGACGACTTTGGCGAATCACTGTTGCCGGCCATTCTTGGGCAATTCACGCGTGCCCATCCGCAGTTTCGTCTGGATGTAAAAGTGGCGCGCAATCAGCAACTGCTGGATGGATTGGCCAAGGGAGAGCTTGATCTGGTATTGGCCTGGGATGGTGGCCAGCAATGGCCCTATCAGCAGGTGATGGGGACGCTGCCGCTGTGCTGGATAGACAGCAAGTCCAGCCCTGTGACCTGTGTGCCAGACAGCGCCATTCCCTTGGTGGCGTTTGAGGCACCATGCCTGATGCGCGCGGCCGCTTGTACTGCCTTGGAACAAGCCGGCCTTGGCTGGAGGCAGGCGTTTTGTAGCAGCAGCCTGAGTGGCATTTGGGCCGCGGTTGCCGCCGGGCTGGGGCTGACGGTACGGACTCCGCTTGGCCTGCCGGATACGCTGCAGCTGCGTCAGGATCTACCCGCACTGCCAGAGATTCGCCTCATGCTCTATCGTGCAGAGTCAGCGGCTGCCACGGGCTGTGAACGTTTGTCGGAAGTGGTCAGCCATGCTGTGGATGGCTATCTGCATGGTTTGCAGCGCTACTGAGTATTTCTTTGGATACTGATTAACCAAGCCAGGCCCGCCAGATAAAAAGCCCGGACATCGCGCGACATCCGGGCCGGGTCAGTGGCGAGATGCCGGTTTATTTACGGAATTCTGCTTCTACTCCGGCATGCAACAGATCCTTGATGTTTTGGGCGCTCTGGGTGCCGTTATATTCAAAGTCAAATTGCGTGCCGCCCGTGCCACCGTTCTTGATGGTAAAGCGCACCCCGCTGAGGATGAAAAAGCCAAAACCAGCTGCCAATGCCGTGCCCACGCGCAGACGGCCGGACAGGAAAGTGAGGGGGCCGTTCACTGCTTTGAGCTGATTATCCCAGTCCACTTCGGTAATCACATCCAGCTGGGCTGTAGCGGCAAGTCCGTCACCGAGCGGCGCAATGGCATCAGCCAGGCTGATGAGTTCGGCATGGGAATTGCACAGTGCCTGGTGGCTGGAAACCAGCGCCTGATAAGCCTGGGCGGATACTTTCTGCGGCGGGCGACCTGGGGAAACAGTCCATGTGCCATTGGGCAGCAGGGTCACCGTGCAATTGAATTGCTTGAAGTCGGACAGCTGCACGGTAGCCGCCTGGCTGGATACATCGGTCCATTGCGCCAGTGAGTTGTAATCGAAGGAGCCGGTGCTGATATAAAAGGAAAACTTCGGCTCCAGGGTACGGGTCATGCCCGGTGCCGGCGACCAGGTCATGCCAATAAAACCGGCTGCCGATTGAATGCCGAAACTCATATTGGAAAACCAGCTGTTTTCTTCGTTGCCGGGTTTGTCAAAATTATTGCTGGTAATCTGAATGGTGCCATCCTTAGTGGAAGCACCGGTTTGTTTCATGGTCGGCCCTTTTTTTGGCGGAACCGTTTCCTGGTAATTGGCCTGAAAGGCCTGGTTAATATCTGCATCCAGTGAAACATTGGAAGAAATCTGCACCTCCAGGCCGACAGCCTGATTGCTGGCACCCGAGCCCACACGATATTGCAGCGGAACGCCGAAATTATTCAAACTTTGCGAATTGCTGTCGATAGTCAGGCAAGCGCTGGAATTGGCAAATACGGCAGGGTCAGCCTCTAGCGCTTGCGGTGGTTTCAAAAACAACCAGAAATTTTGTGTATTTGCTGATTTATTGATTACATAGATATTGTAAGTCTGTGCCATTTTCAATTTCTCCAAAATGAATAATATGCTGAGTCATCAGCACATTAAATATACAAATCTGGAGAATGACTTTCAGCATCACATCCGCATCATCTTGGTATCAGATAAATATCAAACCGGTAGCAAATGATTATCGTCGATTTATTATTCGAAGCGGGCAAACAGGCTGTCGACTTCCACATCCAGGGCCAAGGCCAGGTTTTTGGCGGTGCGGTAGCGTACCGGCGAGCCCAGTTCGGCCCGTTTGATCGAGGCGCTGGATACCGGACAGCGACTGTTGCTGGCATGCCTTGCCAGGTCATCCTGACTAAAGCATTTGTTTTTGCGCAATTTTTTCAGGCGCAGTGGATCAAGCAGCACTTTTCCATCATCAATAACTAACTTGGACATAAAGCCCCCGACAGTAATTTGGCCAGATAGCAAAGCATGCTGATGTTGCCGCATGGCTGGATCAGTCTTGTTACCACTAAGACCCGCTAACAAAACCCCCGTCCCTGCGTGGCGTCTTGGCCCAGGTACGCGGCGAGGTGTTGTTAGCGGCGCTGATGACAAGGCTCCGCCACACCGGTCTGCCGGCGGCGGCTAGCCCTGTCGGGTTTTCGCCTGCTTACAAGGACTGCGTGGCCGCCGAGGGCTGTGTTGCCGGGCGGATCAGCCAGGCAATCAGCACCGTCAACACCATGATGATGGCGGTCAGAACCCACAGCACGCCATGGAAGGCCTGATCATAGCCCTGGATCAGAATGCCCTGTAGCTGACTGGCCGCGAGCGAGGCGGGCGCTGCCAGATTGCCTGCCGCTGCATCATTGATCCAGTTGCGTATTTGTTCCGCATCGCTGCTGATGGCAGTCAGCGCACCGTGTGCCGCATCTCCCAGCAGCGTGGCCAGCAGCGAACCATACAGCGCCACGGCCACCGCTTCGCTGCCCAGGCGGAAAGTGTTGAGCAAACCGGCGGCCATGCCCGCCTTTTCCGCCGGCACCATCTTCAGCGCCATCCCATCCACCAGCCCAGCTGACAGGCCCATGCCGCAGCCCAGCAGCAGCATGGGCAGGGATAGTTGCCACCAACTGCTGGACGGATGGCTGACAGCGGCCAGCAAGATGATGCCCAGCAACAAGCTGAGCAGGCTGGCATGCAGCACGCGGTTGGCGGATACGCCATGGGCCACCAGCTTGCCCGCCAGCAGCGGGCAGACCAGCATGGGCAGGGTGAGCAGCAACATGGTGAGCCCGGTGCGGGTGGGGGCCAATTGCAGTACGCCAGCAAGATAGCTGGGCAGATAGGTGAGCAAGGTGACAAAGCCGAAGGACGCCGCCACCGTCACCAGTGCCATGCCGACAAAGCGCTGATTGGTGAGCAAGGAGAGATCAAGCATGGGCTTGGGGTGGTGCTTTTCCTGCCAGATAAACAGCACCAGCAGGGCCACGGCCAACGCCAGCAGGGCCAGAATGCCCGCACTGTTCCAGCCCCATTGCGAGCTTTGCACGATGGCAGTCATCAGGGCGAGCAGCATCAGAACGAACAGGCCGGCACCCACGGTATCAAACTGCAGCCCTTGCCCGAGATGGGGAAGATCGCGCGGAATGATGGAGCTGCCCAGCAAGACCAGCAGCAGGGCAAGGGTGTGGCACCAGAAAATGGTGCGCCAGCTGAAATGCTCCAGAATCAGCCCGGACAGCGTGGGGCCCAGACTCACCCCCAGCCCGGCGACGGTGCCGAACAGGGCAAAGGCGCGCAAGCGGGCCGCCCCTTCGAAGCGGGTAGACAGAATGGCAATGCCGCAGGAGAACACCGCCGCCGCCCCAATACCCGCCAGCGCCCGCGACAGATCCAGCAGCATGGGGCTGTCTGCCAGCGCCGACAGCAAGGAAGCCAGCGCATACAGCACCGCGCCCAGGCTAAAGCAGGTCCGACGACCAAAGCTGTCCGCCAGCGCCCCCCATGACAGGGTGAAGCAGGCAAAGGTCAGGTTGAAGGCATTCACCACCCATTGCAGGCTGGTCAGTGGGGCATGGATGTCTCGACCAATGGCTGGCAGTGCAAGGGCGGTGCCGGAAATGGAACTGGGCACGACAAAGATGGCCAGCAAAATGACCGCCAGCAGTCCTTTGTCTGCAATGGATTGCTTCATGGTAATTCTCGTTTCCTGTTAACGAAGGGTTGACCCACAGACTGGCAGGGATGAGGGCCTGCGCAGAATGGTGCCGTGGGTCCATGGCACGCTGGCAGCGGGCACCGCCAGTTGCAGGTCTGGCATGCGCTGCAGCAGTATTTCCAGCACGGTGGTGATTTCCATGCGCGCCAGCGCGGCACCCATGCAGTGATGCATGCCGTAACCGAACTGCAAATGCTTGCTGCCATTGCGTTGTGGATCAATCAGCAGGGGGTCGGCAAACACCTCGGGATCGCGATTGGCGGCAAACACATCGGCATACACCACGCTGCCGGCCGGGATGACACCAAAGCTGCCATGGACATCTTCAATGGCGATGCGCGGGAAGGTAGAGGTGGTCCCCAGCGGAATCAGCCGCAGCAGTTCTTCCACCATGGCGGGAATATCTTCTGGCTGCTCGCGCAGCGACTGCCACAAGGATGGTGCGGCCAGCAGCGTATAGACCACCTTGCACAGCACGGTCAGGATGTTCTGGTCGCCGCCAATCAGAATGCCCAGCAGAATACCGACCAGTTCTTCATCGTTCAGCGGGGGCGTGCTTTCGTCCCGCGCGGCGACAAAGCGGTGAATCAGCCCGTCGGGGACTGTGGTACGGCGGCCGGTCACCAGATCCATCAGGTAGTCGTATACCAGCCAGAACTGGCGCAACAACTCCGGCACATCACGCGGGTCGGCAATCTGTACGGTATGGGTCAACGGCCGGTAATAGCTGCGATCCGCCAGTGGAATACCCAGCAAACGGCAGTCCACTTCTGATGGAATGGACTCCAGCACCAGGCCCAGCAAGTCGACCGCACCTGTCCGCGATTGCAGGGCATCCAGCCTGGCGTGGGTGGCCCGTACCACCGCATGGTGCAGTGTCGCCACCCCGGCGGCGCTGAAATCCTTCACCACCACCTTGCGCAAGCGCGCATGGCTGGCGCCATCATTGTTAAGTAACAGCTCGTTGGGGGTGATGGTGGGCAGAAAGCTCGGCCCGTCCTCGGTATTGCAGGGCCGCCGCACCAAGCGGGCATCGGTCAGCGCTTGCTGCACTTCCTGATAGCGGGTCAGGTGATAAGCCACATGGCCGCTGGGCAAGATGATGCGCGCGATACCGTTGGCCGGGCTGGTGGTTTGATATACCGGTGTGGCATCCAGATGAGGGATGTCGCCCACCCGTACCGGTGCCAAGGCAGAGACAGGTGCGTTCATGATGCGGCCAGCTCCATTTGCTCACGCAGGACCACCCGGGTGATGTTTTCCAGCTCCAGCAGTGCCTGGGCATTGTCTTGGAACAACAGGGTTTGCCAGCCCAGACTGGCCGCGGCCTCGATATTTTCGCCCACGTCATCGATCAGCAGGCAATCGGCCGGCTCGACAGCGGCCCGTTGCGCTGCAATGGCAAAAAAGCGGGCATCGGGTTTGCGGCAGCCTTCCTTGCATGAGTCCACCACCAGGTCCACCACGCTATCCAGCCGCAGCATGGGCCGCCAGTGGGGCTCCCACTCCAGCACATTATTGGTCAGGATGCCCACTTGGTATGCCGCCGCCTTCAGGCGGCGTACCGCTTGTACCATGGCCCGATTCGGGGTGACACCGGCAAACCACTGCGCACCGAATTCGCGCAGCCGGGCGCGTGACAAATCGATGTCCGGGTGGCGCATGCGCAAGGCGTTTTCCAGGCGCTCGCCCCATTCGGCCTCGCTGATGACAGCATTTTCCACCGGGGCCAGCATGGGCAGGTGCATGTCATCGGCCACATCACGCATGGCTTGCTGCAATACCGCCGGGGCCAGGCCGGTCTTGTGCTGGTATTGCTGGAACAATGCCGGAATGGGTGGCGACAGCACGCCGCCGAAATCAAACCAGATCATTTTCGGAGTACGCATTTCACACCCCTGCTGTCTGCGTCAGCGGCGCGGTCAGGCGCACATCGGCACTGGCGGCCAGCGCCGCCAGTTCCAGCGACGCCGTGGCGATCACCTGGCCTTCCTGCTCGATCAGCAAGGACATCATCACCGTTTCATGGTTGTCGGCCAGGCACACCGCATCGCTGGTCAGACGGCAAGTGGTGGCGAGGCCGAATTCGCCAAAGCGGGTAAAGCGCACCTGGCAGCGCGACAGCAAGACCTCTTCCGGATTGATGCCCTGGTAACGATTGGCCGCGATCAGCGCGGTCTGACGGAAGGCCTCCAGCAGCAACATGCCGGGAATATGATCGAGCGGATGATCGAAAATGCCGGCATTGCCCTGATCGACAATCACCGGGACGGTCAGCGCGCCAGCCTGCTCCTGGATAGCGCCTCCCACCACGACATTACCCGCGTAAGCCCGTCCCACCAGCGAGGGCTGCGCAGGAGCGGGCAGTTGAATCTGCGGGTCGCTATTGACGACAACTTTATGTATTGCCTTGGCGCGCATGCGGCTCCAGCTTGCATCATCCAGCCAGCGGATGCCCATGCGCTTGTGCGCGGCGGCCTCGCCCTGGATCAGCAAGGTCATGTCCAGCGTCACGCCAGCACGCACGCCGTTGCGCACATACTCATCCACTACTTTCACATCCACCAGCGCGGTGGCCGGGCAATCCCGCATCAATAGCGCGGAACGTTGCAGCAGCCGGGTATCGCCATCCAGATAGATAAACTTGTCCTGGATGCTGACATGCAGAAAAGCGTGCGAGACATAAATGGAAGCCTGGCGGAACACCTCCAGCAACAGCAGCATGTCGTAGTGTGACTGCGGGTGGGTGTGATCACTAAAATAGCGGTGCGCGCGCGGTAATTGCGCACTGCACTGGAAATGCAGATCACTGCAGGGCAGGCCGCCAGTCAGAAACACTTCGCTGACTGCGGCGCGGTGCACCATATGACGCGGAACGGTGCTTTCGTAAGCCAGGCCCGGCGATGCGTGGCCAAGATCAATCTTCATCGATCAACTCCTGCTCTTAAGTGCACTAGATCTTGCGGCTCGCACTATCGTCATGCGCATATGGTTTGACACTTGTCGAAGGTTCGAATATCTTCGAACCAGTGCTTTATAGAACAGCATCATGCAGTATGTCAAATGAATTATTTGGAGAGGAACGAATGCCGGATGAGCAAGGCCACCCTGAACGGGATGAAATTGAACTGGGTAAAGTATTGATGGCACTGGCAGACCCGACACGTCGCCGGGTGGTCAAGGCGCTGCTGGAAGATGTGGAATATGCCGAACGGCATTGCACTTCGTTTGGCTTGCAGTTAAGCAAGGCGACGCGTTCACACCACTTTCGCATCCTGCGTGAAGCCGGCCTCATCCGTCAGGTGGATCGCGGTAACAGCCGCATGGCCCAGTTGCGTCGTCAGGATATTGAACAACGCTTTCCGGGCTTGCTTGGCCTGATCCTGCAAGAAGCCGACAAGGATATTGCCCCATAAAGCGTGGTCCGCCGGCGACGGTGGGGTAGCCAAGCCTGCTATTTGCGGGTGGCGGTAAATCAAAGATGCCCAAGTGGGCTAGGGCTGTTTACTTAATAAAAAAGCACCGTCTCGAAGTATGGGAAACGGTGCTTTTTTGTGATTTCAGCGACTCCTCCAGCAGAAGAACCAGCACGTAGTCTTTAACTGCATGGCATTCGCTGCAGAAGCCCTATTTTGCGGCAAGCCAAAACAAAAGCGCTGCCACCCGGTCCCGTCAGTGCGAGCCGACACGGATATGTCGCCCAGGGTCTTAAGCGGTCGGCTGTTCGCAGCGGCGCGACGCTAGTGCGCCGCCAGTTCCGGCTGGGCGGTGTGGCCGGGGCGGGAATTCGAAGCGCTGCGGGTTGCCTTTTCTTTGGCTGCTTCTTTCTTTTGGCAGGCGAAGCAAAAGAAAGAAGCTCGACGGCGGGGCGAGACCCGCGAACTTGGCTTTGTCCTTGCACTTGCGCTGGAGAACACCGGGCTGGTATCCGCTAGCGCGGATGATGTTTTTCACGCCGCTGCCGCGCGGCAAACGGGAAGGAGGGATTGTGTGGCCAATCCCTCCTTCACCTCCCAGGCCACCCCGGGCAAGCATGGCCTGCGGCTCCCCTCCGGGGCCCGTCACTGCTGCGGCACGGCTGGAACTCGCGATTGGCTAACGTCCAATCGCTCAAACAGCCAGCCGTTTAAAACCGCAGCAGTGCCACCCGTCGGCATGCTTGACGGGGACGAAGGTGTCGTCGCTAGGTCCGGGATTTTTGATCGGTTTCTGTCTGGATTGCCGTCTTCTTGTGCCAAGTCCAGTGACGGCAAGGCAAAAACTGTTCAAACAACAGTGCAGACGGTAAGAACCTGTTCATCGTCTGCTGCGATTAAAAAAAGCACCCTTTCCATATAGTGGAAACGGTGCTTTTGGTGTTTTCAGCGGTTCTTTCAGTCAAAACGCTAGCCAAAAATTATTGTGTGAACAGCATGACCCAAGTGGGCCTTTGGCCTCATGCAATGGCGCGCTGTAAATTACCGCGCTCAGTCATCGCCTGAGTGACCTGCCCCCTGCCGACGGCTGCCACATTCGGTCATGCCCCAGCCCTTCCCGGCCGCTGTGGTCGGGCTGGCTGCCGCATGCTTATCCTCGTGCTTCCGCATCAATCTGCGAATGGGCTGCGGTGTCACGCATAAACCAGCAGACCAGCAAAGAGCAGCCGATCACGGCGGTGGCATACCAGTAAAAGCCGCTTTCCATATTGATCGATTTGAACCACAAGGCGAGGTATTCGGCAGTGCCACCAAACACCGATACGGCAAAGGCGTAGGGGACGCCCACTCCGGTGGCGCGAATGGTGGCGGGAAACAGCTCGGCCTTCACCAGCGCATTGATCGAGGTATAGCCAGAGACGATGATCCAGGCGCAGGCAATCAGGCCAAAGGCCTCCCACGGGCCGCTGGCGTGACGGATGGCGGTGAGTAGCGGCACGGTAAATAGGGTGCCGAACAGGGCAAAGCCGATCAGCAGCGGCTTGCGGCCAATGCGGTCGGACAGCGCGCCGTACAGGGGTTGCAAGCACATGGCGAACAGCAGCGAGGCGGCGGAGACGGCGGTGGTTTGTCCGTCGGTCAGGCCAACCGACAGGCGCAGGAATTTCTGCATATAGGTGGTGTAGACATAGAAGGCCAGTGTGCCGCCCATGGTCAGGCCCACCACCAGCAACACTTCCTTGGGGTGACGTGCCAGCTGCTTCAGGCCGCCCATCGGTTTTGCCTGTTTGCGGGCGGTTTCGAAAGACTGTGTTTCCGGCATGTTGTGGCGCATGCGCAGGGCCAGGATGGCTAGCCCGGCACCGATGACAAAGGGAATGCGCCAGCCCCAGGCGCGCAGTTCTGCGGCATCCAGCAGGAATTTCTGCAGCACTAGCAGCAGCAAGAGTGCCAGCAACTGGCCGCCAATCAAGGTGACGTACTGGAAGCTGCTATAGAAACCCCGGTGTTTGGAGTCGGCCATTTCGGACAGATAAGTAGCACTGGCACCGTACTCGCCGCCCAGGCTGAGGCCTTGCAGCAGGCGTGCCAGCAGCAGGATACACGGCGAGAGGATGCCGACCGAGGCATAAGTAGGAGCGCAGGCAATCAGTAGCGAGCCAAAGCACATCAGCAGCACCGAAGTCATCAGTGCCGTCTTGCGGCCGTGGCGATCACCCAGGTGACCAAACAGCACGCCACCCAGGGGGCGTACGAAAAAGCCCAGGGCAAAAATGCCGGCGGTGGACATCATCTGCGCGGTTGGGTCCTGCGCCGGGAAAAAGGCGCTGGCAAAGTACAGGGCGAAGGCGGAATAGCAGTAAAAATCGAACCATTCGACCAGATTGCCGGCCGAGCCGACAAAGATGGCGCGCAAGCGTTTGCCGGAAATGCGTTCGCTGGCCTGGCTCTGGCTGGCCGGCCTGGTGGAAGCGGTGCTCATATTGTCTCCTTTGTTGTGCGGGAGATGGCATGTTTCCCCCGTTTTTGGCCTTTTACTATCGCAGCCACGGGCCGGGCGAGCATCCGCAACTTCGTCGCATGCTTCTCCGTAAGACTACGGAGAAGTGTTCCAAAGCGTGGGGGCAGCTGTTATGTTCGTCTGCTCTGCCTTGTGGGAAATGCCATGCTTGCCTGGTTCAATGCACGCCACTGGCGCAGGCTGATCACGCTGGCCGGCGCACTCGTTCTGATCGTGGCATCGGGCAACTGGGCCGCGCAGCATGAGATGCAATCCAAAACGGTGGCCTTGCGCCAGGCCGCCGCTGCACATGTGCTGGGTCTGCGTGGCCTGGTGGAGAAACACGATTTTCTGCCCTATGCCGCCGCCCGCCAGCCCGACGTACAAAACCTGCTCGACACCCCGCAGGATGCCGCCTTGCAGGGCCGGGTCAATGCCTACTTTGCCGATCTGCAGCGCACCACCGGAGCGGCCGCCTTGTTTCTCATCGACCGTGGCGGGCTGACGCTTGCCGCCAGTAACTGGCAGCTGCCGTCGAGCTTTGTCGGCCAGTCTTATCGGCAGCGGCCCTATTTCGAAGATGCCCTGCATGGCCGGCGGGGGCTGTTTTACGGTCTTGGCCTGACCACCGGGCAGTCGGGCCTGTTCATTGCCGAGCCGGTGCGGGTACAGGGCGTCATCCTGGGCGTGGTGGTGGTCAAGATCAGCCTGGAGCCTTTGCAGGCCGCGTGGATGCGTGGCAGCGACCCGGTGGTGCTGCGCGATGGCCATGGCATTGTCTTTCTAAGCGCGGTGCCCGAATGGCTGTTTCAGAGTATCCAGCCGGTGCCGCCGGCTGATGTGCGCTGGATTACCGGCCATCGCCAATATGGCAGCCGCGAGCGCTTTGCCGTGCTGCCTTGGCAGCGCGAGCCGGTCGCTGACGGGGCAGGGTTTGTCCTGCATACCACGGTGCAAGGCCAGCGCCGCGCGCTGTTTGCGCTCGATACCCCGTTGCCAGAACTGGGCTGGACCCTGACGGTCACGACCGACATGAAGGAAGTCGCGCAGGCACGGCAGGCGGCGCTGATGCTCAGCGCCCTGGCGGTGGCGCTGCTGTTGCTGGGCATACTGTACTGGCGGCTGCGCGAGAAGCGCTTTGTCGAGCAGCGCGCCGCGCGGCTGGAACTGGAGCGGCGGGTGGAGGAGCGCACGCGCGATCTGGAAGAGGCACACACCTTCCGCAAGGCGATGGAAGACTCCTTGCTGGTAGGCATGCGGGCCAGGGATCCGGCGGGCACCATCATCTATGTCAATCCGGCACTCTGTGCCATGGTCGGCTATGCGCCGGAAGAGTTGCTGGGGCGCCGGCCGCCTTATCCCTACTGGCATCCGGATGATCTGGAAAAACAGGCGCGCGAGAGCGACGAAGTGCTGCAGGGGCGTGCTGCCCCGCAGGGTTTCGAATCACGCATCCGCCACAAGGACGGACGGGATGTGATGACCATGGTGTACACCGCACCGCTGGTGGATGCACAGGGCGTGCACCGTGGCTGGATGAGCTCGGTGGTGGACATTACCGCGCAAAAGCAGGCCGAAGCCCGCCAGCGCGACCAGGAGCTGCAACTGGCACGCAGTGCCCGGCTGGCCAGCGTGGGTGAAATGGCCTCCACCCTGGCGCACGAACTTAACCAGCCGCTGATGGCGCTGTCCAATTTTGCCGTTGCCGCTCGTGCGCTGGCGGCGCAGGGGGCTACCGACATGCTGGCCGGCACCCTCGACGAAATCGTCGAGCAGTCACGGCGGGCCAGTGAAATCGTCAAGCGGGTGCGGGTGTTCATCAACCCGCAACGGGCCCACTACGAAAGCCTGCGGATGGAGAATGTCATCTCCCATGCGGCGATGCTGCTGAAGCCGGAATTGCAACGCCACCGCGTACAGTTGCAGCTGCTGCTGGACGATGCGGCGGCCCCGGTGCGCGGCGACACGGTATTGCTGGAGCAGGTGCTGGTCAATCTCATCCACAATGCGCTGCACGCCATGCAGGGCCAGCCAGCACACTGCCGCGCCATTACACTGAGCTGCCAGCGGGTGGGGCAGGTTTTGACCGTCAGCGTGGCTGACGCGGGGCCGGGTATTCCCCCCGAGCAGCGCGAACAGATTTTTGCCCCGTTTTTTACCACCAAGCCAGACGGGCTGGGCCTGGGGCTGAATATTTGCCGCACCATCATCGAAGCGCATGGCGGTGCGATGACGGTTGCCAACCGCGCCAGCGGTGGTGCGGTGTTTACCTTTACCTTACCGGTTGAAGCATGACGGACTTGCCACTGACCCTGTTCCTTGTCGACGACGACGAAGCACTGCGCCGCTCGCTGATCCTGCTGTTGTTTTCCCAGGGGCTGGCGGTACAGGCCTTTGCCTCGGGCGAGGACTTTCTTAACGCGGTCAACCTGCGCCAGCCCGGCTGCCTGATTCTTGACCTGCGCCTGGGCGGGATGAGCGGGCTGAGCGTGTTTGACAGCCTGCTGGCGGCACACAGCCCACTGGTTACCCTGTTTCTGTCGGCGCACGGTGATATCCCCACGGCACTGGAAGCCGTGCGGCGTGGGGCTTATGACTGGGTGGAAAAGCCGGATACCCAGCAGCTGCTGGATAAGCTGCCTGCTGCCATTGCCCTGGCGCGCGCCCGCGCCCAGGCGCTGCAACGCTGGGCCGAGCTGACACCACGTGAGCGCGAGGTGGCACGCCTGGTCGGCCTGGGCCAGCCCAACAAGGAGATCGCCCGCATCCTGGTGCCGCCTTGTGGCCACCGCTCGGTGGAAACCCATCGCGCCAATATCTTCAGCAAACTGCAGTGCGCCAATGACAATGAGCTGGGCCGCTGGCTGGCGGCACATCCCTGGCTTGATTAGGCTGCTGCGGTGTCGTCGTGGATTGCGCTTGCGCTGATTTTGCCCAGCACGGTTGGCGGATTGATGCTAATACGCATTATCGCAAGCAGCTTGAAGGTGCTTACACATGTGGCGAATGGTCATGCGCGGTGCGCTCATATTCGGCCTGTTACCGCTGCCGGTAGAGGCTTGCAATGGTACGGTCACGCCGGATGGTACGGCACCTTACAACCGGCCGGATATCCACGGCATTGCAGTGTTTCTGCCGCAAGTGCTGGAAAACACCGTGGACAGCCCCTTTGCCAATCTGATCAAGGTGGTGAACAAGTACTACCCCGCAGGGCGGATCAGCCTCAGCATCGCCCCGGTGCGGCGGGTTTACCTGGACATCAGCGACCAGAATGCCGATTTCCGCTTCCCCATCATGAAAATCCGTGATGGCGCGGATAGCCAGACGCCTTACCAGTTTGGGCATGAGATGCTGGGCAAGGTCAGCTTTGTCCTGTACAGCAACAAGGCCAGGCCACTGGACAAGGCCGCAGTGCTGGACATGGCCAATCTCAACAAATACCAGCTGGCCGCGCCGCCAACCAACTGGGGCTTTCACACCGAGAGTGTGGTGGATCTGGAGCGCTCGCTCAAAATGCTCAATCAGGGGCGGATAGACGGGGTGATCTGGGCGCAGGAGGAGGCGGATTTCCTGATCCGCAAATTCCGGCTGGAAAATGTGCACCGCTCCCATTTCGATGACTACCCGGATGTGATCTTTCTTTCCTGCAACCAGCGTGGCAATTATGTCAACCAGGTGCTGAGCAAGGCGATTGCTGCGGCACGTGCCAGTGGTGAGCTGGCCCGCGCCTATACTGCGGTGCACCAGCCCTACCATGACTGGCAACCTTGAGCGCCGTGTGCCGGGCGGGCACTGAGAACCTGCTCACGCTCTCGCGCGCGAAGGAGCACCCGGGTATCGCAAATGGTAAACAGGTTCTTACAGATGCTCGGCCAGGAACTGCAGGGTGCGGCCGGTGGCCAGAGCCGCGGCGGATTGATTGTAGGCAGTCTGGCGGCCCCAGCAATTGAAACCATGGCCGGCAGCCGGGTAGTCAAAGAATACGGCATTGTCCTTGCCGGAAAATGCGGCCTTGACCTGGGTAACAGCGCTGGGCGTGATGTGCTCGTCCTGACCGGCATAGTGAAACAGAATGGGCTGGCTGATCTGTGCGGCCAGCGCCAGGTGCTGATCGATGCCGCCGCCGTAAAAGCACACGGCCGCATCCGCCTGACTCAGCGCCGCCGCACGGAAAGCCAGCTGGCCGCCCAGGCAGTAGCCCAGGGTGGCTACCTTGCCTGTTAGCTCGGGGCGCTGGCGCAGCTGCGCCACGGTCGCGGCCACATCCGCCGCCGCCTGCGCGGTGTCCACGGTCTGGTAGTAGCCAAAGGCTTGCTGGGTGCCGGCCGCGTCATAGTCCAGATCCACTCTGGGGCTAAGACGCCAGAACACGTCCGGAGCCAGTACCACATAGCCGGCCAGGGCATATTGATCGGCCACGGCGCGGATGTGTTCATTGACCCCCCAGATTTCCTGTACCAGCACAATGCCGGGGCCACTGCCGCTGGGTGGTAATGTCAGATAGGCACTGAATGTCTGGCCGTCGGCGGCAGGTATATCAATCCATCTTGCGTTCACAGGCAACTCCTTGTCGCTGAAAGTACATCACGGGGGCGGTAAGTGCTGGCACAGCATAGTCAAAAACCTGCTGTGCAGCACAGTGAATTTGCCGGCAGGCCTTGGCTGCTTGGGGAGGAAAATCTGCTCTGTATCGACCGTGCTGGCCAGTCATGCCATTGTATTTTGTCTCGTGCCGGCACTTTGATTTTTGTCAGCTGGATGACGGTGAAGTTGCTAGGACAGCCAGATAGGGTTTGCTAACATGGCTTTCGGCATCAACCACCCTTCTTTGGCTCATGATCCAGCGTCCGCAACGCATTTATCTGGTGTTTTTCCTGCTGCTGTTCATGGGCACGGCAGCGCTGATTGCTTTTCTGCTGGGCACGGCTTATGTCGAAAAACAGCATCAGGCCGAAGTGAATGCCCGCAATGTGGTGGCCGTGCTGGAGGCCAGGCTGGAGGCGGCCCTGCGTCGTACCCAGGCCAATCTGGAAGAACTGGCCCAGCGCACGCCACTGGCGGCCTTGTCGCTGGCCGCCCGGCCGCAATATGCCGCTACCATGCAGCAGCAACTGGCCTTGCCGGCTCGCCATTTTCCTGAAATCGTCGGCCTGCGGCTGATTGATGCCGAGGGGAATGTGCTCTATGCCTCGGACCGTTTGCTGCCACAAGCCAATGTGCGCGACCGCAGTTATTTCATCGCCCTGAGCCAGCATCCGCAGCAGTCCCTGTTTTTTTCCGAAGTGACCACCGGCCGTATCAATCGCATCCTGCAACTGTATATGGCAGTGCCGATCCGCACGCCGCAAGGTGCTTTTGCCGGTATCGCCATGGCGCCGCTGGATATCGGCTATTTCCAGCAGCTGTTCGATGCGGTGGATCTGGGGCCGCATGGCGTGATTACCTTTCGCCGCAGCGACGATGGCCGGCTGGTGTTACGCCATCCGGCCCGGCCGGGCACCGTCAACCAGACCTTGCATAACAATCCCATGCAGCAGCGGGTGGAAGCCGGCGAGCAGCAGGGCGTCATTCGTTTTCATGCTGCCATCGATCATGTAGAGCGGGTTTACGCGTTCAAGCGGGTGGGGGAGTTCCCCTTTTATGTGGCGGCCGGCATTGCCAGCGATGATTTTCTGGCGCAGTGGCATACCACCTTGCTGGGTACGGTGGTGGTGTCCTTGCTGTGCTTGTTGCTGCTGGCCTGGCTGCTGCAGCGCCTGCGCCGGTCGGAAGAGCGGCGGCTGCATGCCAGTGGCGAGTTGCAGGCCAGCGAGGACCGCTTCCTGCAATTGTTCAATTCGGTGGGCGAGGGCATCTGCGGCATGGATGGCCAAGGCCGCTACCTGTTTTCCAATCCGGCAGCCCGTCAGTTGCTGGGCCATGCCGACGAAGCCACCCTGCGCGAGCAGGACCTGCCCGGCCTGATTCATGCCCGGCAGGCCGATGGCCGGCCCTTGCCGGCGACAGACTGCCTGATCCGCCAGGCCGTGCGGCAAGGACAGAGCGTGCATGAGGCCGATGACGTGTTCACCCGGGCCGATGGCAGCCTGCTGGCCGTGCGTTACGATGCCTACCCGCTGCTCAAGGATGGCAAGAATGTTGGCACGGTGCTGCTGTTCCAGGACATTGGCGAGCGCAAGCGGCAGCAGCAGCAGATCGCCTTTCTGGCTCATCACGATGCGCTGACCGGCCTGCCCAACCGCATTCTGGCCGAAGACCGCTTCTGCCAGCTGGCCGGCCTGGCGCAGCGTCACGAGGAGCGGCTGGCCATGCTGTTCCTGGATCTGGACGGCTTCAAGACCATCAATGATTCGCTGGGGCATGACGTGGGCGACGAGATGCTGCAAGCCGTGGCACAGCGCTTGCAGTCCTTGCTACGCGAGCACGATACCGCCTGCCGGCTGGGCGGGGACGAGTTCCTGCTGTTGCTGCCCGGCATCCGTGGCATGGGCGGGGTGGAGGGGCTGGCACTGCTGATTGGGCGCCTCCTGCATGGCCTGGAGCAGCCTTTCCTGCTGCAAAACCATCAGCTGTCCACCTCGGCCTCCATCGGGGTGGCCCTGTATCCGGACGATGGCGAGGATTTCACCACGCTGATGAAAAAAGCGGATACCGCCATGTATCACGCCAAGGATGCCGGGCGTAACACCTATCGCCTGTTCGACGAGCGGATGAATGTCGAGGCGCAGCAGGTATTGCGCTTGCGCAGCCATTTCATGGCCGCGCTGGAGGCCGGCCAGTTTGTGCTGCACTATCAGCCGCAGGTAAGGCTGGCCGATGGCCAGGTGCTGGGGGTGGAGGCGCTGGTGCGCTGGCAGGATGGCGAGCGGCTGATTGCCCCGGCCGAGTTCATCCCCATGGCAGAAAGCAGTGGCCTGATCGTGCCGCTGGGCGAGTGGGTGCTGCACGAAGCCTGCCGCCAGGCGGTGCAGTGGCAGCAGGAGCATGACCGCCCGCTGTGCGTGGCGGTCAATATTTCGGCGGTGCAGTTCAAGCGCGGCAATCTGGAACATACCGTGGCCGAGGCGCTGGCACACAGCGGCTTGCCGCCGCAGCTGCTGGAGCTGGAACTGACCGAAACCACCTTGCTGCACCAGACCGAGGCCGTATTGCACACGCTGTCGCGGCTGAGCGAACTGGGTGTCAGACTGGCCATCGACGACTTCGGTACCGGTTATTCCAGCCTGGCTTATCTCAAGCGGCTGTCGGTCAACAAGCTGAAGATCGATCAATCCTTCATCCGCCATCTGACCGAAGATGCCGACGACGGCAATATCGTCTGCGCCATCATCGAAATGGCGCGCAAGATGCAATTGCAGACGCTGGCCGAAGGGGTGGAAAGCCAGCAGATTGCTGACCTGCTGCGGCAAATGGGCTGCGAGCAGGCCCAGGGCTATCATTTTGCCCGGCCGCTAACGGCCGCCCAGCTGCATGCCTACCTGCTGGCGCAGCGCGCCGGTCGGCAGTCCTAGCCGGCGGGCGGGTAGGAGGGGTGGCCCGGTGGGATCAGGTCGGTTACCAGAAAATCGATAAAGGCGCGGATGGCCGGCGACAGGCCGCGCCGGCTGGTAAAGGCCGCGTGCAGAATACCCCAGGGGCTGTTGAACTCTGGCAGCAGCCGCAGCAAGCGTCCTTGCTCCAAGGCCTCGTCACAGACCATCACCGGCAGCGCTGCCACGCCCAGGCCGGCGATGGCCGCCTCCAGCAGCACCAGCAGGTCGTCGGTCATCAGGCGCGGGTTGTCGATTTGCAGGTTATAGGTGTGGCCGGCCTGGTCCAGCAACTGCCACTGGCCACGGCCATCCGGGCGGCTCATGGTCAGCGCCGGCAGCGCGAGCAAATCGGCCGGTGATTGCGGCATGGGATGCTGGTGCATGAAGTCCGGGCTGGCCACCAGAATGACCTGGCTGACCGACAGCTGGCGCACCACCAGATTGGCGCTGTTGTCCAGGCTGTTGCGCACGCGCAGGGCGACATCGATATTGTCCTCAATCAGATCCACCCGCCGGTTGGTGGCTTCCAGGCTGACCCGTACCTGTGGATGACGCAGCATGAAGCGTGGCAGTACCGGTGCCAGCAAGGTCTTGGCCAGCAGCTCGGGGCAGCTGACCCGTACCAGGCCACGCGGTTCGGCAGTGATGCGGGCAATGGCATCATCCGCCGCCTCGGCCTCGGCCAGCATGGCCTGGCAATGCTGGTAATAGCTGCTGCCGACTTCGGTCAGTGCCAGCCGCCGCGTGGTACGTTGCAGCAGGCGTACGCCAAGGCGTTCTTCCAGCTCGGCCACCCGGCGCGACAGCCGCGATTTGGGTATGCCCAGCATGCGGCTGGCCGCCATGAAACCACCGAACTCCACCACCTTGGCGAAATACAGCAGGTCGTTGAGGTCTTGCATGAGATTGTCCTGTGGGTGGAACAATGTTTCCTTTTTTTGCAGTCTAGTCATGATTGGTAGCAAAAACTACTATTCACCCATACCGAACTGCACAAAAAGGAAGTCCATCATGAAACTGCTACACCTTGATTCCAGCATTCTTGGCCAGAACTCCGTTTCCCGTCAGCTGACTGCCGCCGTGGTGGATGCCGTGCGCCAACGCCATGCCGCCCTTGACGTCAGCTATCGCGATCTGGCCAGCCAGTCGATTGCCCATCTGTCCGGCGAAATCATCGGTGCCAACTTCACTGCCGAAGCCGACTGGACCGATACCCAGCGTAGCGAAAGCGCGCTGAGCAATGCGCTGATCGAAGAATTCCTGGCTGCCGACGTGCTGGTGATTGGTGCGCCGATGTACAACTTTTCCATCCCGTCGCAGCTGAAGAGCTGGATTGACCGCGTGGCCGCTGCCGGCCGCACCTTCAAGTACACCGAGAATGGCCCGCAAGGCCTGGCCGGTGGCAAGAAAGTGGTGATCGTCTCCAGCCGTGGCGGTGTTTACTCCACCGAGCAGGGCCAGCTGATGGATTTCCAGGAAGACTACCTGCGTACCGTGCTGGGTTTTCTGGGCATCAGCGATATCGAGTTTGTACGGGCTGAAGCGGTCAATATGGGCGACGACAAGCGCGCGACCGCGATTCATGCGGCCAAGGAAGCGATTGCCAAACTCGCGCTCTGATCAGGGGGGGCGTTGTGGGAAAAACGGGTCAATCTGACCCGTTTTTTCAATGCCGGCTTGTGAATCGACCGCGCAAAGTACAGCTCTGCTAACACCCGTGTTAGCGTGTAAGCATATATAAAGTACAGTGCTATCGTGTCGAGAGAGTCGCAAGCGGGTTGGCAATATGCGTAGGATGCTGTTGGGAGAAATGGTGCTGGATCACCAGCGGGCCTTTCGCGGCATATTAACGCTGGTGTTCATGCTATTGGTTGTTTCCAACGGCTGGTATGTCTATTCCCGCTCACTTAGTCTGTCAGATCAGTACGCCCACCGTGCCGTAGTCGGCATCCGCCAGCATTTCGAGAAAATATCCGGTTTTATCGACACCATTCAGGCCGAAGCCGTGCGCGAGCTGCAATGGGGCGAGCAGTCCCGTGATGTGGATGGGCAATTGTCTGCGCTGCGCAATGTGCCGGGGAGCAACTATTTTTCGCTGGACAGCTTGCCACCACCGCTCAGTCATCAGCAGATCGGCAATCTGACCGGGCTGGTGCTGCCCGGCAAGCGGGACCCGGCGCGCCAGCGCGAGATCGCCGTGGCGCTGGGGCTGGCGCCGATGATGACTGCCGCCTATCGCAATCTGGATGACCATGGTGTGGCCTGGGTCTACTACGTGTCACGCCAGCAGTTCATCTACCTTTATCCGTTTACCCCTGCCGCCGATTTCCATTACAGCCTGGCCACGCCCAACGGCGTGTTCTGGCGCATGGTGCTGCCGGAAGTGAATCCGGGAGGGCGGCGGATCATGACCCCGGTGTATATCGATCAGGCGGGCAAGGGTGCCATGCTGACCATCGGCCAGCCCATTGTGGCCGAAGGGCATTTTTACGGCTCTCTGAACATGGATGTCAGTATCAGCACCCTGCATCAGCTATTGAGCAGCTCGGGCGATGTGCTGGGCAAGCTGTATCTGCTGAATGCCCAGAACCAGATTGTCGCGGCCAATACCGAGCAGGCCTTGCCGCAGGAGAATCTGTTGCGCCTGCCGGTGATGGCCGACTACCTCGCCGGCCCCACTGCCCACGTCAAGGTGTTTGCGGTGGGCGATACCGGCATGCGCGTGCTGCATTACCTGCCCAATGGCGTGCTGGCGCTGGAGATCATCAAGGGAACGGCACCCGGCATCGTGGCGGCCTTGCTGCTGTGGCTGGCGCTGGCCTTGCTGACCCGTACCTGGGTGCTCAATCGCGAACTGCGGCGCTTGTCCGAACACGACCCGCTCACCGGCGCCTTGAATCACCGTGCTTTTCAGTCAGTGCTGTCACAGCTGTACCAGGACTACCAGGAGCGCGGACAGGTGTTTTCGCTGGTGATGGTGGACCTGGATCACTTCAAGAGAATCAACGACACCTTCGGCCATGCGGTGGGCGACGAGGTGCTCAAAGTGCTGGTGCGGCTGGCGCGGCGCATGCTGCGCAACCAGGATCTGGTGGCGCGGCTGGGGGGCGAGGAGTTTGTGCTGGTATTGCCGGCCACCGAGCTGCGCGACGCGATGAAGGCGGCCGTGCGTCTGCGTCTGCAGCTGGAACGGCTCAACTGGGCCAAGCTGGGTTTGCCGGATAAAGTCACCGCCAGCATGGGTTGTGCGGTGGTGCTGGCCAGCGACAGCAAGGCCGAGGCCGTGCTGAAACGGGCCGATGATGCCATGTACCGCGCCAAGCAGGAGGGCCGCAACCGGGTCTGTCTCGACCTGCAGGGGCAGCCTCCCGGCGTGGCATAAGCCTGCTCAGACCCAGTCGCGTACCGGCAGGAAGCGCTGGTACAGCTCGGCTTCGGCGCTGCCCTCGGCGGGCTGGTAGCCATACTCCCAGCGCACCAGCGGCGGCATCGACATCAGGATGGATTCGGTACGGCCACCGGTTTGCAGGCCGAACAGCGTGCCACGGTCCCATACCAGATTGAATTCCACATAGCGGCCACGGCGGTAGAGCTGGAACTGGCGCTGCGCCTCGGTCCACGGCGTGGCCTTGCGCTTGTCCACGATGGGGATGTAGGCCTCGGCAAAGCCCAGGCCCACGGCCTGCATGAAGTCGAAGCAGCGGGCAAAACCCCACTGGTTCAGATCGTCAAAGAACAGCCCGCCCACGCCGCGTGCTTCATTGCGGTGTTTGAGGAAGAAATACTCGTCGCACCATTTCTTGTAGTCGGCATACACGGTGTCGCCAAACGGCTGGCACAGCTCGCGTGCCACGCTGTGCCAGTGGACCACGTCTTCTTCCACGCCGTAGTAGGGGGTCAGGTCGAAACCGCCGCCAAACCACCAGATCGGCTCGGCACCATCCTGTTCGGCAATGAAAAAGCGCACATTGGCGTGGCTGGTGGGAACGTGCGGGTTTTCCGGGTGAATCACCAGCGACACGCCCATGGCTTCGAAACGGCGGCCCGCCAGTTCCGGGCGGTGGGCGGTGGCTGATGCCGGCAGCGCATCACCGCTGACATGAGAGAAATTCACCCCGGCCTGTTCGAATACCGCGCCCTGGCTCAGCACGCGGCTGCGCCCGCCACCGCCTGTGGGCCGCTGCCAGGCATCCTCGACAAAGCGCCCCCTGCCGTCTGCCTGTTCCAGTGCGGCGCAGATGCGGTCTTGCAGTTGCAGCAGAAAGGCTTTCACATCATGGGCGTGGGGGTGGCTCATCGTAATATCCTGGGTGGTGGTGTGGCTGGCATTGTAGCAGAGCCATTCCCGGCCGCCGCAGCGCCCGGCGCGGACAAAAAAAGAACCCGCCTGAGGGGGCGGGTTACACAAAGTCACACAAAGGACAGAGGAGAACGGGCCCGTTGCCAGACCCTAAACAGATACAGAGCAAGCACCTTGCCGCAGGCTCGGGGGTTTCTGCGGCATGGCTTGTTTGCATGGAACACAGTGTGCCAGAGCCAGGATGCAGCTCTGTGCGGCTAGCGTCTGGGCTATGTGCCGGCGCTGTGCCGGCTTGATGACATTGCATGACAAAGCGGCGCAGTTTGTTTCGATTGATGAAGCGGGGGAACTTTGCCTGCCGGCAATGACAAAGGGCCGGCACTGCTGGCAGTGTCGGCCCGGTGGCGGCAAATGCGAGGGAGGGGGTCAGGCGGTGAGCGCGTCACCCTGCCACAGCGGCGGTGTGCTGCTGGCCGGGCGCGGCTTGCTGGCCGGACGGGCCCGGAAGAAATCCACACTGCGGGCCAGCACGGCCATGCGTTCGTTATCCACCAGCACCATGTGATAGCTGTCGGACAGCGGCATGAAGTCCACTTCGCCACCCAGGTGGGCCTGCAAGTGACGGGCCGAGCGCGGGCTGGTGATGTCATCTTCGTCGGCATGCACGATCAGCGTGGGGCAGGTAATTTCCTGCAGCCGCGGCATCAGCTGTTTGCGCAGTTTGTCTACCTCGCGGATGCAGGCCAGCGGCACATAGGGATAGTGGAAGCGTTCGCCACGTTCGAAGCGTTGCTGGATCAGCTTGCGGATGCGTTGGTTCTTGATGCCGAAAGGCTCGGCTTCCGGTACGCGCATGCGATTGGCCATGCCCGGCAGGATATAGCCCAGCTTGCGCAGCCAGGTCAGGCGCGGCAGGCTCCAGCCATCTAGGAACAGCGGCGGCGCATACAGTGCCAGCTTGTCCTGGTGGTTTTCCAGCCGCGCCACTTCCAGCGCGACCAGTGCCCCCAGGCAGACGCCAGCCAGATGCACCACGCCATGGCGCTGTTTCAGCGCCCGGTATTCGGCACGCATGCTGGCTATCCAGTCTTGCCAGCCGGTTGCCAGCAGATCGTCCGGTACGGTGCCGTGGCCAGGCAGCAGCGGGACATGGGTATCGATCCCGGCTTCTTCCAGGGTGCGGCCCAGCGAGCCGAGGTCGTAAACGGTGCCACCCAGTCCATGAATCAACAGGGCGGCGGGACGAGGTGAGGGCATGGAAGATTCCGGGCAGGAGAATGAACAGCCTGCAGTATGGCCAAGATAAAGCGGCCAGTCTGTCAGTTTCCTGTCACAGGATTGTGACAGGCTGTGACTCTTTCAGCTGAGGGCAATGCGCAGGGTCAGCCGTGCACCACCCAGCGGGCTCTTGCTGGCAAAGGCATTGCCGCCGTGATGCTCGGCAATCAGCCTGACATAGGACAGTCCCAGACCGTAGCCGCCAGTGGCGCGGTCGCGGCTGCGGTCCAGCCGGCGGAAGGGTTCGAAAATCCGCTCCCAGTCCTGCGGCGGAATGCCGTGGCCATCGTCGTCGACATGAATCTCCAGCATGTTGCCATGGCGCTCTACCACCAGATGCACCTGGTGCTGGGCGTATTTGAAGGCGTTCAGCAGCAGGTTGCGGCTGGCGACATAGATCAGCTTGCGGTCAAAGGTGGCCTGGCCGCGCGCGCAATCCATGGAGAGATTGAGGGTGGCCGGCTTCAGCGGGTTGACCAGATCGAGCAGGTCGTCGAACCAGTCGTACAGATCGACCTGCTCCCGTTGCAGGATGGATTCGCCCCGGTTGAGCTTGGCGTACTCCATGCTGGCGGTGATCAGTTCTTCCAGTTCCTGCATGTCGCGTTCCATGCCGTCGCGGTAGCGCTGACGTTCGGCCTCGTCCTCTTCTTCTTCCAGCATGGTCAGGCCAAAACGCAAACGGGCAATGGGGGTGCGGATTTCATGCGCCACGGCGTGGCTCATGGCCTGATGCATTTCCAGCAGCCGCTCCAGCCGGGCCGCCATGCTGTTGAGGGCGGTGGACAAGGGGGCGAACAGCCGGCTGTGCGCCTGTGGCGTGCGCACATGGAAGTCTCCGTTGGCGAACAGCTCGGCGGCGTCGCGTACCGACACCAGATCGCGCCACATCGGCCGCAGGTAAAAGTAAATCAGCAGCCCCAGCGTGCTGCCGGTAAACAGGATCCACAGCAGCAGCACTTCGATGTCTTCGGTGATCCAGCCGCTGTCATTGCTGTTGCTGGTGGCATCCAGCGGCCCCATCAACACCATGCGGTGCTCGTCCCGCAGCGGGATGTAGAGCAGGTTGTTGTCGAAATCGAGATAGGTTTTGCCGGCAGCGAAGTTCTGCCGGCTGTCGGGGTCGAGGTCGGCCGGTGGCTGGGCGATCAGCTTGACCGGATAGCTGAAATGGCGGGTCAGTTGCGGCAGGATGTGCGCGCGTCCTGCAGGTGGCACCCGCTCCAGTTCCTGCACCAGCAGCGAGGCGGGACCATCCAGCATGCGGCGGGCATTTTCGCTGTCGCTATTCTGGTACAGCTTGCCCAGCATGAAGGCGAAACCGATGATGATGGCCAGCTCGGCGGCCATGGCGATGATGAAATAGCGGGCAAACAGCGTAGCCAGCGAGGTTTTGCCCAGGCGCTGTTTCTTGTCTGTTCGCAACAGGGGGAGTCTCATCATTCCCAATCACTACGGGAAAACAGGTAGCCCTTGCCGCGCACGGTCTTGATGCGGGTGGGCGAATCGGGGCTGTCGCCCAGTTTCTTGCGCAGGCGCGAGATGCGGGCATCGATGGAGCGGTCCAGCCCGTCAAAGCCGATGCCGCGCAGCTCGTTCATGATGTCGTCGCGCGACAGCACCTGGCCGGCATGGCTGGCCAGCAGCCACAGCAGGTCGAATTCGGCAGTGGTCAGTTCCATTTCTTCGCCGGAAAGATAGGCGGAACGCGTGCCCTGGCTGATGTTGAACTGGCCGAACACCAGTTCATCGTTGTCGCCACTATTGCTGCTGTCGCCATCATCGACGCCACGGCGCAGCAGGGCGCGCACCCGTGCCAGCAGGCGGCGTGGCTCTACCGGCTTGGCCAGATAGTCGTCGGCCCCCAGTTCCAGCCCGAGGATTTCGTCCACGTCCTCATCCCGCGCCGTCATGATCAGGATGCGGCCGTGATAACGCAGCCTGACCTCGCGGCAGACATCGAAGCCTTCTTTGCCCGGCAGCATCACATCCAGAATCACCAGGTCTGGCCGGGTGTCCAGAATCACATCGGCGGCGGTATCGCCGCGACCATGCAGGCTGACCTGATAACCGTGTTTGCCAAGGTAGGCGGAGATCAGCTGCGCCAGATGAATGTCGTCTTCGATAATCAGAATGTGGGGTGTCATGCCATGCCTGCGAAAATCAATGGGGGAAATAGTATCACCATGTATGGCATGGCTGGCATCCGGCTTGTATTTCCCGGTTTATGCGGACAGAATCGACGCTGCACATACAAAGCAGTCAGGCCGGCTTCAGCAGCGGCCCATGATCAACCAAGGACAGAGAAAATTACATGCAACGCTTAAAGGAATGGGCAATCTGGATTGCCGTGGCCCTGGCGGGCGCCGTCGCTTTTGCCGTGGTGGCACTGAATCGCGGCGAGCCGGTCAATGCCATCTGGCTGGTGGTGGCCGCGGTGTCGGTGTATTCCATCGCTTACCGTTTTTATGGCCGCTTTATTGCCAAGACCGTGCTGGAGCTGGATGCCAAACGGCTGACTCCGGCAGAACGGCACAATGACGGCCTGGATTACGTGCCGACCAACAAGTGGGTGGTGTTTGGCCATCACTTCGCCGCCATTGCCGGGGCGGGGCCGCTGGTGGGGCCGGTGCTGGCTGCGCAGATGGGCTATCTGCCGGGCACGCTGTGGATTCTGATCGGCGTGATGCTGGCCGGTGCAGTACAGGATTTCCTGGTGCTGTTCCTGTCCATGCGCCGCGACGGCAAGTCGCTGGGTGAAATGATCCGGCTGGAGCTGGGGCCGATTCCCGGGGTGATTGCCTCCATCGGCATCCTGATGATCATGATCATCCTGCTGGCGGTGCTGGCGCTGGTGGTGGTCAAGGCGCTGACTGGCAGCCCGTGGGGCAGCTTCACTATTGCCTGCACCATTCCGATTGCCCTGTTCATGGGTATCTATACCCGCTATATCCGCCCGGGCAAGATTGGCGAGATATCCGTCATCGGCTTTGTCCTGCTGATGCTGGCCATTGTCTACGGTGGCGATGTGGCCAAGAGCGCCACGCTGGCACCGCTGTTCACCCTGCAGGGCACGACGCTGGCCTGGGTGCTGATCGGCTACGGCTTTGTGGCCTCGGTACTGCCGGTGTGGCTGCTGCTGGCTCCGCGTGACTACCTGTCCACCTTCCTCAAGATCGGCACCATCATCGGTCTGGCCATCGGCATCCTGATCGTGGCACCGAACCTGCACATGCCGGCGCTGACCAAGTTCATCGACGGCAGCGGCCCGGTATTCGCCGGCAACCTGTTCCCCTTCCTGTTCATCACCATTGCCTGCGGTGCCGTGTCCGGTTTCCACGCGCTGGTGGCCTCGGGAACCACGCCCAAGCTGATCGAGAACGAAACCCACGCCCGCGTTATCGGCTACGGCGCCATGCTGATGGAAAGCTTTGTCGCCATCATGGCGCTGATCGCCGCCTGCGTGCTGGACCCGGGTGTGTACTTCGCCATGAACAGCCCGGCCGCCGTCATCGGCAAGACCGCAGTGGATGCGGCGCAAGTCATTTCCAGCTGGGGCTTTGTCATCACCCCGGATGTGCTGACGCAAATGGCCAAGGACGTGGGCGAATCCACCATCCTGTCACGCGCCGGTGGCGCACCGACGCTGGCCGTGGGCATGGCGCATATCCTGTCCGGCGTGATCGGCGGCAAGACCATGATGGCCTTCTGGTATCACTTTGCCATCCTGTTTGAAGCGCTGTTCATCCTCACCACCATCGATGCCGGTACCCGCGTGCTGCGCTTCATGATTCAGGATCTGCTGGGCATTTTCATCAAGCCCATGGCCAATACCGAGTCCTGGGGAGCCAACCTGATCGCCACCGGCCTGGCCGTGGCGGGCTGGGGTTACTTCCTGTATCAGGGTGTGGTCGATCCGCTGGGTGGCATCAACACCCTGTGGCCGCTGTTTGGCATTGCCAACCAGATGCTGGCCGGCATTGCGCTGATCCTGGCCACCGTGGTGCTGATCAAGATGCAAAAACTGCGCTATGTGTGGGTGACTGCGGTCCCCACCATCTGGCTGCTGATCGTTACCCTGGTGGCCGGCTGGCAGAAGCTGTTCCACGCCAGCCCCAAGATCAGCTTCCTGGCCCATGCCAACAAGTTCTCCACCGCTGCGGCCAAGGGTGAAGTGCTGGCCCCGGCCAAGAGCCTGGCGCAAATGCAGCAGATCATCTTCAATGATTATGTGGATGCCACGCTGACTGCCATGTTCATTGCCGTGGTGGTGGCCATGCTGGTGTTCTCGGTCAATGTCATCCGCAAGGCGCTGGCCGTGAAGTGGGTCACCACCAAGGAAGTGCCGGCGGTCTATCGTCAGGGAGAAGCCAATGTCTGAGTTGTTGCGCCAGCTGGCCGAGGCAGCCCGGCTGATGGTGGGGGTGAAAGACTACGACAAGTATGTCGCTAGCCGCCGCCGTTGCAGCCCCAATGCCCCGGTCATGAGTCGCGAGGCCTTTTTCGCCCACTGCCAGAGCGAGCGTTACGGTGGCAAGTCGATGAAAAAGTGCCCGTGCTGATTTCCAGTCAGCCATAGCAAAACCGCCCGAATCCGGGCGGTTTTTTATTGCACGTAGTGTTTCAGATCAGGTGAACCAGATAGCTGATGCCGCTATTGATCAGCGTGCCGCCAATCAGCAGCCAGGCAAACAGGGCGCTGGCCAGCCACATCGGCTTGCTGCCGGCGCGGCGGATGGCGGAAAAGTGCGTGGTCAGGCCCAGGGCACCCATGGCCATGGCCAGCAGCAGATTATCCAGCGCAATCAGCTGGGCCACCCAGGCTTGCGGCAGCCAGTGCAGCGAATTGAAACCGGCCATGGCCAGAAAGCCCAGGGCAAACCACGGAATGGTGATGCGGCGCGCCTCCTTGCTGCCAGATTGGTGGCGACGGGCCAGCCAGGTCGACAGGATCACCAGAAACGGTGCCAGCATCATGACCCGGATCATCTTGGTAATCACCGCGCTGGTAGCGGCCTGCTCGCTGACCGCACGGCCGGCGGCCACGGCCTGTGCCACTTCATGCACGGTGGAACCGGTAAACACGCCATAGGCAAATTCGGATACGCCGAGTGTCTGGACCAGTGAGAACAGCAGGGGGTACAGAAACATGGCCAGGGTGCCGAAGACCACTACCGTGGCTACTGCCACCGCTACTTTTTCAGCATGTGCCTTGAGCACGGGTTCGGTGGCCAGGATGGCGGCTGCGCCGCAGATGGAGCTGCCGGCCCCGATCAGGATGACGCTTTGCTCGTCCAGCCCCAGCTTGCGCCGGCCCAGCCAGAAGGCCAGCAAAAAAGTGGAGCTCAGCACGCAGGCATCGATCAGGATGCCGCTGATGCCGACTGCGGCGATGTCCTGAAACGTCAGCTTGAAGCCGAACAGAATGATGCCCAGGCGCAGGATCTGGCCCTTGGCAAAGGTGACGCCGCTGTGGCTGGGCAGGGCGATGCGCGGATAGATGGTGTTGCCGAGCACCATGCCGCCGACGATGGCAATGGTTAGCGCCGACAGGCCCAGCTGGCTGAACCAGGGCAGTGCGGCGGCATGGAGCGAACCCAGTGCCAGAACCAGGACCAGCAGCAGGCCGGGTGTGTGCTGACGTAGTGTGTTCATGATGAGCTACCTGCAAGAAGTGAGGGCGCTTTGCCCCGATGTCTGAACGATACGCCGCCGCATTAAAGTTGAAAAACGGATAAAATATCTGAAAACAATTAGAAAAATTAATATATTGAGTGGGGTGCAATCCGGCTGGCCACCTTGTCTGGTGAGCAGCCGCAACAGGAGCGGCAGATGGCATTGCGTTTGAGCTTGCGCGAACTGGAAGTATTTGTGGCGGTGACCGAGCAGGGCACGGTCACCGCGGCGGCCGAGCAGGTGGCACTGACCCAGTCAGCCGCCAGCCAGGCATTGGCAGCCCTGGAAACCGGGCTGGCTGCGCCCCTGTTCGACCGCGTGGGACGGCGGCTGGTGCTGAACGAACACGGCCGGCTGCTGCTGCCGCGAGCCCGCGCCATGCTGGATGCGGCGCAGGATATGCAGCGCTTGTTCAATAGCCAGGCGGCGATGCATGTGCGGCTGGCTGCCAGCACCACCATTGCCAATTATCTGCTGCCGGAACAGATTGCCCGTTTCCAGTTGCAGCAGCCGCAGGCCAGGGTGGAATTGCTGGTGGCCAATACTGCCGACGTGGTCGAGGCAGTAGCCGGCTTCAAGGTGGACATGGGGTTCATCGAAGGGCCCTGCCACCATCCGGACATCGTGGTCGAGCCATGGCAGGACGATATCCTGGTGGTGTTTGCCGCCGCCAGCCATCCGCTGGCGCAGGGGGCAGTCAGCCTGTCACAGCTGGCGCAGGCGCAGTGGGTATTGCGCGAAAGCGGTTCCGGCACGCGCGAGGAAGTGGAGCGCTTGTTGCTGCCGCATGTCGGTGGCTTTGCCCAGGTGATGGAAATGGGCCATTCCGAAGCCATCAAACGGGCTGTGGCCGCCGGGCTGGGAGTCAGCTGCCTGTCCTTGCATGTGGTGCGCGAGCTGCTGGACAGCGGGCAGGTGGTGGCGGTACTGGCCCCGCTGCCCACCTTGCATCGCACCCTGTACCGCATTCATCACAAGGACAAGAGCCAGACGCGCGGCATGCTGGCGTTCAACCGGATGTGAAGCTGCCGTGGGCAGGGTGTGCGCATGGCAGCTTCCGCTAGCGGCAGCGCACGGCTGCCGGCAGCTTCTTACAACCAGAAGTCACTGCGCTGGCGATGGGCTTCCACCAGACGCTGGAATACCTTCGGGTCCTTGGTGTAGGTCAGCTCGCCAGCCATGGGCTGATAGAGGTCGAGCAGGCGCGAGGTCCAGAAACGCAGTGCAGCGGCACGCAACATCACCGGCCAGGCGCGCACTTCCTCGGCCGTCAGTGTGCGTACCAACTGGTAGCCAGCCAGAAAGGCAGTGGCCCGTTCCGGACAGATGCTGCCGTCTTCCAGCCGCGTCCAGTCGTTGAAGGCAATGGCGACGTCGTACAACAGGATGTCGTTGCAGGCGTAGTAAAAGTCGATGAAGCCGGCAATCTTGTCACCGTCCATCAGCACATTGTCCTTGAACAGGTCGGCATGGATCACGCCGCTGGGCAGGTGGTCGAAGCGGTGCTGGTCCTGAAACTGGATTTCCTGGCGCAGGCTGGCCGCGTCGGCCTCGTCCATGAAGGCATACATGGCGCTGGCAGTTTCGCTCCACCAGCGCGGGCCACGCGGATTGGCCATCTTGTGCGGGAAGGTGGTGCTGGCCACATGCATCTGGGCCAGCATTTCACCCACGGCCCGGCATTGCACGGCGCTGGGCTGGCTGATGTCGGCACCGGACAGGCAGCTCACCAGACAGGCCGGTTTGCCGGCCAAGAGCGAGGCAAACTGGTCGGTGTGATCGGCCAGCGGTGCCGGGCAGGCCACGCCGTGACGCGCCAGATGGCTCATCAGCGTCAGGTAGTAGGGCAGTTCTTCCAGCTTCAGGGTTTCGAAGATGGTGAGGACGTAACGGCCATGCGTGGTGGTGACAAAGTAATTGGTATTGGTGACGCCAGCGGCAATGCCCTTGAGTTCGACCAGCTGGCCGAGCGCATAGCGGCTCAGCCAGCTTTGCATCATGTCATCGCTGACGGTGGTGTAAACCGACATGCCTGTTCCTCAGAAGCGCTTGAGAACCCATTGCGGGATGATGATGCGGCGATTCGGGTCCACCTGCTTCATGCTGCCATTGCCCTCTTCATCCATCAGGTAATAGGGAAAACCGATGGAGGGGGTCACTTTCATCATGTAGAGCTGACCATTGAGGCGGTATTCCTCGATCTTGTCGTCGCCACGCTGGATGATGCGTACTTCCGGCTCGGCCGTGCCGGCGGCATCCTGCGAAATGGTGGGCGGCGGCGGGATGGTGGCGGGGGCCGGTGTTGCGGCCCAGGCGGCCGACAGCGGCAGCAGGGCGAGTAGGGCAAGGAAGCGGCGCATGATGATGGGTCCTTGGTGACTGTGTCGTTACAGGTTGAGCAGTTTTTCGCGTTCTTCCGGCAGAGCCTCGAAGCCGCGGGTTTCGTAGTGCTTGAAAATGGTTTCCACGATCTGGCTGGGGTCGTCGATCAGCTGGATCAGGTTCACGTCGTCAGGGTTGATCATACCTTCTTTTACCAGATGGTTTTTTACCCAGTCGATCAGACCGGTCCAGAATTCGCTGCAGCACAGAATGATGGGGATGGGGCGCGACTTGCCGGTCTGGATCAGCGTCAGCGCCTCGAACATTTCATCCAGCGTGCCAAAGCCGCCCGGCATCACCACATAGGCAATGGCATGCTTGACGAACATGACCTTGCGGCTGAAAAAGTGGTTGAACTTGATCGACAGATCCTGGTATTCGTTGGGCTTTTGTTCGTGTGGCAGCACGATGTTCAGCGCCACTGACGGGCTCTTGCCATAAAAAGCGCCCTTGTTGGCGGCTTCCATGATGCCGGGGCCGCCACCGGAAATCACCGAGAAACCGGAATCAGAAAGAAGCCGGGCCACTTCCTCGGTCAGCTTATAATAGGGATGGTCGCGCGGAGTGCGGGCGCTGCCGAAGATGCTGACTGCCGGCGTGATGCCTTGCAGTTCTTCGGCCGAGTCGACAAACTCCGACATGATCTTCATCACGTGCCACGCCTCGCGCGAGCGGAAGCGCTGCATCATGTCGTAACGATCACTGGTCTGCGGCAACTTATCGGACAAGCTCATCATTCGCCCCTCTTCTATGAAAACATTGTTATTGATCGACGGCTCTTCCTACCTGTATCGTGCCTTTCACGCGATGCCCGATTTGCGTTCTCCGGATGGCCGGCCCACCGGGGCGGTTTACGGCATGGTCAACATGCTGCGCCGGCTGGAGAAAGAGGTGCAGTTCGATTATAGCGCCTGCGTTTTCGACGCTAAAGGCAAGACTTTCCGCGATGAGTTGTACCCGGAATACAAGGCCAACCGGCCTTCCATGCCGGAAGAGCTGGCCGCACAGATTAAGCCGGTGCATGAGGTGGTGCAAGCTTCGGGCTGGCCGCTGCTGATGGTGGACGGCGTGGAAGCCGACGATGTCATCGGCACGCTGGCCCGGATGGGCGAGGCGGCGGGCTTCCAGGTCATCATCTCCACCGGTGACAAGGACATGGCCCAGCTGGTGACGCCGCAGGTCGCGCTGGTGAATACCATGACCAATGAAAACCTGGATCAGGCCGGGGTAAAAGAGAAATTCGGCGTGCCGCCGGAACGCATCATCGACTACCTCACCCTGATCGGCGACAAGGTGGACAACGTCCCCGGCGTGGACAAATGCGGCCCCAAAACGGCAGTGAAGTGGCTGGAAGAATACGGCACGCTGGATAACATCATTGCCAATGCCGAAAAAATAGGCGGCAAGGTGGGCGAGAACCTGCGTGCCGCACTGGACTGGCTGCCGCGCGGCCATGAGCTGATCACCATCAAGTGCGATGTCGATCTGCAGCAGGAAATGCCCTATGGCCTGAACAGCCTGCAGCACGGGGTGAAAGATCGTCCGCGCCTGGCCGAACTGTTCAAGGACCAGGGCTTCCGCACCTTTTACCGCGAAATGACCGAAGGGGAGGATGCCCCGGTCAGCAGCCCGCTGGCTGTGGATACCCCGGTCGCCGCCCCCGGTCATACCGACGACCTGTTTGCTGGCGAAGCGGCAGCCGTAGCCGTCACGCCGCCTGCCAGCGCCATCAGCCGCCAGTACCACACCATTCTGGATGAGGCCGCACTGGCGCTGTGGCTGGACAAGTTGGGCAGCGGCGCGCTGGTGTCGCTGGACACCGAAACCACCAGCCTCGACCAGATGCAGGCGCACATCGTTGGCATCAGCTTTGCCCTGCAGGCTGGTGAAGCAGCCTACCTGCCGCTGGCGCACCACTATGCCGGCGCACCGCAGCAACTGGCGCTGGATGACGTATTGGCCCGACTCAAGCCCTGGCTGGAAGACGCCAGCAAGCCCAAATGCGGCCAGAACCTGAAGTACGACCGCCACGTGTTTGCCAACCATGGCATTAGCCTGGCCGGGGTGATGGACGACTCCATGCTGGCTTCCTATGTGCTGGAAAGCCACCAGCGCCACAATATGGATGACCTAGCGGCGCGCCATCTGGGCGAAACCACGGTCAGCTACGAAGACATCTGCGGCAAGGGTGCCAAGCAGATCGGCTTTGCCGAAGTGGATGTCGACACTGCCGCCAATTACGCGGCGGAAGATGCCGACATCACCCTGCGGCTGAACCAGTACTTTGCGCCGCAACTGAGCGGCCGGCTGGGCGAAATCTACCGCGACATCGAATTGCCGGTGGCCGAGGTGTTGTTCCGCATGGAACGCAATGGTGTGCTGATCGACCGTGAGCAACTGGCGGCGCAGAGCCATCAGCTGGGTACGCAAATGCTGCAGCTGGAAAGCCAGGCCTATGAGTTGGCTGGCCAGCCTTTCAACCTGAACTCGCCCAAGCAGCTGCAGGAAATCCTGTTCGGCAAGCTGGGCATTCCCACCAAGGGCATCAAGAAAACCCCGTCCGGCGGTTTTTCCACCGATGAATCGGTGCTGGAAACCCTGGCGCTGGATCACCCCCTGCCCAAGTGCATCCTGCAATATCGCGGCCTGGCCAAGCTCAAGTCCACCTATACCGACAAGCTGCCAACCCTGATCAACCCGGACACCGGCCGGGTGCATACCAATTACTCGCAGGCCGTGGCGATTACCGGGCGCTTGGCCAGTTCCGACCCTAACCTGCAAAACATTCCGGTGCGTACCGCCGAAGGCCGCCGCGTGCGCGAGGCCTTCATCGCCAAGCCGGGCCACAGCATCGTCAGTGCCGACTATTCGCAGATCGAGCTGCGCATCATGGCCCATCTGTCCGACGACGAAGGCATGCTGGCGGCCTTTGCCAGTGGCGAGGACATCCACAAGGCCACTGCCGCCGAGGTATTTGGCGTGGAACTGGGGCAGGTGAGCAGCGAGCAGCGCCGCGCGGCCAAGGCCATCAACTTTGGTCTGATCTACGGCATGAGCGCCTTTGGCCTGGCAGCCCAGCTGGACATCGAGCGCAGCGCCGCCCAGCAATACATCGACCGCTATTTCATGCGTTATCCGGGCGTGGCCGAGTATATGCAGCGCACCCGCGAAAGCGCGCGCGAGCACGGCTATGTGGAAACCGTGTTCGGCCGCCGCCTGTATCTGCCGGAAATCAGGCTGTCCAATCCGGCACGTCGTGCCGGGGCCGAGCGCGCCGCCATCAATGCGCCGATGCAAGGCACCGCCGCCGACCTGATCAAGCTGGCGATGATCGCGGTACAGCACTGGCTGCAGCAGGACGGCCTGTCCAGCCTGCTGATCATGCAGGTGCACGATGAACTGGTGCTGGAAGTACCCGCCGCCGAGCTGGAACTGGTCAAACAGAAATTGCCGCAGATCATGGCCGGCGTGGCCGCGCTGAAAGTGCCCTTGTTGGCTGAGGTGGGGGCGGGCGACAGCTGGGAAGCGGCACACTAGTCCCAGCCAGTTTGAGGCAACAGAAAAGCCACCGGTTTCGGTGGCTTTTCAGATGGTTGGCAACCCCCTCTCGCTTTCTTTCTAGAAAGCGAGGCTCCCTTGCAGGGCAAGGGCGGGGGAAGGGGAATAGATGGGAAGGCTGCGGAATCTATAAGTTAACCGGAAGGCCCGGCTTTGCCGGGTCCTGTGAAATCGTACTAAATAACTTTGTCAGCAGCCTGAAAAGCCACCGTCGCCGGTGGCTTTTTCTTTGCTTGATCCGGGCAGGAATGACGGTACATCAGAGAATTCCGCGCTGATCTCAGCACAAGCCACAAGCCGGCACGGGTATGGCGGAGCAGGATGTCCAGTCCTGCCCATCATTTGCTGGCGCTCACGGAGGTGGCCTGCCCATGTCCCGTTCTGTTGCTTGCCGCCGCGGTGGCGGTTTTACCTTGTACGAATTGTTGATCGTGCTGGCGGTCAGCGCGATCTTGCTGGGCCAGACACTGCCAGCCATGCAGAACATGCTGGAGCGGCAGCGCTTGCTGGCCCGTGGCCAGCTATTGCAATCCGGCCTGCAATTGGCGCGCAGCGAGGCCATTCGCGGCAATCGCACCGTGTGGGTGTGCGCGCTCAATAGCAAGGTCAATCTGGAGATTCAGGGCTGCCAGCCTGGCACTGCCTCTGCCGGCAACTGGGGCGAAGGCATGCTGGTGTTTGCCGATGCGCCATCCCGGCCCAATGGCCGCTACGACAGCGGCGAGCGGCTGCATCACCTGCTGTTCAACAGCGCCAAGGTACAGCTCAGTGCCAATCGACAGGATTTTGCCTTTACCGCCCACGGTCGCCTGCACAGCGGTCCGGTGCCGCGTTTTCACTTGCGCACCCCCGGTGGCCAGTGTCACAGCTTGCTGTTGCAGCCCAGCGGCAAGGCGCAATGGTGTAGCCAGGACAACTGCTGTGGCTAGGCGGGTGCCCAACCGGGGTTTCAGTCTGGTCGAGGTGATGCTGGGCTTGCTGATCCTGCTGTTTGGCCTGCTCAGCCTGTCTGGCATGGCCGGGCAGAGTTTGCGGCAGTTACGCGCCAGCGATGCCGACAGCCGGCTGTTGCTGGCCAGTCTGAATCTGGCTGAAGCCATGCAGGCTGATCGGCAGCAGGCGCAGCCGTCCGGCAATGGCGGGTCATACGCCCGTGCCGCGTTGGGGCAATTACAGCAGGAGGCAGACCTGCTATGGCCGGATGGCCAGCGGATAAGCCCCTTGCTCTGTCGCCATGCTGGGCCTTTGCCGGCAGTGCCACCGGTGGCTGGCTGTCAGGCCAGCGGCAGGCTATGGCTGTTGCAGCCGGCCGCAGCGTCGGGGCCTTTGCCCCTGGCGCTGGAGTAGGCAGCAGATGTCGGCGCCGCGTGGGTTCTCGCTGGTGGAGCTGATGCTGAGCATGTTGCTGGGGCTGCTGCTATGCGGTCTGTTGTGGCAGAGCCTGCAGGCCGCATTGCAGAGTCGCAGCTTTGCCAGCGCCCGGCTGGCATCACAACAGGAAGCACGTTTTGTGCTGCAACAACTGGCGCGTGATCTGCGCATGGCCGGCAGTTTTGCTTGCGCCGGCCCGGCGCAGTGGCCAGGGAGCGGGACGCTGCTCATGCCACAGGCAGGAGAGGGCGTGCTGAGCCTGAGCTATGGCGATGGCGGTATCGCCCTGCTGGCCGAGCCGGTCGATAGCAGCAGCCAGATTAGCCGCTTGCGCTTGCTGCAGCCGGCACCGGCCTGGCCGCCAGGGCAGTTTCTGCTACTGGCCAGCTGCCGCCGTATCGATTTGCTGACGCTGGATACTGATGTTTTCTTGCGGCAGCAGGATGGGTCATCCTGGTTGCAACTGGCTCCCGGCAGCCCGCTGCTGGCACACATGGCCGAGCATCATCTGCCATCACTCGAATTACTGGCCTTGCAGCAGCGTCATTACCGGCTGGGCCAGGGCAGTACGGCGGGCGAGTTGTGGCTGGAGCAGAACGGTCAGCCGGCGCTATGGCTGGCCAGCGGCATTGCCAGCTTGCAGCTGCTGGCAGAAACGCTGCCAGCCTGTCCGGGCGGTGCGCCCCGGCAGTGGTGGACCTTGCAACTGGGCATGCGCCAAGCCAGCGGCAGCACCACTGCCACGCCGTATCGCTTGCAGCTGATGAGCCGGGCGGGGTCTGCATGTCTGGCCTGAGTCGTCCGCGCGCGCGTGGGGTGGTCTTGGTGACGGCCTTGCTGTTGCTGCTGTTGATGAGCGCGCTGGTGCTGGGACTGAGCCGGCTACTGCGGGATGAGCAGCGCATCGGCAGCCAGCTGGATGATGCCCAGCGCGCCTTTCAGTTGGCTGAGCTGGGCTTGCAGGCGGGTGAGCAGGCCTTGACCAGGCTACCGCTGGCTGCGCAAGTGGCCGGTATGAGCCGCAATGCGCTGCGGCAGGCCGATGCGCCGTTTACCCTGTCCTGTCGGCAGCCGGCCAATCCCGCGGGTTGGCAGCAGGGCTTATGCCTGTCGGCAACGTTGGCCGGCCAGGAAATCGCCCCACCCTGGCAAAGGCTGGATGAGGCCGGCGTGGCTTTGCTGCATCCTTGTGGCGCGGCATTGCGGCTGGTGCTGCAGCCCATCGCGACGGCGGGACGCTGCCCGGCGGTGACCACCGGGCCATGGTTCTGGAGTGACCCGCATTATCTGCTCGAGCTGCTGGACCCGCAGTATGTGGATGGCGAACAACGGGGCCTGCTATTGCGGGTGACTGCGCGTGGCTGGGGCCGTTTGCCGGATAGCGCGGTGACCTTGCAAAGCCATGTGCTGCTGTTGCCGGATGCCACGGGCAGCCTGCGTAGCCGGAGGCTGGCATGGCGCGAATTACGCTGAACTGCAAGCGCAGCGGCTTCAGTCTGCTTGAATTGCTGACGGTGCTGGCCATGCTGTCGCTATTGCTGCTGATGGCCCTGCCATTGTGGCGGGGGCATGTGCTCCGGCTACACCAGGCCGAAGCCAGGGTGGCGCTGCTGCAGGCCAGCCACTTCATGGAGCAGTGGCGCAGCGAGCATGGCCGCTATACCGAAGGCAGCGGCCACTGGCCGACCTTGCCGGTGACGGCGACCAGCCATTACCAACTCAGCTTTGGTGCGCAGGATGGCAATGCGCGGGCCGACAGTTTCCAGTTGCGTGCCATTCCCAAACCAGAAGAGGCATGGCTGGGCGAGGAAATGCTGGTGCTGGATCAGGACGGCAATATCCGGCTGTGTGCCGACAACGATGCCGGCCAGTTGCGCTGCCGGGTGGATTAGCCTGGCTTGGTGGCGCAGACGAACAAGGCCCGCATGGTGCGGGCCTTGTTTTTACAGACGGTTTGAGAGTAGCTAACAAGAGCGTAGCGTCTCTGGGGCAAGGAGGTGCAACGCAGCAGCAGGGTTTTTGTTAGCGGCTCTTAATGCGCCCCGCTGTCGGCTGCGCCGCTGGACGTGAAAGGCGGTCGGGCAAACCACACCAGGCCAATCAGCGCGACAAACATGATGCCGAACAGCCAGAACACCTCGTTCACGCCAATCAGCGAACCTTGGCGGGTAATCTGCAGCGCCGTGTAGGCCTGCTGCTGGCTGGTGGACATGCCGGTACTCTCCAGCAGGCGAAACCACATCAGGCTGGCCTGATCGTATAGCGTCACATGCTGGGTCAGCTGGGCGTGGTGCAAGGCTTCGCGCCGGTCCCACAGCGTGGTGGTGATCGAGGTGCCGATACTGCCGGCCAGAATGCGCAGGAAGTTGGACAGGCTGGAGGCACTGGCAATCTGATCCGGGCGCAAGCCGGACAGGGTGATGGTGGTCAGCGGCATGAAGAAGCAGGCCACGCCGATACCCTGGATGAACTGCGGCCATACCACATAGGCGAAACTCATGTCGGTATTGAAGGTGCTGCGCCAGAAGAAGCACAGGGCATAGATGCTGAAGCTGATGGTGACCAGCCAGCGCATGTCCAGCCGGTGCGCGTTCTTGCCGATGATGGGCGACAGGAATACCGGCAGGATGCCGATGGGTGCCGCGGCAAGGCCGGCCCAGGTGGCGGTATAGCCCATCTGGGTTTGCAGCATCAGCGGCAGCAGCACCACCGCGCCAAAGTACAGCATGAAGCCCAGGCTGATGGCGACGGTGCCGACGGTGAAGTTGCGTTTGGCAAACAGGGTGAGGTCGACAATGGGGTGTTTTTCCCCCAGCTCCCAGATCACCAGATAAACCAGCGACACTGCCGATACGATGGCCAGCACCACGATTTCGGTGGAGTTGAACCAGTCCAGCTCCTTGCCCCGGTCCAGCATCATCTGCAGCGCGCCCACGCCCACGATCAGCAGTGCCAGGCCCAGCTTGTCGATGGGCTGGCGCACCAGGCCGGTTTCCCGTTCTTTCAGGATCTTCCAGCTGATGAAGGCAGCAGCCACCCCCACCGGCACGTTGATGAAGAAGATCCAGCCCCAGTGCCAGTTATCACTGATGACACCACCCAGAATCGGGCCGAATACCGGTGCCACGATCACCGTCATCGCCCATAGCGCCAGCGCCAGCCCTTTCTTGGCTGGCGGGTAGCAGGACATCAGCAGGCTTTGCGACAGCGGAATCATCGGGCCGGCTACCGCGCCTTGCAGCACGCGGAACAGAATCAGCATTTCCAGGCTGTTGGCCATGCCGCACATCCACGAGGTGAGCACGAACAGCAGGGTGGAAATGGTAAACAGCTTGACTTCGCCCACCTGCTTGGCCAGCCAGCCGGTCAGCGGCACGGCGATGGCATTGGCCACGCCGAACGAGGTAATGACCCAGGTGCCCTGGCTGGTAGCGGCACCGAGGTTGCCGGAGATGGTGGGTAGTGCCACGTTGGCAATGGTGGTGTCCAGTACCTGCATGAACACCGACATCGACAGCGCCAGCGTGATCCACACCAGGCGCGAACCTGACAGTGGTGGATGAGTCATGACGGAAAGTCCTCAAGACGGCGCTGCCGGCGCGGCATGTTGCCGCAGCCGGTAGCGGCCGGGAGATTACTGGGCGTTGGCGGCCAGCAGGCTGGCGACCAGTTCGTCAGCCTGTTTCAGGTCTGGCGTCAGGGCATGGGTTTCCTGTGCCGGGGTGGTGCGCGGCGCATCAGCCAGGGAAGCGCCATCCTGCTTGGAGATGTCGACCACGGCATCCACCGACAGGCCCACGCGCAGCGGGTGTTCCTTCAGCTCCTTGGGGTCAAGCTGGATACGTACCGGCACGCGCTGCACCACCTTGATCCAGTTGCCGGTGGCGTTTTGCGCCGGCAGCAGCGAGAAGGCACTGCCGGTGCCGGCCGACAGGCCCTGCACCTTGCCGTGATAGCTCACCTTGCTGCCGTACAAGTCGGCCGTCAGCTCCACGTCCTGGCCGATACGGATCTTGGCCAGCTGTACTTCCTTGAAGTTGGCATCCACCCATACGCTTTCCAGCGGAACCACCACCATCAGCGGCGTGCCGGCGGCCACGCGCTGGCCGACCTGTACATTACGGCGGGCTACATAGCCGGAAACCGGTGCCTTGACCTCGGTACGCTGCAGCGCCAGCCAGGCTTCCTTCAGCTTGCTGGCGGCACGTTGTACGTTTGGCTGCTTGGCCAGTACGTCCTTGCCTACCAGGGCTTCGGTGGCCTTGGCCTGTTCGCGGGCGGCGTCCAGCGCGGCCTTGGCGGTGCTGACCGCATCGCGGGCATGGCCCAGTTCTTCGCTGGAGATGGCATCGGAGCCGGCCAGGGTTTCACGGCGCTTCAGATCGGCCTGGGCTTTGCCCAGTTCGGCTTCGCGCACGGCAACCTGGGCGGCCAGTTGCTGGGTGCTGGTCATCAGCTGGCGGGTTTCGCGCACGGTCTGGGCAAATTCATTGCGGGCGCGCTCGAAGGCCAGCTTGGCATCGCTGTTGTCAAAAGCCACCACGGTCTGGCCGCTGTTGACGCGGTCGGTATCTTCGGCGGCAATCTTCACCACGGTGCCGCCCACTTCCGGGGTCAGTTGCACCATGTGGCCGGCGACATAGGCGTCGTCGGTATTTTCCTGATGGCTCAGCACCAGGCCCCAGTAGGCACCGTAGCCGATGGCCAGGGCGGCGATGATGCCGGTGGCGACAAAAAGATTGCGTTTGCGGCTTTTTGCCGTCTCGATCTGCTTATCCATGATGGGTGTCCTTAGCGGGCTTGTTGGGTGGTTTCACTGGTGGCGAAACCCCCGCCCAGTGCGGTATTCAGTGCGGCCCAGGCCAGGCGGTTGGCCGCGGTGGCGTCGACCTTGCCGGCTTGCTGGTTGAGGTCGGCTTCCTGTGCATCCAGTACGGCCAGCTTGTTGACCAGACCGGCCTTGAAGCGCAGCACGGTGGAGTCGGAGGCCTTGCGGCTCAGCTGTGTCGCCTGGTGGGCGTCGGACAACTGGCTGGCGGTTTTCTGCCAGGTGGACAGGCTGTCTGCCGCATCGCGCAGCGCATCCAGCACGGTCTGGTTGTAGTTTTCCACCGCGATGTCGTAGCGGGCGCGGCTGGAAGCCAGATTGGCCTGCAATGCGCCGGAGGTGAAAATCGGCAAGTGAATGGCCGGGGTGATGCCGACGATCTTGGAGCCGGTATTGAACAGATTCGAGGTTTCCAGTGCCGACTGGCCGATAAAGGCCGACAGCGAAACATTGGGGTAGAACTCTGCCTTGGCCGCCTTGACTGACTGGTTCATGGCCTCCACACGCTCACGCTGGGCCACGATGTCCGGGCGCTGGCTGAGGATGTCCAGCGTCAGTGCTGCCTCGGGCAGGGCCGGAGCAGGGCGTAACTGGCCGGGCTTGAGGCTGGACAATGCATTGGGCGGCTGACCGGTCAGTGCCGCCAGCGCATGACGGGCATGGTCGGCATCGTTGGCCAAGGCACTGCTCTGCTGGCTCAGGCGCTTGAGCTGGATTTCACGCTCACGCAGGCTGTCGCCGGGTAGCAGGCCGGCGGTGACGCGGGCATGGGTCAGTGCCAGCTGGCTTTGTGCCAGTTGCTGGCGTGCCTGCAGCAGCCGGGCTTGTTCCTGGATGCGTTGCAGGCTGGTGTACTGGGCAATCACCGCCTGGGTGATGACCAGGCGAGCCTGCTGGCCTTCCAGGGCGATGGCTTGCTGGTTGCCCAGCGCGGCTTTTACCGCGGCGCGGTGCTTGCCCCAGAAGTCGATTTCCCAGCTGGCACCCAGCGACATGGTATAGACGTTGTAGTAGTTGCCACCGATGGGCGGCGGCAGCAGGCCGTACAGCGAATAGCGCTCACGGTCGAGATTGGCACTGGCCTCGACTTGCGGGCCTTCCTTGCTTTGGGCCATGCCCACGGCGCTGCGTGCTTCACGCAGGCGGGCATCGGCCACTTTCAGCGACGGCGCTTGCTGTAGTGCGGTGTCGATCAACTGGTTGAGCGCCGGATCATTCAGTTGCTGCCACCAGCCGGCGTGTACCTGGCTGGCTGCATGCTCGCCCAACTGCAGCTGGGTCGCAGACAGCGGCCGGGCCGGGTTGGTGTCGTCGCCGAAACCGGCGCAGCCACCCAGCATGGCGGTAAGCATCAGCAGGCCGGCGGTCTGCTGCCAATTGGGTTTATTCACCTTGTGGGTCTCCAGATTCCATCATGATGATTGATGGTGTGATAGTCACTCAAGTTATTATTTGTGCGCAGCATGACAGCCACTCGGGTGGCCATCTGCTTGCAGCGGCCGCGCTTCAGCCGCCCAGCCTGGCCAGCAGTTTGCGCATCATCTTTTCCATCAGCTGCCGTTCCTCGTCGTCGAAGTCCTGCCACAGTGCGCGATGGCTGGCGCGGGAGATTGGCAGCAGCTCTTCCACCAGTGCCAGGCCCTTGGCCGTCAGTTCCAGGCCGATCTTGCGGCGATCTTTGGCACAGGGAATCCGCGTGGCCCAGTCTTTGCGCACCAGTTCGTCGACAATGCGCGTGGCATTGGTGCGCGAGGAGTCGAGCGTATCGCTGATGTCGGACGGAAACAGGTTTTGCTGCGGGCAGGCATACATGGCCAGCAGCGACATCCACAGCGACTCGTTGAGGCCGTATTCCTTCATGCCCTCATTCAGATAACAGGTGAGGCGCGGCATGATGTGGTAGTACAGCCGCGTGAGAATCACTTCCTGGCGCGGCACGCCGGGAAAGCGGTTTTCGATGCGGTCGACTGCCTGTTCCAGATGATGGAATGATTTGTTCATGGAAGGCATTTTAGTAACGGGCGTTATTATTTTTCAAGTTATTATTTGGATCAAAGTCATTGCGCCGAGGCTTCGCTGTAGCTTTACTACGACAAATGAGCGGCCAGGCCAATGAAAAACACCAGGCTGAAGTGCCTGGTGTGGTGTCTGATCGTGGGGTGAATCGGGTAGGCCGGTGGCTTAGCGATTCAGCAGGCTGAGTACCTTTTCGGGCGGACGGCCGACCACGGCCATGTCGGCGCTGACGGCAATCGGGCGCTCGATCAGCATGGGATTGTCCACCATGGTTTCGATCAGTGACTCGCGCTCCAGCGTGATGTCGTCCAGGCACAGGGTTTCGTATTCCTCTTCCTTGGTGCGCAAGAGGTCACGCGGTTCCAGTTGCAGCAGGGTGAGGATATGGTCCAGTTCTGCTGCGGTCGGTGGGTGTTTCAGGTACTCGATCACTTCGACCTCGGCACCGGCTTCTTGTAGCAGTGCCAGGGCCTCGCGCGATTTGGAACAGCGCGGGTTATGGTATAGACGGATCATGCATGGTCTCCCTTTTGATTATGGTGGGGCAGGAAGAGGGTGCTGCCGCACTCGGTGGTGCAAGGCAGGGCCGCGCTGCGCCGCCAGGGCGCGGCGGGTTGGGTCAGCAACTTCCATCTTAGGCAGAAAACTTTTTCTTTGTGTAGTGTTGATCGCGCGCCGCGTATCTCTGTTTTCGCCCGGCGCGCATTCTCGCCCAGCCAGCCGCACTCGCCAAGGGTTTGGCTTTGTGCGGGCCGGGCGGTAACATGGGCCGCCCCCACCTGTTCTTATCGGATTTTCATGTCGCACTCCGCCCGCAGCCATTTCGGTTTGGCCATGTTACTGGCGGCCCTGTCCACGCTGGGCCCCTTCTCGATCGACACCTTTTTGCCTGCCATGCAGGCCATCGGCCAGTCCTTGTCCGCTTCGCCGCTGCAAATGCAACAAGCCCTGACTGTCTACCTCTTGTGCTATGCGGTGATGATGCTGTGGCACGGCTCGATTTCCGATGCCATTGGCCGCCGGCCGGTGGTGCTGGCCACCACCTTGCTGTTCAGTCTGGCCTCGCTGGGCTGTGCGCTGGCCCCCTCACTGGGCTGGCTGCTGTTGTTTCGTGGTTTGCAGGGGCTGTGTGGCGGGGCCGGGCTGGTGGTGGGGCGGGCCATCATCCGCGACAAACTGGATGGTGCCGAGGCGCAACGGCTGATGTCGCAGGTGACCATGCTGTTTTCACTGTCGCCGGCCATTGCGCCGGTGGTGGGCGGCTGGTTGTTTGGTGCTTTTGGCTGGCACTCCATTTTCGTGTTCATGGCGCTGATCGGCCTGGCGCTGTTCGGGATGAGCTGGTTTGCGCTGGACGAAACCCATCACGCCCATTTGCGTACGCCGCTGGCCTGGCGCTCGCTGCTGCAAAATTATCTGGAGGTCTTGCGCAAGCGCGATTTCCAGTTGCTGGCGGCTGCCGTGTCCTGCAATTTTGCCGGTTTCTTTCTGTATATCCCGTCGGCACCGGTGTTTCTGCTGCAACACCTGCATCTGCGGCCGGACCAGTTTTTGTGGATGTTTGGCCCGGCGGTGTCCGGCATCATGTTCGGCGCTTTTTTGTCCGGCAAGATGGCCGGCCGACGCGGAGCGCGTGAAATCGTCACGCTGGGCTATGTGCTGATGTTTGCCGCGGCCACGGCCAATCTGGCCTACAACCTGCTGGCGCTGCAGGCGGCCATGCCGTGGGCGGTGTTGCCGCTGGCGCTGTACACCACCGGCATGTCGCTGGCGGCACCGTCCATCACGCTCAACCTGATGGACCAGTTTCCGGCGCTGCGTGGCACGGTGTCATCCTTGCAGGGCTTTTTGCAGACCATGCTGTCCAGCATCGTGGCCGGCGTGGTGGCCCCGCTGGTGTGGGGCAGCACCCTGAACCTGGCCTGGTGCATGGCGGGGTTTCTGCTGCTGGGTTTTGTCTTCCGCAGCGCCTATCGCCGCCGTATCAACCGCGCCGCTTGAGTGGCTTGATCAGGCCGATGCCTGTACCAGCACCGGTTGCAACACGCGGATGACTTCCTGCGGTGCAATGCCGATCAGAAAACCGCGTTTGCCACCATTGATGTAAATGCGTGGCAGCTGGGCAATGCTGCTTTCCATATAGACCGGCATGGGGTGGCGGGTGCCGAAGGGGCTGGTGCCACCCACCTGGTAGCCGCTGTGCTTGTCGGCGGTTTTCGGGTCGCAGGGGCTGACCTTTTTCACGCCGATCTGCTTGGCCAGCATGCCGGTGCCCACCTCGCGGTCGCCGTGCATCAGTACGATCAAGGGCCGCTTCTGCTCGTCTTCCATGATCAGCGTCTTCACCACGCAATGCTCGTCCACACCCAGCTCGCGCGCCGACACCGTGGTGCCGCCCTTGTCTTCGTATTTGTACAGATGCTCGCTGTACTCCACCTTGTGTTCGCGCAGCACGCGAATGGCCTGGGTGACCGGCGTCTTTTCCTTGGACATATCCGTCTATCCACTGCAAAAGCGCTACTTTAGTGGCTGCGGCGATCAACTGCAAACCGTGTGGCTTGTGGCATGCTGAGGTTTTAAGCAGGGAACTGTCATGATTCTGGAAGCCGCCATGCTGCAGGTGAAAGCCGGCATGCAGCAGGAGTTCGAAGCCGCCTTTGCCCAGGCGCAAGCCATTATTGCCAGCATGCTGGGTTATCGCTGGCACCAGTTGCAACGCTGTCTGGAAGTCGAGGGCAAATACCTGCTGCTGGTGGGCTGGGACAGCGTGGCCGCGCATGAGCAGGGTTTTCGTCAGTCAGCGGCTTATCAGGAGTGGAAACGGCTGCTGCATCATTTCTATCAGCCGTTTCCGGTGGTGGAACATTTCCAGCAGGTGCTGCCGGTTTAAGGCTGCCGTAGCCGCCGATATAAGCGCCAGCCCAGCAACACCGCCAGCACGCTGCCATACAGCAGGGGCTGGGTCAGGTCTTTTTTCACCAGCCACCAGTAATGCAATACCCCCAGCAGTGCGATCGGGTAAATCAGCCGGTGCAACCGCCCCCAGTTGCGCTTGAGCCGGCGCATCCAGCCCTGGGTGGAGGTGATGGCCAGCGGTGTCATCAGCAGCATGGCGGCAAAGCCGACGGTGATGAAGGGCCGCTTGGCGATGTCGTGCAGCATGCCGGGCCAGTCAAAGAACTGGTCCAGCCAGATATAGGTGGTGAAATGCAGGCTGCCGTAAAAGAAGGCATACAGCCCCAGCATGCGGCGCAGGCGCAGCGGCCAGCTCCAGCCGGAAAGCTGGCGCAAAGGGCTGATGGCCAGGGTGATCAGCAAAAAGCTCAGCGTCCAGGTGCCGGTGGAGCGGGTGATGAACTCCACCGGATTGATGGCTGCGCCGGACAGCACGATCCACGCCGCGCGGGCCAGCGGCAGCAAGGCCAGCAGGAATACGGCGATTTTCAGCCAGTTGAAGCGGACAGGCTGGCGGCTGGTGGCAGGGTTTTTCATGCGCAGGGTGGTCATGTCAGAAATTCCGCCGCAGGTCCATGCCGCGATACAGGCTGGCGACCTGATCGCCATAGCCGTTGAATGGCAGGGTTTTGCGCTTGAGGAATTCACCGATGCGCCGTTCGCTGGCCTGGCTCCAGCGCGGGTGGTCTACATCTGGATTCACATTGGAATAGAAGCCGTATTCGCGGGCATTGGCCATATTCCAGCTGGTGGCCGGCATCTGCTCCTGCAAATGAATGCGCACGATGGACTTGATGCTCTTGAAGCCATACTTCCACGGCACCACCAGGCGGATGGGCGCGCCGTTCTGGTTGGGCAGTACATCGTTGTAGAGGCCGACGGCCAGAATGGTGAGCGGGTGCATGGCTTCGTCCATGCGCAGGCCTTCGCGGTAAGGCCAGTCCAGCACGCGGCTGCGCTGGCCGGGCATCTCGGCCGGGCGCTGCAGGGTTTCAAAGGCCACGTATTTGGCGCGTGAAGTGGGGGCGACCTGTTTGAGCAGGCTGGCCAGCGGAAAGCCTATCCACGGAATCACCATGCTCCAGCCTTCCACACAGCGCAGGCGGTAGATGCGTTCTTCCAGCGGCTGCTTCAGCAGTTCTTCGATGCCAAAGCTGCGCGCCTTGCCCACTTCGCCATCCACCACCACATTCCACGGCCGGGTTTTCAGGCTGCCGGCATACATCGCCGGCTCGCTCTTGTCGGTGCCGAATTCGTAGTAGTTGTTATAGGTGCTGATCTCTTTCAGGCTGTTGGGCTTGTCCGCGCTGGACAGCGGGCTTTTCTTGCCCGCCAGTGCGGCCAGGGTTTCACCGGACAGCAGCAGCCCGGCACTGCCCAGCATGAACTGGCGGCGATTGAAATAGACGCCTTCGGGGGTGATTTCCGAGGGGGCGATGTCGGCAGGTTTCTGGATGAGCATGATGGTTTCTCCGGTGCTGTGTTTCTTTGTCGCAGCAACAAGGAGAATCTGACATGCAAACTTTACGATTGTTCTTGGCTAGTCGATAGCCAGTAACTAATTTGTCCTCAGGCCGTGGCAGCCTGCCAGCCGCGCCCCAGTGCACTGCCCTGGCCGCCGTCACGCGCCAGCAGGGCGGCGATGGCTTGCAGGGCGCTCCAGCGTGGTCCGCACCAGTCCGGCGCAATCAGGGTGGGGGCCTGTGCCGTGGCCGATATCCGGTGGAACACCACCTCGGGTGGCGTATGGCGGATCAGCGAGGCCGCCAGGCTGGCATAGTCGTCCAGCGCCATGGCCGACACTTCGCCGCGCTGGTATTGCGCCGCCATGCGGCTGCCGCGCACGATCATCAGCGGGTGCAGTTTCAGCCCCTGTACGCCGATTTCCAGCACGGTTTCCAGTGTGGCATGCACATCGGCGGTGTCTTCGCCGGGCAGACCGGCAATCAGGTGGGTACACACCGCCAGGCCGTGCTGCTGGGCGCGGCGTACTGCATCACGGTAATCGGCCAGGGTGTGGCCACGGTGAATGCGCCGCTGGGTATGGTCGTGGGCGGTTTGCAGCCCCAGCTCCAGCCAGACTTCCTTGCCAGCAGCCTGGTAATCGGCCAGCAGCTCCAGTGCGCTGTCCGGTACACAGTCAGGCCGGGTGCCCACGCACAGGCCCACCACATCGGCACTGGCGGTGGCTTCGTCATAGAGCTGACGCAGGCGGCTGACTTCGGCATAGGTGCTGGTGTAGGCCTGAAAGTAAGCGAGATAGCGGTGGGCGCGATCAGTCTTGCCCTTTTCGCGGGCGATCTGGTCGCTGATGGACAGCTCGCCGGCATCGCGGCCAAAGCTTTTGACATTGCAGAAGGTGCAGCCGCCACGGCCCAGTGTGCCGTCGCGGTTGGGGCAGGTAAAGTCGCCTGCCAGTGACAGCTTGTGCACCGCCTGGCCGTGGCGGCGCTTCAGGTAATGGCCAAAGGTATGCAGATAAGCGGTGAGATCCATGATGCGCAGGCCGCGCCGGCACCTGGCCAGCGGACAAAGCAGGCAGCTTAGCCGTGGCGGCCGCCCCGGGCACTGCGCCATATCAAGGCTTGCCCTTACAGCTGGTGAAAACCCAGCCAGTACAGCAGCACGAAGATGGCCGAGGCGGCCAGCAGGGCGGTGGCCAGGGTGCTGATGAATTCACGCAGGCTTGCCCGCTGACGCCGGTCCAGCAGCCAGCGCGCGATGGCATACAGCACGGCAAACAGCAGCAAGAGGCGGAACAGGCGACCGATCATGGCGGGTAACAGGCAGGAAAACCGGGCCGATTATGCGGTGCGGGCCGCTCAGGAGCAAGCAAGGCTATGGATATAATCGGCCAGACAGGCGATGATAGCAGCCGTAGCCTACAGGAGGCCCCGCAACGAGAATGGCCGGTACGGCCGCCGGCGGGGCAATAATCAATAGAGGCGTTTTTTTCTATGTCCGATCTGACAAGGTCCGTCGGCATCGTGCAGGCGCAGACAGCGGTATTCGATACCCCGCTGCATCTGTCCAGCGCAGCGGTGTTGCCGACTTACCAGCTATGCTTCGAAACCTATGGCACGCTGAACGCTGCGCGCAGCAATGCCATCCTGATCTGCCATGCCCTGTCCGGCCACCACCATGTGGCTGGCCGTTATGCTGCCGATGATAAGGCCGCCGGCTGGTGGGACAATATGGTCGGCCCCGGCAAGCCCATCGATACCAACCGTTTCTTTGTGGTGGGGGTGAATAATCTGGGTGGCTGCCATGGCAGCACCGGTCCCTCTTCCATTAATCCGGCCACCGGCCAGCCCTGGGGTTCGACCTTCCCGGTGGTCACGGTGCCGGACTGGGTGCGCTCGCAGGCGCGGCTGGCCGACCGGCTGGGCATCGCCCGCTGGGCCGCCATCATCGGCGGCAGCCTGGGCGGCATGCAGGCCTTGCAATGGAGCATCGACTACCCGGAGCGGGTGGCCCATGCGCTGGTGATTGCTTCGGCCCCCAAACTGTCGGCGCAGAACATCGCGTTTAATGATGTGGCCCGGCAGGCCATCCTCACCGACCCCGATTTCCATGGCGGCGACTTCTACGCGCAGGATGCCATCCCGCGTCGCGGCCTGCGGCTGGCGCGCATGCTGGGCCATATCACCTATCTGTCCGATGATGGCATGGGCGAGAAATTCGGCCGCATGCTCAAAAGCGGCGACTACCAGTTTGGCTTCGAGGTGGAATTCGAGATCGAATCCTACCTGCGCTACCAGGGCGACAAGTTTTCCGATTATTTCGATGCCAATACCTATCTTTTGATGACCAAGGCACTGGACTACTTCGACCCGGCCAAGGATCTGAACGACGATATCGTGGCCGCGCTGAAAAAGGCCACGGCCCGCTTCATGGTGGCCAGCTTTACCTCGGACTGGCGCTTCTCGCCGGAGCGCTCGCGCGAGATCGTCAAGGCGCTGGTGGCGGCCGACAAGGAGGTGGTGTACGGCGAAATCGAATCAGTCCACGGCCATGATGCCTTCCTGATGCTGGACGAGCCCTATGTCAACCTGATGCGCGCCTATCTGAACCGCGTGGCCGAGGAGGTGACAGCATGAGCGCCACCAACACTTTGCGTGCCGACCTGCAACTGATTGCCGACTGGGTGGCACCGTCCAGCCGGGTGCTGGACCTGGGTTGCGGCGATGGTGCCTTGCTGTCCTGGCTGAACCGCCACAAGGCCGTGCGTGGCTACGGCGTGGATTTCGACGTCAACAATGTGGTGCGTTGCGTGGAAGCCGGCGTCAACGCCATTCAGGGCAACCTGGAAACCGGTCTGGCCGAATTCGAAGACCAGCGCTTCGACCATGTGGTGTTGTCGCAGACCATCCAGGCCATGCACAATACCGAGCAGATTCTGGTGGAAATGCTGCGCGTGGGCCGCGAGGCCATCGTCACCTTCCCCAATTTCGGCTACTGGGAAAACCGCTGGCAGATTCTGCAAGGCCATATGCCGGTGTCGGAAACCATTCCCTACGAGTGGTACAACACGCCGAACATTCACTGGTGCATGCTGGGCGACTTTGAGGCACTGTGTGCCAAGAACGGCATCCGTGTGCTGGAGCGGGTGGTGATGAACGAAGAAAAGCGCATTCATTTCCTGCCCAATCTGCGCGGTAGCCTGGCGTTTTACCGGGTAGCCCGCCAGCCTGGCTGAGTACCGATGACCCACAAAGGCGGCTACGGTCGCCTTTTTGCATTGCTGGCCCCGGCCACAAGGATTCATGAAACAAGCTCCCCTGCACTGGCGCGAGGCCATCTTGTCGCGCCGCATGCTGATTTGCGTTTTCACCGGTTTTGCCTCCGGTCTGCCGCTGTATCTGCTGATCAACCTGTTGCCGGCCTGGCTGCGCAGCGAGGGCGTCAACCTCAAGGCCATCGGCCTGTTTGCGTTGATCGGCCTGCCCTATACCTGGAAATTCCTGTGGTCGCCGCTACTGGACCGTTTCGTGCCGCCGCTGCTGGGACGACGGCGCGGCTGGATGCTGCTCAGCCAGCTGGCCTTGCTGGTCAGCATGGCCTTGTTCGGCTTGTTCGATCCACGGCTGCAACTGCAGCAGATCGCCATGCTGGCAGCGGTGGTTGCCTTTTTTTCCGCCAGCCAGGACATCGTGCTGGATGCCTACCGCCGCGAACTGCTGACTGATGCCGAACTGGGGCTGGGCAACTCGGTGCATATCAATGCCTATCGGCTGGCCGGCCTGGTGCCGGGCTCTTTGTCGCTGATCCTGGCCGACCACACCAGTTGGCAGAATGTATTCATCATCAGTGCCCTGTTCATGCTGCCGGGCGTGCTGATGACCCTGCTGGTGAGTGAGCCTGCCTTGCGCGCTGCACCGCCCAAGACGCTGCGTGAGGCGGTGGTGGAGCCCTTTCACGAATTCATTCAGCGCCAGGGCTGGCAGACTGCCGCTACCATTCTGGGCTTTATCTTCCTGTACAAGCTGGGTGACAGCATGGCCACCGCCCTGGCCACACCGTTTTATCTGGACATGGGTTTTGCCAAATCACAGATCGGTCTGGTGGCCAAGAATGCCGGATTGTGGCCGGCGGTCATCGGTGGCCTGCTGGGCGGGGTGTGGATGCTGAAGCTGGGCATCAACCGTGCGCTATGGCTGTTTGGCGTGGTGCAGTTGCTGTCGATACTGGGTTTTGCCTGGCTGGCCAGCTACGGCCATTTTCAGCAGATTGGTCCTGTCCAGTTAGGCCAGCTGGCGCTGGTGATCGGTTTCGAGGCACTGGGCGTGGGCCTGGGTACGGCAGCCTTTGTCGCCTTTATCGCCCGCACCACTCATCCGGCCTATACCGCCACCCAGTTTGCCCTGTTTACCAGCCTGTCTGCCGTGCCGCGCACTTTTGCCAATGCCGCGACCGGCTATATTGTGGATGCCGTGGGCTGGGGCGGATTTTTCCTGCTGTGCGCCGTACTGGCCTTGCCCGGCATGTTGTTGTTGCTGAAGGTGGCCCCGTGGAATGGGGATGCCATCGACAAGGAAGCGCCATGAAGTTCTTGCCTGTATTGCTGGCCTGCCTGCTGCCCTTGCCGCTGCTGGCCGAACCACAAGCCCTGTCGCCGGAAAATGCTGGCGAGGCGGGCACCGCCGAAACGATACCTGCCATGCAGCGGGTGGATTACCAGTGCGCGGCCCACCGCCTGCTCAGTGTGGAATACCCGCAGCCGGAAGTGGCCGATGTGCTGCCCATCCGTATTCTCTGGCAGGGGCAGCACTACCGGCTGGTGCGGGTGAGCAGTGCCAGCGGTGTACGCTATGCCAGCCAGCAACTGGTGTGGTGGAACAAGGGTGAGCAGTCGGTATTGCTGACCCGTGGCGGGCGGGCGCTGGCGCGGGATTGCCAGCCGCTGGCCGGGGCCAGTCCCGCTCAGCCCACACCATGAAAAAAACCGGCCGTGATGGCCGGTTTTGCTTTGGGCTGCGTTGCTCAGGCTTTTTTGTGGTGCAGATCGGGCAACAGCACGGTGATGATGCCCAGCAAAGGCAGGAAGGCGCATAGCTGGTACACGGTTTCGATGCCGTAGTGGTCGGCCACCTTGCCCAGTACGGCCGCGCCGATGCCGCCAATGCCGAAGGCAAAGCCGAAGAACAGCCCGGACACCATGCCCACCTTGCCCGGCACCAGCTCCTGCGCGTACACCAGAATGGCGGAGAAGGCCGATGCCAGGATAAAGCCGATGATGAAGGACAGCACGCTGGTCCAGAACAGGTCCACATGCGGCAGCGCCAGGGTGAACGGGGCCACGCCCAGAATCGAGAACCAGATCACCCGCTTGCGGCCGATGGCATCGCCAATCGGGCCACCCAGTACCGTGCCGGCGGCCACGGCAAACAGGAAGATGAACAGGTGCAGCTGTGCTGCCTGCACCCCTAGCCCGAAGTGCTGCATCAGGTAAAAGGTGAAATAGCTGGTAATGCTGGTGAGGTAGAAATACTTGGAAAAGACCAGCAGCACCAGTATGCCCAGGGTGAAGGCAGTGCGGCCCGGCGACAGGCCAGTGGGCACCACAGCCTTGTGTGCCTTGGCGCTGCGCTGCTGGTGGCTATACCAGATGCCGATGCGCCACAGCACCAGCATGCCGAGCAAGGCCGCCAGCGAAAACCAGGCCAGGCTGGGTTGGCCGTAGGGAAACACCACTAGCGCGGCCAGCAAGGGGCCGGTGGCAGAACCGGCATTGCCGCCCACCTGAAACAGCGATTGCGCCAGACCATGGCGGCCACCCGAGGCCATGCGCGCCACGCGTGAGGATTCCGGGTGAAAAATGGACGAGCCAGTCCCCACCAGTGCCGCCGCGATCAACAGCGTGTGATAGTTGGGGGCGACCGACAGCAGCAGCAGCCCGCACAGCGTCGCTCCCATGCCGAATACCAGCGAATAGGGCAGCGGGCGCTTGTCGGTATAGATGCCGACCAGCGGCTGCAGCAGCGAGGCGGTGCACTGGTACACCAGGGTCATCAGGCCGATCTGGGCAAAGCTCAGGTGAAAGCCGCCCTTGAGTACCGGGTAGATGGCCAGAATCAGCGACTGCAGCATGTCGTTGAGGAAATGGGTAAAGCTGATGGCACCCAATACCCGGAAACGGGTGTCCTGCGGCGGGGCCATGCTCTGGCTGGCGCTTGTCATGATGAGGTCTTCTTGCTGTGGTGGGTTCATCATGCTATCAAGGGGTGTCCTGCCCGTCCTGCGCATGAGGGGCAATCATCTGCGAGAAAATGACAGCGATGCCAGATTATCAACACCTGCACCAGTACGACACCGGCATCGCCCCGGTGGTGGCCAAGGCCCGCGATTACCCGGCTGGCGAAGATACGCCGCGCCATGCCCACCCGACGGCTCAATTATTGTATGCGGTGGAAGGCGTGATGGTGGTGAGCACGGCGCTGGGGCAATGGATTGTGCCGCCCACCCGTGGCATCTGGCTGCCAATCGACACCTGGCATCAGGTGCGGATGATCAGCGCGGTACGCATGCGCACGGTGTATGTGCGGGAAGACAGCCTGGACGGGCTGCCGCAGGAATGCCGGGTGCTGGCCATCTCGCCCTTGTTGCGCGAGCTGATTCTGGCCGCCATGGATATTGCCGTACCGTATGCGGCGGATTCGCGTGACGAGCGGCTGATGAAGCTGCTGCTGGATGAAATCCGCAGCCTGCCCACGCTGGCGCTGTCTTTGCCCAGGCCGCAAAGTCCGGCCTTGCAGGGCTTGTGTGATGTACTGCAGGCCGAGCCGGGCGATGCGCGTTCGGTGGAGGAGTGGGCTGAGCAACTGGCCATGGATGCGCGCACGCTGCAGCGGCGCTTCAGCCGCGAAACCGGCCTGTCGCTGGGGCAGTGGCGGCGGCAGGCCAGGCTGATTGCCGCACTGGAAAAGCTGGCCTGCGGGGCCAGTGTGCTGGAAGTGGCGCTGGACCTGGGCTATGCCAGCCCCAGTGCCTTTGCCACCATGTTCAAGCGCGAGCTGGGGGTATCGCCCAGCAGTTTTTACGCCCAGCCGCAGCCGGCTTACCCGGTGCTGTCCGGGGGCTAGGACCCTGCCAAGGTCCTTGCCGGTTTTAGGGTAGGGCGCGGCGCAGCGCATCCAGCTGCTGCAGACTTTCGTCCAGAATCAGCAATTGCAATACCTGTTCGGCCAGTGCCGCCTCACCCTGGCGGTATGCCTGGCTGAAAGCATCCACCGCCTGTGCATCCAGTTGGCCACCCGTCAGGCGGCTCAGTCGCTGGCCCAGACCGGCGAAGCGTTCGGCCAGGCTGGTTTGCAGCCAGCCTGCCAGCGGCGGATTGAAGCCGCGCTTCTTGCGCTGGAAAAAGTCGGCCGGCAGGGCCGGGTGCATGGCACGGCGGAAAATCAGCTTGGCTGGCTGGGTGTAGCGCTCGGCATCGGATGTAGCCAGCAGATGCTGATACAGGCGGTGGTCCAGTAGCGGGGCGCGGCTTTCCAGTCCGTGCGCCATGGTGCACAGATCGGACTTTTGCAGGATGTAGTCCGGCAGATAATTGGCAAAATCGATGGCCAGCAGGCTTTGCAGGCCAGGTACGGCATCGCTGGCCTCAGGGCCGATATCATCCGGCTGGCGCCAGTAGCACAGCTGCTGCAGCTTGCGGCCGCCCTGCAGGAAGCGGCGTTGGCCCGGTGTCAGGCCGGAAAAACGCAGTGAGTAAGCTGCCTGCCAGTCCATGGCCAGTTCAGTCGCCAGCTTGCCCTGCTTACCAGACAAGGCCGGGCGTATGCCCAGCGGCAGGCGGATATGCTGCCGCCAGCGTGTACGCAGATGCTTGTTCATGCGCTTGTAGCCGGCCAGCAGCTCATCGCCGCCATCGCCCACCAGTACCACCTTCACCTGCTTGCTGACTTCGCGTGCCAGATACCAGGTGGGAAAGCTGGACGGGTCGGCAAAGGGCTGGTCCAGATCGGCCACGATGCGCGAGAAATCGGCTGCCAGATTGTCTGGCATGGCGATGCGGACATTCTGCAGGCCCATGCGCTGGGCGGAGTCGGCTGCGTCGACTGATTCATCCAGCGTGCTGCCCGGAAAGGCTGCGGTAAAAGTGGAAAACTGCTGATAGCCCTGTGCGGCCAAGCGGCTGGCGATCAGGGTGGAGTCGATACCGCCGGACAGCAGCACGCCCAGCGGGCGGTCGGCCACGGTGCGCATGGCGACTGCGTGGTCCAGCTCGGGCAGCCAGTCGCCAGCTTCGGCACCGGGTTGCCAGTAACGACGTTTCTTCAATTGACGACTGGCAAGGTCGAATTCCAGGCAATAGCCGTTTTCCAGGCGCTGGATAGGCTGGAACACCGTGGCCGGTGCCGGAATGTAGCGGTGCGCCAGATAGGCATCGATGGCGCTGGCCGAGAACTGGCGCTGGGCCAGTGGTACAAGCGGTAGCACCGCGCGTACCAGCGAACCGAAGGCCAGATTGCCATCCAGCAGCGCGTACAGCAGCGGTTTTTCGCCCATGCGGTCGCGCGCCAGATGCACCTTGCCCTGGCGCAGATCGAGAATGGCAAAGGCAAACATGCCACGCAGCCGGCTCAGCAGGCCATCGATGCCCCATGCTTCATAGGCCCGCAGGATGAATTCGGTATCGGAATGGGTGCGGAACACCGCGCCGGCCTGTTCCAGCTCGCGCTTGTCGTTTTCCCAGTCGTAGACTTCGCCGTTGTAGCAGATCCACAGCTGGCCATCGTCGTTGCGCATGGGCTGGTCGGCCTCCGGGCGCGGGTCGATGATGGACAGGCGCGCATGCAGCAGCGCATTGTGAATGGCGTCATCCGCTGCAGGCTGGCCCTGCTGGTCCAGCCGCAGCTGGTGGGCGGCATCCGGCCCGCGACGGGCCAGTTCCAGCAACATGGCATCGGCCGTTGCCGCAGCAACGGGAGTCCGGGAAAAGAAACCGGCAATTCCACACATAAAGCTTGTTCCCGGCGCAGGGGTCAGCGCTGCGCAAGAGGTAAGAAATCGGCGGGTGCGCATGGCAAAGCCAGCGCCCCACCCTGTATTACAAGGGGTGTTGCAGGCGCAAGGCCGCTTCCGCCAGGCGCTTGCCCTGGGCAAAGGCCAGCTTGTTTTCGTCGGCCGACAGCGGACGGTCATTCTGCACCCCGGCCACATGGCTCACCCCATAGGGCGTGCCGCCCGTCTGGGTAGCGGCCAGCGCTGGCTCGGAATAAGGCAGACCGACGAGCAGCATGCCGTGGTGCAATAGCGGCAACATCATGCTCAGCAGGGTGGATTCCTGCCCGCCATGCATGGATGAGGAGCTGGTAAACACACAAGCCGGCTTGCCGGCCAGCGCACCGGCCATCCACTCGCCACTGGTGCTGTCGATGAAGTACTTCATGGCCGCGGCCATATTGCCAAAGCGGGTGGGGCTGCCCAGCGCCAGACCGATGCACTCGGCCAGATCGCTTTTCTCCACATAGGGCGCGCCGCTGGCGGGGATGGCCGGTGCGCTGGCTTCGCATACGGTGGAAACCTTGGGCACAGTGCGCAGCCGCGCCTGGCAGCCGGGCACGCTTTCGATGCCACGGGCGATCAGCCGGGCCAGCTCGGCGGTGGCACCGTGCTGGCTGTAATAGAGTACGAGGATGTCTTGCACGACGATGTCCAGAGAGATGGCCGCCGGAAGGAGGGCGGCAACAGGGTGAACTGGCAGCATGATACCAGTTTCCATCTGTTCATTTGTATGCGGACAGTATGTCAAGCCAAGCGCCGCCGCACAGCCTGGCGACGGGTTGCGGTCCGCCGCCAGTACATTGCTGCTTGCCAGCCGGCAGTGGCTGAATTACCTTGCGCCTCATGAAACTGCCCGCCAAATATGCAACGCAAGTCGGTTTTTCCGGCTTCCTGATCCGCCGCATGAGCCGCCTGCGCGTGATGCAGGTTGCCGGCAGCCTGACCTTTACCACCCTGCTGGCACTGGTGCCCTTGTTCACCATTGCCTTGACGGTGATTTCGGCCTTTCCGGTGTTTTCCGACTACAGCACGCGCTTCAAGGTATTGCTGTTGTCGACACTGGTACCGGAGTTCGCCGGCAAGGTGATTTCCGTCTACATGCGTCAGTTTGCCGACAATGCAGAAAAACTCACCGCCGCCGGCATCATCATGCTGGGGGTGACCGCGCTGATGCTGATGTCCACCATCGAGCGCACCTTCAATGCCATCTGGAGCGTGCGCCGCGGCCGGCCCTGGCTGCAGCAGAGCATGGTCTACTGGACGGTGCTGACGCTGGGCCCGCTGGTGCTGGGTGGCGGCCTGCTGTCCTGGCGCTGGCTGCTCAAGTTCACCCGCTTCGAAAAAACCATGCCCTTGCTGGCCAGTACGGTAGAGGCGGGCGGCACCATCTTGCTCACCGGCATCGTGCTGTCGCTGTTGTACCGCATTGTGCCCAACCGCTTTGTGCCGATTCGCCACGCGGTGCTGGGCGCGATGATCACGGCGGTGCTGCTGGAGCTGACCAAGCTGGGTTTCGGTTATTACATCGGTCAGGTGGCCAGTTACCAGCTGGTGTACGGGGCTTTTGCCAGTATTCCGATTTTTCTGTTGTGGGTGTATTGCCTGTGGATGGTTGTGCTGGCCGGGGCGGTGTTTACCGCTTCGCTTTCCTACTGGGAAGGCGGGGCCTGGCGGCGGCGCTTCGAACCACGGCGGCGCTTTCTGGATGCGGTGGAGGTGTTGCTGATGCTGGATGCGGCGCAGGAGCAGGGCTGCAGCCTGACACCGGTGCAATTGCGTCAGCAGGTCAAGATAGGCTATGACGAGCTGGGCCTGGTGCTGGACAAGCTGGCATTGCATGGCTATGTGCAGAAAGGCCAGCGCGATGGCTGGGTGCTGATGAAAAAGCTGACTGCGGTGCAGCTGTCCGAGCTGTTCCAGCTGTTTGTCTATCGGGCGGATCTGGCCAATGACGATGAGGTGGGCCAGGGGATAGAAAACCTGCTCGGCACGGTGACCGAGCGGCTTCAGAGCGTGTCGCTGGAAGACTTTGCCCGCCGGCTGGGGCGGAAGTAGTCGGTATTCTGATAGAAGGACGGCTCGGTGTTGTCCGGCCACCAGCCGGGAATGCCCAGCAAGGGTAGCGGCCATAGCTGGCGGGGGCTGGCCAGCCAGTCGTCATCGGCCAGCAGGGTGGCCAGCCGGCTATCCAGTTGTTCGCGCTGTACGGGCTCGGGCAGGGCAAAGAAGTCAGGCTCCACCGCCATCAGCAGCGCCTTGCCGCACCAGCCCAGGTGCGGTGCCAGGCCGGTTTCAAACAGGGCATGTCCCAGGGCATGCACACTGATCTGCCGCCCCCAGGCGTGACGCTCATCTACAAACAGCGTTTGCCATTGCATATCGTCCAGTGCCTGTCCCAATGCCGGCTCGGCGCAGGCGACGACGACCCCACACTCATCCAGCAAGGTGGCGGCATCACGCCGCGGCCCGCGCTTGATTTCGCCACGGCCGATGGCGCGCACATGGCGTGCATTCAGCGCCGCTTTGCTCCGCGGCCAGGCCAGCCAGGCCAGGGCATTGAACCAGTCGTGCCAGTTTTCGCTGCGAGTGGGTACCTCGCCGGTGTCGGCAATATGGGTTTCGTAGTAGGAGGCGGTTTGCAGGTCGCTGCAAAAGCGTAAGCCAGCCGGCAGGGCGGCCAAGGGGCGGGCCAGCGTCAGTAGCTGGTCGTAAGCCTGCTGATCAGGCCAGTCGGACAAGGCCAACAGCTTGGCGAAGGTCTGGACTGGCTGGTAGAGCGGGTGGGACAGATAGTCGGTGTGCCAGTGACTCACGATGGGCGGCTGCCTGACAAAAGCCCCATTTTAATCCAGCGCCGGCAGCAGGTCATGGCAAACCCGGTCGCGCCCCAGGTGCTTGGCCTGATATAGCAGCTTGTCGGCGCGCTTCAGCGGGTCGTCCACATGCAGATCGGTACTGCGCAGCAAGGACAGCCCCACGCTGACGGTGTAGTGGATCTGCTGGCCGTTGACCTCGACCCGGCTCTGGCTGACCGCTTCGCGCAGACGTTCTGCCGCCGCCAGTGCAGCGCTGTCGCCGGTATTGGGCAGCAGGGCGGCAAACTCCTCGCCACCCAGTCGTCCGGTCAGATCGCTCGTGCGCAGCACTTCGCGGCACAGCGTGGCGAAGTGGGTGATGACCTGATCGCCGGCGGCATGGCCGTACTGGTCGTTGATGTTCTTGAAATGGTCCAGATCCATCATCAGCACTGCCATCGGCTGCTGATAGCGCTGGCTGCGCCTGATTTCACGTTCGGCCTGCTCCAGGAAATGACGGCGATTGTCCAGCCGGGTCAGCTCGTCCTTGGTGGCCAGCTGGAACAGCTTTTTCTCGTGGATGTCGCGCTGCAGGGCAATGGCGGTGATGTGGGAACTGCGGTAAACCAGCCGCATTTCGTCGGGGTTGGGCGTGCGCGGCTCGGTGTAGTAAATGGCAAAGGTGCCCAGCAGCTCGCGCGTGCTGCTGAACAGCGGGGTAGACCAGCAGGCACGCAGTTGATAGGGCCGTACCAGGTCCAGATAGGGCTGCCACAGCGGGCTGCTTTCCATGTCCTCGACAATGATGGTGCGCTTCCAGTAGGCCGCGGTGCCACAGGAGCCGACTTCGGGGCCGATGGCAATGCCTTCGATCATGGCGCTGTATGTCGGCGGCAGGCTGTTGCCGGAGGCCACGTGCAGGTGCTGGCCATCTTCGGTCAGCAGCATCACCGAACACAGCCCGCCGGTGAGCTGGGATTCGATCATGGTGCAGATCTGTGCCAGCGTGTCCTGCAGCGGCTGATTGGAGGCAATCATCTCCATCACCGCGTTTTCTTCGCTCAGCAGACGATTGGCCTGGCGGGTATCGGTAATTTCCCGGTCGACCGACAAAATGCTGGTGAGCTTGCCATTGTTGTCGAACTCGGGAAACAGCCGGGTTTCGAAAATATAGCGCCGGTTGTGCGACAGCAGCTCCAGTTCGAAGCAGCGCGGTTCCCAGGTTTCGATCAACTGCTGACATTGCGACTCGAACAGGCTGACAACCTCGGCCGGCCAGCCCTTTTCGCTGACGGTTTTGCCGATGTGTTCATCGCGGATCAGCGGCGAGTAGCGGCTGACGCTGCGGTTGATGAACTGGCAGCGCAGTTCCAGATCGTAGCGGGCGATGATGTCGCTGGAGTTTTCCACCAGCGTGCGGAATTCCTGCTCGCGCCGCCGCATGGCGGCCTCGGCCAGCTTGCGCGCGGTGATGATCTGGTTGAGTGCCAGCACGATGGCGCCGTCGTCCGCCTGCGTGCCGGCCTGCAAGGTCTGCTCCAGCCACTCCCAGTGCTGGTCGGCATGTCGCATGCGGTATTCCAGGCTGTGGCTAGTGGCCGGATGATGACAGGCCGCCTGCAGCGCGTTTTCCAGCAAGGGGCGGTCTTCCGGGTGCAGCCGTTGCAGCCAGTCGTCCAGACTCATTCTTTCCAGCTGCGGGTCCAGCCCCAGCAGCTTGTGCAGCGAGCCAGGCGAGCAGCTGACTTGCTGCTTGCCAAGATCGAATTCGCCCAGACCGATGCGGCTGCCCTGTAACACCGTGGCGATGGTATTGCCCAGCCGTGTCGGCCTGCCTTCATCGCTGGCATCGTGCAATAACAGCAGCCGCCAGTTACCGGGCGATCTGCCGGCTGGCAGCACGATTTGTTGCAAGCCCAACTGCCGGGTGCGGCCTTGTGCATCCTGCACCTCGACATGCTGCGGGGGTGCCAGCAAGGCAGTTTGCTGTTGCAGCGCCAGGCACTGTGCTGGTGAGAGGCCGCACTCTTCCAGGCTGTGCGGCTGCCGTCCGAGCAGGGCCGTGCAGCCCTGCCCGGCGGCTTGCAACTGGCCCTGCCCATCCAGTGCCAGCAAGGCGGCACTGGAGTGTTCCACCAGAAAACGCAGCGTGCGGGCTTGCTCATGCAGCTGGCGTCGGCGCTGCCACAGACTGCCCAGCCAGATGCCGACGGCAGCGCCGAGCAAGCCTGCCAGCTGCCAGTCCCAAACGGCGTGAGACCGTTCGGTGGCCCAGGCCAGCGGGCTGCCCAGCGCCAGCAGCAGGGCGCTGCCCTGGCCGGTCTTGCTGCATTTTGATCTGAAGATATTCAATGTGTACCCGCCGCTTCCTGAAGTTGCCCTGCTTGTCTATTGCCGAGGGCTTCATCTCATCATGGCATTTGGCAGGGAAATTGTGATGACGAAAATCAGGCAGAGTACCGGTAGCTCGTCGTTTTTATGCAACAAATAAAGTATGCTGTGGCCATTGTTGTGGAGCGATGCATGGATTACTTTCCGATTTTTCTGAAGCTGCAGGATGCCCCCTGCCTGGTCGTGGGCGGGGGCGATGTCGCCTTGCGCAAGGTTCGTCTGCTGAAGGCGGCCGGTGCGAAGATGACCGTGGTCGCGCCTGAGCTGACCGCCGAACTGGGCGAAATGGCGCAGCAGGGCGCTTTGCACTGGTTGCCGGGGTATTTCGCCCCCGAGCAGGTTGCCGGCATGCGGCTGGTGGTCGCCGCCACTGACCAGCGCGCGGTCAATCAGCAGGTTTCCGTAGCGGCCCAGGCCCACAATATCCCGGTGAATGTGGTGGATGATCCGGAATTGTCCACCTACATCACGCCGGCCATCATCGACCGTTCTCCGCTGGTGATTGCGGTATCTTCCGGCGGTGCCGTCCCGGTGCTGGCGCGGCTGGTCCGCGCCCGGCTGGAGAGCATCATCCCGGCGGGTTTCGGCCTGCTGGCGGCTTTTTCCGCGCGCTTTCGCGACAAGGTAAAAGCCCGCTTCAGCGATGTGGAAGCGCGCCGCGCCTTCTGGGAATCGGTGCTGGAAGGCCCGGTGGCCGAAGCCGTGATGAATGGCCGTGAAGCCGCCGCCAGTCTGGAAATGGAAAAGCGCCTGGCCAGCACCAATGACACGCCTAGCGGCGCGGTATACCTGGTGGGAGCCGGGCCGGGCAATCCGGACCTGCTGACCTTCCGTGCGCTGCGGCTGATGCAGCAGGCCGACGTGGTCTTGCATGACAATCTGGTGGCCCCGGAATTACTGGAACTGGTACGCCGCGACGCCGAGCGCATTTACGTGGGCAAGGCCCGTGCCAACCACAGCCTGCCGCAGGAAGACATTAATCTGCTGATGGTAAGATTGGCCAGCGAAGGCAAGCGGGTATTGCGCCTGAAAGGCGGCGATCCCTTTACCTTCGGCCGTGGTGGCGAGGAAATCGAAACCCTGGCCGAGCATGGCATTCCGTTTGAAGTCGTACCGGGTATTACCTCGGCAAATGGCGCAGCCAGCTATGCCGGTATACCCTTGACCCACCGCGACCATGCGCAGTCGGTCACCTTTGTCACCGGCCACAAGAAAGACGGCAGCATCAATCTGGACTGGCCGGCGCTGACCCGACCAGATCAGACCGTGGTGGTGTACATGGGGCTGACCATGGCCGCGGAGCTGTGTGCCGCCTTCATCCAGCATGGCAAGCCGGCAGATACGCCGGTCGCGGTGATCGAATGGGCCACCACGGCACGGCAACGAACGCTGACCGGCACCCTGAGCAGCCTGCCGGCACTGATTTCCTCCTATGGCGTAGCCTCGCCTGCGCTTATCATAGTGGGCAGCGTGGTCACGCTGGCGGATAAACTGGCCTGGTACCGGCGGGTGGAAAACGGGCCTGCTACAATGCCGGATTCGCAGCAGACATGAGCACAGCCGGGCAGCATGCGGCTGTGTGCCAATAATCGTTACGGACAAGAAGACTCGGGCATGGTTGGTGTACTAGTCATATCACATGGCAATCTGGGCGCCTGTCTACTGGACTGCGCCCGGCACGTATTGGGACGGGACCCGGACAATATCGCCACGCTGGCGGTAGAAAAAACCGAGGATCCGGATCAGAAACTGGTCGAAGCCGCTGCGCTGGTGGCACGCCTGGAACAGGGCGATGGCGTGGTGGTATTGACTGATATGTATGGCGGCACGCCATCCAATATCGCCAGCCGGCTGATCAATCCGGGCAAGGTCGAGGCCGTTGCCGGCGTCAGCCTGCCGATGCTGGTGCGAGCGCTCAGCTACAGCACCCAGCCGCTGGAGATCGTGGTCAGCAAGGCCATTACCGGCGGCTTGGAAGGTGTGCTTTATATTCTCCCGGGGGACGGAAATGCTGCGCGTTGAAATACAAATTATCAATAAACTTGGCCTGCATGCTCGCGCATCGAGTAAATTCACCCAGCTTGCCAGCCGCTTCAAGAGCGATGTGGGCATTGCCCGCAATGGTCGCCGCGTAAACGGCAAGAGCATCATGGGGGTGATGATGCTGGCGGCCGCCAAGGGCTCCACCATCGAGCTGGACGTGGCTGGCCCTGACGAACAGGAAGCGCTGGATGCGCTGGTAGCACTGATCAATAACCGGTTTGACGAGGCTGAATGAATCAGCCCGCTTGAGGAGGGGATGGGACGATGAATATCACCCTGCATGGTGTAGCCATTGGTGGCGGCATCGCAATTGGCCGGGCCCATCTCATCTCGCGCAGCATGGACGATGTGGCGCACTACGGCCTGGAAGACGCGGAAATTCCGGCCGAAATGACCCGCTTCGACGAAGCGGTGCGCGCCACGCGCAAAGAGCTGGAAATGTTGTGGGGCAGCATCCCGGAAAACGCACCGGCCGAACTGGGCGCTTTCCTGTCCTTGCACATCATGCTGCTGGGTGATGTCACCATCTCGCGCGAGCCGCGCGAAATCATCGAAAAGCAGCACTGCAATGCCGAATGGGCGCTGAAGCTGCAGTGCGACCTGCTGGTCGAACAGTTTGACGCCATCGAAGAAGACTACCTGCGCGAGCGCAAGAACGACGTGCTGCAAGTGGTGGAGCGCATCTTCAAGAACCTGGATGGCCACGCCCCGCAGTTGCCGGCTCCCGGCGACCTGCTGGACGATACCATTCTGGTGGCGCACGACCTGTCGCCGGCCGACATGGTGTATTTCAAGGATTCCAACTTTGCCGCCTTCGTCACCGACGTAGGCGGGGCCACCTCGCATACCGCCATTCTGGGGCGTAGTCTCGACCTGCCCTCGGTCATCGCCCTGCACCACGCCCGTGAGCTGATCCGCGAAGAAGAGCAGATCATCGTCGATGGCCAGCAAGGCGTGCTGATCGTCAATCCGGATGAGCTGGTCCTCAGTGAATACCGCCGGCGCCAGCGTGCCTGGCGCGATGCCAAGCGCAAGCTGTCCTCCATCCGCAAGTCTGATGCCAAAACCCGCGATGGTACGGTGATCGAACTGCTGGCCAATATCGAATTGCCGCAGGATGTGGAAGTGGTGCGCGGTTCGGGCGCGGTTGGCGTTGGCCTGTTCCGCAGTGAATTCCTGTTTCTGGGCCGTGACACCCTGCCCACCGAGGACGAACAGTTCGAGGCTTACCGCAAGGTGGCCGAAGACATGAAAGGCTTGCCGGTCACCATCCGAACCATGGATCTGGGGGCCGACAAGAACCCGAAGTGGCTGAATCATGATGTGGCCGACAACCCGGCGCTGGGCCTGACCGGCATCCGCCTGTGTCTGGCCGAGCCCTTGATGTTCCGCGCCCAGTTGCGCGCGCTGCTGCGTGCTTCCCATTACGGCAAGATCAAGATCCTGTTCCCCATGCTCAATTCGCTGGGGGAACTCAAGCAGTCGATTGCCCAGCTGGATTACGCCAAGCAGGAGCTGCACGAAGAAGGCCTGCCTTTCGACAAAGAGGTCGAAGTCGGTGCCATGATCGAGATTCCCTCCGCCGCGCTGGTGGTGGGCAGCTTCATCAAGCATGTCGATTTCCTGTCCATCGGCACCAACGACCTGATCCAGTACACCCTGGCCATCGACCGCAACGACGATTCGGTCAGCCATCTGTACGACCCGGTGCATCCGGCGGTACTGAAACTGATCCTGCATACCATCCGTACCGGTATCAAGGGTGGGGTGCCGGTGTCGGTGTGCGGTGAAATGGCCGGCGACCCGCGCCTGACCCGGCTGCTGCTGGGCATGGGCCTGCGCAGGTTCTCCATGCACCCGGCCAGCTTGCTGGCCGTCAAGCGGGTAGTGCTCAATACCCATCTGGACGATATCGCGCCCATTGCAGGACGCATGCTTCGATCCGAAGACCCTGATAAAATCGCCGATCTTTTGCAACTGCTGAATGTCGAGCCGGATGCCTGATCCGGCTTTTGTTTTTAGCAGCATCGTTGCCTGATCTGCTGTTCAGTGTGAATGGAAGCCCTATCCCGGATGACACGCCTTGCCATTGTTCGTCAAAAATACAACCCCGCCGGCGGCGCAGAGCGTTTTGTCAGCCGCGCCTTGCAGGCGCTGACCCAGCAGCATGCGCTGAGTGTTTCCCTGATTGCACGCAATTGGGAAAAACTGGAGGGCATTGCCGAATGTCGGGTCAATCCTTTCTATTTGGGCAGCTTGTGGCGTGACTGGGGATTCGCGTGGTCGGCGCGGCGGCGTTGGCAGCAGGAAGGTTTTGATCTGGTCCAGTCGCATGAGCGCATCCCGGGTTGCCATATTTTTCGTGCCGGCGATGGCGTGCATCGGCATTGGCTGCAACTGCGTCGTCGGCATTTGGGCTGGTTTGGGCGCCTGTCGCTACTGCTGAATCCCTATCACCACTATGTGCAATATGCTGAAAAAGCCATGTTTCAGCATCCAGACTTGCGTCTGGTGGTGTGTAATTCGCACATGGTGAAACAAGAAATACAGCAATATTTTGGCTTGCCGGATCAGCGCTTCGCCATTGTTTACAATGGCGTCGACACCGCACAGTTTCATCCGGGATTACAGCAGCAGTATCGTGCCGATATGCGCAAGCAGTACGGCATTCCAGCTTCAGCGCCGGTCATGCTGTATGTCGGCTCCGGCTTTGAGCGCAAAGGCGTGGCCAGGGCACTGCAGGTACTGCAGAAATTTCCCGAAATCTATCTTGTCGTTGTCGGCGGCGATAAGCACGCTGCCCGTTATCAGGTATTGGCCGAACGCTTGGGGATGAAGGCGCGGGTGCGCTTTACCGGGGCACAACAAGATGTAAAGCCATTTTACGGGATGGCGGATGCCTTTATATTGCCCACGCTGTATGATCCCTTCCCCAATGTGTGTGTTGAAGCCATGGCCGCGGGGCTGCCGGTGTTCACCACGACCACCTGCGGCAGTGCCGAGTTGCTGACCAATGGCCGTAATGGCTGGGTCGCCGCGGTGGATGACCTGCAGGGGTGGCATGACGGGGTGGCAAACTGGCTTCAACACCGACAGGACTGGGCAGTCTGGTGCCAGCAGGCTCGTCAGGCGGTAGAGGGGCTGACCCTGCAAGCCATGACCGATGTCATGTTGCAACAATATGAAAAACTCCTTGCCGCGCACACGTCTTGAACCGTGCCAGATTGCCTTGTCGCAAGGCGCAAGCGAATGATTTTCTTACCGCATGAGTGAAATGCTAAACGACTCCATCGATCTGAACCAGGTACGGCGCGTCTTGGTCATCAAACTGCGCCATCATGGGGATGTCTTGCTGACGTCTCCGGTTTTTGCCGCGCTCAAACAGCAGGCTCCACATCTGGAAATCGATGCACTGGTCTACCGCGACACGCAGGAAATGCTCAGTCTGCATCCGGCCATCAGCCAGCTGCATACGATAGATCGCAACTGGAAAAAATTGGGCGTATTCGGCCAGTTCAAGGCCGAGCTGGGCTTGCTGTCGGCCTTGCGCCAGCGTCACTACGATCTGGTCATTACCCTGACCGAGCACAAGCGCGGGGCCTGGCTGGTCCGTTTGCTGGCACCACGCTGGTCGGTGGGGCCGGATGGTCCTTACGGTAAGCTGTTCCGCAAAAGCTTTACCCACCGCTATCTGCAGGTGCCGGGCAACCGTCGTCATACCATTGAAATCCATCTGGATGCCCTGCGTCGCATCGGCGTGTACCCATCACCTGAGCAGCGCGCACTGACGCTGGTGCCTGGCCACAATGCCGAAGCGACGCTGGCGGCCAAGCTGGAGCAGCTTGGTTTGACCGCCGGGCAATACATTCTGGTCCACCCCACCTCGCGCTGGCTGTTTAAAAGCTGGACGGTGGAAAACATGGCGGCCCTGATCAATACCCTGCAGCAGCGCGGCCTTAAAGTGTTGCTGACCGCTGCACCCAGTCCCGACGAAATGGCCATGCTGGCGGATATCCAGTCGCGTCTGGCTACCCCCGCCGCCAGCCTGGCCGGCCAGTTGACCCTGAAAGAGCTGGCTGCGGCCATCGACAATGCCCGCTTGTATATCGGTGTGGATTCGGTGCCCATGCATATCGCCTCGGCGATGAAAACACCCTGCGTAGCGCTGTTCGGCCCATCGGGTGATATCGAGTGGGGGCCATGGCAGGTGCCACATCGGGTGGTGGCAGCACGCATGCCCTGTCGTCCGTGCGGCAATGCCGGCTGTGGTGGAGGTTGGCAGAGTGAGTGCCTACAGCAGATCAGCCTGGAGCAGGTGATTGCTGCGGTTGATAGCGTGATGGAGGAGTCTGCATGAAAAAGCAGCGACGACTACCTGGACGCTTGCTGATTTTTGCCGCGCTATTATGCCGTTTGCCCTGGCAGTGGTTGCGGCGGCGTCCCGCCGAGGAGGCTGTACAGCGCATTTTGGTGTTGCATCAGTTCCTACTGGGCGACGCCTTGATGGCCACCAGCTTGCTGGCCAAACTGCGCGAGCGCTATCCCGCTGCCGAGATCATACTGGCCTGCCCGCAGGGACAGGTGGGGCTATACCAGAGCAGGCCTTACGGCATTACTGCAGTCGGTTGGCATCCACGAGACTTTGCCTCGGTACGTAAGCTATTTGCCATGCCGCGCTTCGATCTGGCCTTTCTCTGCGGTGAAAACAGGCTGTCTTTCCTTGCGCGTGCCATTGGTGCGCACTGGATCATCGGTTTTGCTGCCGAGGCCCCGGCATACAAAAACTGGCTGGTGGATGAGGCAGTAGCGTATAGCGACCAGCCAGAATCATGGACGGACACGGCCGCCCGGCTGGTGGCGGGACCAGATCCCAAACCATTCAGTCTTGTCGATTGGCCGCTGGAAGCAGTCAACCTGCCAGTTTTCGGCCAAACTTATGTCGTACTGCATGTTGGCGCAAGTTCGCCCACCCGCTACTGGCCGGCTGCCAACTGGCGTGAACTGGCGGCTTACCTACGTGCCAGAGCGCTAACGGTGGTGTGGTCCTGCGGCCCCGGGGAAGAGCGGCTGCTGGATGAAATCCGGCCCGAACCGGATGATGTGACGATGGCGGGCAGTCTCAGTCTGGTTCAATTACGTGCGCTGTTGCATGGCGCGCGTGCAGCGGTTTGTCCGGATACCGGCGTTGCGCATCTGGCGAAGATTGCTGCTGCACCACAAGTGATGTTATTCGGTCCTGGCAGCGAAACCCTATTTGGTGCCAGCCGTTTTTTCAGTGCCACCCCCTGTATAGGTGTGGGTGCCGCTTGGTTTCCTTGCCGTATTCAGCGTGATATGCATTATCGCCAGACCGAATGGGTGATGCGTTGCTACCGGACGGTGGGTGACAAGCCAGAGCAGTGTCACAAGCCGCAGTGTATGGCGGTAGTGCAGCCATCTATGGTGCTGCAAGCGTTAGTTCAGTTACTGCCTGAAGAGAATGAATTTAATGAACAAGATATTTGACTCAATGGGTACAGTACGGCGTGTCCCTCTGTATCTGGAAATTATCCTTGTTATGGTGGCGGCTTCATTGATGTTTGTGTGGTCAATGCCAAACCTCACAGGATTGCGTAATAGCCTGTTGGCTGTTGATTTGCTTATCTGTTTTCCATTGGTATGGTCTATTTTACGTAATGGAGGTTGGCGTCGATTTTTTCCGGTTTTGCCTTTGAAGATATATTGCGTGCTGACATTGTGGATTGTCTTGTGCGCTTTTTTATTTTCCGACAATCGTGTCGTGAGCTTTCATGAAATATGGGGGCAATGGATACGCAGTGCACTAGCCGGTGCTATGGGTTTCATGTTGGCATCGCTGTCGGTTAGTCGCCGGTTGCGCCTTTCTTCTGCGTCAGTGTTAACAGTGCTTATGTTGGCAATTTTTTCACAAGTTATGCTGCATGATGTAGATATGTTATTGCAGTGGGTGAGAACAGGAAAAATTCCGTTGGGTGAAACCAGAATTCTGGAAAGCAGAACGGTTCTTACTTATGTCGTCAATTTGTTACTGGCATTTTCTGCGGCAGAGCTAATGGGGCGAGTCCTATTCAAGCGGCGCTACATGCCTTTGCCTGGTATTTTCTTTGTATTTATCGGGCTTGTTTGTGTTTTTGCCTCTTACACCTTGCAAACCAGGAATGGCATGATTGGTACCTTGGCATTGCTGGTTTCCTGTTCACTGCTTTTTTGGTTTGTTAAACGGAAAAATACCAACAATATATTGGTTGCTAGTCTGGTTCTGCTCGTGTTGTCAGGGGTCGCCACCTTGGGTTGGTTTGCTTATAAATCTGATCCCCGCTGGGCGTCACTACTCGAAACCGTGCCGATTGCTTGGGATACACAGGACCATCAGGAGTGGATTCATCGTCAGTACCCCTTGCTGGCAGATGGGAGCCCAGTGAGCGGATCAAATTACGAACGTATTGTCTGGGCAAAAGAAGCACTACTTCAGATCGCGCGTGAACCGATTGGCGTTGGATATAATCGCAGTGCATTTGGCGTTGCGTTAAAGAAAATACATCCGGATCTGGTTGAAACGGCACATTCTCATAGCGGAATACTTGATTTCACCATTGCGAATGGCATTCCGGGGTTAATTATATTTATTGCCCTTTTGTGGATTTGTTTTCAGCAGGGTTTATTGACTTTCTTTAAAAATCATTCTTCTCAAGGATTGTTGTTGGCATTTGTTGTGACTGGTTTTTTTGGACGTAGTCTGGTGGATAGTAATATCCGCGACCATATGCTGGAACAGTTTATGTTTTTGCTTTGCATGATGCTTGTTTTTTCTTTGGAAAGGGACTCGAGTGAATCCTGAAAAAATTCTGGTCATCCGGCGGGATAATATTGGTGATCTGGTTTGTACTACACCGTTGATTCATGCTCTGAGGACACGCTTTCCAAAAGCTAGGCTGGATTTGCTGGTGAATAGCTATAATGCCCCACTTATGGTAGGGCACCCGGATGTCGATAATCTTTATGTTTATACCAAGGCAAAGCACCGAGAAAAAGGCGAGAGCGCCTTGGGGGTTTACTGGAAGCGACTGCTGCTGCTGCTGAAAATGCGTAGTACCCGTTATGATGTCGCGGTGCTGGCGAACGGAGGATGTATGCCCAGGCCCTTGCGCTGGGCAAGGCAGACTGGTGCCCGCCATATCCTAGGTTTCACTGAACCGGGTAGCCCGCTCGCCAGTCAGATCAATTTGCCTGTCGCCAGTCCTGTTCAAGTCATGCATGAGGTTGAGATGCTGATGAACCTGATGCAGCCGCTGACAGACGAGCCTGTGTCAACCCCTGGTCTTTCTTTGGTGGCAGCGACAGATCTGGCAGAAGCAATACGGGGAAAATTACCTGATCTTGTGGGGAAAAGATTAGTTGGCTTGCATATCAGTGCTCGCAAACCAAGCCAGCAGTGGCCTGCTCAGCGTTTCATTGAGTTGGCACATGCCATTGCCAAAGATACCTCTGTTCATCTCATGCTGTTTTGGTCACCAGGTAGCGCAGATAATCCATTTCATCCTGGGGATGATGAAAAGGCGGCCCTCATTATGGAGGGCTGTGCGGGGTTGCCGCTGACACCTTTGCCTACCCATCAACTTGACGAGTTGATGAGTGGATTGTCATTGCTTGACGTCCTGATCTGCAGTGATGGTGGTGCCATGCATGTCGCTGCTGGCCTTGGTAAGCCGATTGTCTGCATGTTCGGTGATAGCGATGTGGCTAAATGGCACCCCTGGGGAGTTCCATATAAGGTTTTGCAGCCGGTAAGCAAAAATGTGATCGATCTTTCGGTCACAGATCTGTTGTCCGCTTATGGACAACTGGTGGGGCAGGATATCGACCTGGTGCGCACGGAAGTTTCTGCATGAGTAAAAATGACAACTGGAATCACAGCTGGACAACCTATCGTCGCCTGATTCGCTACATTTGGCAGTACTGGAAGGTCTTCGCCCTGTCGCTGGTCTCCATGACCATTGCGGCCCTGACCGAGCCGGCGTTTGCCCGCTTGATGAAACCGCTGATTGATGGCGGCTTTGTCAACAAGGACCCGCAGGTCATCATCTGGGTGCCGATGGCCATCATCGGTGTATTCCTGGTGCGTGGCGTCACCAGTTTCATCAACGAGTACACCTCCAGCTGGCTGGCCGGGCATCTGGTGCAAACGCTGCGGCAGCAGATGTTTGCCAAAATGCTCCGCCTGCCGGTGCAGTACTATGCCGATAATCAGTCCGGGCGGCTGGTGTCGCGCATTTCCTTTGACGTCAATCAGGTGACCGAGGCCGGCTTCAATGTCATTACCGTCACGGTAAAAGATGGTGTGACGGCGGTCAGCCTGCTGGCCTGGCTGCTGTACATCGACTGGCAGCTGACGTTGATCTGCCTGCTGGTGATGCCGGTGGTGACGGTGTGCATGCGTATCGTGGCCAAGCGCTTGCGTGGTCTGGCGCTGGAAAATCAGCAGCATATGGCGGACCTGACCCAGATTCTGGGCGAGGGCGTGGATTGCCAAAAAGTGATCAAGGTGTATGGTGGCGAGCAGTATGAAGAGGCACGCTTTGATAGCGCAGCCCAGGCCATTCGCCGAAATGCCGTCAAGCAAAGCGCTGCCAGTTCGGCCAATACCGGAGTGACGCAGTTGATGATTGCCTGCGCGCTGGCGGCGATTCTGTATTTCGCCGCGATGCGCGCCCAGCATGGTGCATTTACCGCTGGTGACTTCATGTCATTTCTCACCGCCATGATGCTGCTGTTTGCACCGGTCAAGCGCATTACCGGCATCTCGCAGGCCATGCAGCGTGGCCTCGCTGCGGCGGAGAGTGTCTTTGCCTTTCTGGATGAGCCGGGCGAGCCGGATCACGGTCGTAAGCGCTTGCCTGCTACGCAAGGTAGCTTGCGCTTTGAAGGCGTCTCGTTTCGTTATCCCAATGCCGAGCGCGTGGTGCTGCAGGACATCAATCTGACCGTGAATTCGGGTGAGACCGTGGCGCTGGTGGGCTCCTCTGGCAGTGGCAAGACCACGCTGGTCAGCCTGATTCCACGCTTCTACGAACCCTTGTCGGGGCAGATTACTCTGGATGGTCTGGCGCTGGCTGATATCGCATTGGCGGACCTGCGCCACCATATCGCCATGGTGAGCCAGGACGTGGTGCTGTTCAATGACAGCGTGGCCGCCAATATCGCATATGGCTCCAGTCATCAGGTGAGCCGTGAGCAGATCGTCGAGGCGGCAAGGGCGGCCAATGCGCTGGAATTCATTGAGGCCATGCCTGAAGGGCTGGACACGCAGATTGGCGAAAACGGTGTACGTCTGTCTGGCGGTCAGCGCCAGCGGCTGGCGATTGCCCGTGCGCTGCTGAAGAATGCACCATTGCTGATTCTGGACGAGGCGACTTCGGCACTGGATACCCAGTCTGAACGACTGGTGCAGGCTGCTCTGGAAAATCTGATGAAGAACCGTACCACCATCGTCATCGCCCATCGTTTGTCGACCATCGAAAATGCGGATCGCATCATCGTGATGCATCAGGGTCGGGTGGCGGAGCAGGGGAGTCATCAGCAATTGATGGCGCTGGATGGGTTGTATGCCCGCCTGCACAGTCTGCAGTTCCGTGAACCGGAGGCGGGCGCGGTCTGATGGTTTGAGCCGTTGGCGAAATAAAACAGGCTGCCCTTAGGCAGCCTGTTTTCATGGTAGTCGCAGGGTAGGGATCAGGCGTTGGCGGCAAACAAGGGGTCTTGTGGAGCCAACTGGCGGCCGGCCTCCTGGATGGTGTGCCATACCGGCTGATCCTTGACCTGGGCCTGGATATCTCGTGCCAGACGGCAGTAAGCCTTGCCATTGCCTTCGGAGGAGTAGGCTCGCAGCAGCGTGACCTTGATCGATAGATTGTGCGGCTCGTCTTTCATGGCGTCTTTAAGGACCCGCACGGCATCACCGGTACGGCCATAAGCCAGAAAAACTTCAGCTTCGCCCACTGGGTCGATTCCGCGGGCGCGCGGCTTTTTATACGTTGCCTTGCGCCACAGCTGGCGGGCAAGGTAGTAAGTGCTCATCAGGCCGAAACTGGCCGTCAATGCGGTAATGGCATCCACCTGGGCTTCCCTCCGAGATTCTCTCTCTGCTTGAATTATGCAGTCGATTATTCGGGTAGCCGGGCATCCCCGCAATCCGTAGAACTCCTTAATGGCGTAAAGGTTTTAACGTTTGCGGGCTGGGAGGGGCTTTTACTGGAGCGCCAGAGTCGGGTCGATATGCGGGCTGCTGAACAGCTTGTCGAGCAATGCGGGTGTCAGACCGGGCTGGATGATGGCTTGTCCCAGTTGCTGGAGCAGGACAAAACGGATGACTCCGCTCTCCACCTTTTTGTCGTGGCCCATGTGGCGTAGCCATTCTGCTGCGCCAAAGTCCGGGCTGCGTATTGGCAGACCAGCGGCGGCGATCAGCGCTTGCACGCGTGCTACATCTTTCTCCTCCAGCCAGCCCATGGCCTGCGAGGCTGCAGCTGCCAGCACCATGCCGGCACCTACCGCTTCGCCATGCAGCCATTTGCCGTAGCCCAGGCCGGCTTCGATGGCGTGGCCGAAGGTGTGGCCCAGGTTGAGCAGGGCACGTACGCCCTGTTCCTTTTCATCCTGGCCGACAATGTCTGCCTTCATTTCGCAGGAACGGCGCACTGCATATTGCAGTGCTGCCGGGTCACGTGCGCGCAGCTTGTCCATATTGGCTTCCAGCCAGCCGAGGAAGTCGATATCGCCCAGAAGGCCGTATTTGATGATTTCGGCGATACCTGCAGACAGTTCACGTTCTGGCAGGGTGGCGAGCAGGTCCATGTCGGCGACAACCAACTGGGGTTGGTAGAACGCACCGATCATGTTCTTGCCCAGTGGATGGTTGATGGCGGTTTTGCCACCCACCGAGGAATCGACTTGTGCCAGTAAGGTGGTGGGAATCTGGATGAAGGGTGCACCGCGCTGATAGCAGGCAGCGGCAAAGCCGGTCATGTCGCCGATCACGCCGCCACCCAGGGCAATCAGCGTGGTCTTGCGTTCGGCATTGGCAGCCAGCAGTGCGTCGAAAATCAGATTCAGCGTTTGCCAGTTCTTGTGCTCTTCACCGTCCGGCAACACGACCGAAATGGTGCGTACTCCATGCTTTTCCAACTGCTGGGTCAGGCGCTGCAGATAGAGCGGAGCGACGACATCATTGGTGATGATGGCCACCTGCGGAATGCGCAGGTGGGGCAGGATCAGCTCGACCTGATCGAGCAGTCCGTGGCCAATGTGAATGGGGTAGCGGGTGTCCGGCAAGGTCAGGTCGAGCGTGATCATGTGTCAGGTCTTGGCTGGGATAGTATGCAACTGATCGAGCAGGCGGCTGACCAGCAGGTTGACGTTTTGCTGCGAGGTATCGACTACGATGTCGGCGACCTCGCGATACAGCGGATCGCGCTGCTCCAGCAGGCTTTGCAGCTTGGAGCGGGGGTCAGCAATCTGCAGCAGGGGGCGGTTTTTGTCGTGCATGGTGCGGGCCAAGAGGTCGTCGATGGATGCCCGCAAATAGATCACCACGCCGTGACGGGACAGTTCGGCACGGTTTTCCGGCCGCAGCACTGCGCCCCCACCGGTGGCCAGGACGATATTGTCCATTCTGACCAGGTCGGCAATGACTGAGCTTTCCCGGTCGCGAAAGCGCAGTTCGCCTTCGATATCGAATATGGTGGCAACGCGAACGCCGGTGCGCGCCTCGATTTCATGATCCGAGTCGTAGAAGGTTTTGCCGGTCTTGCGCGCCAGGGCTCTGCCAACGGTGGTCTTGCCGGCGCCCATCAGCCCGACAAGAAAAAAATTGCCTGCCATGTTCTCCATGGCAGGCATTGTAGCTGATGCAGGCTGGGTCTGTCTGCGCGGGCAGGCGACAAAATCGCTTGCCCCGGTTCGTTCTCAGCGGTTTTGCAGATTCAGGTCTTCCACCACGCGCGGGGTGATGAAAACCAGCAGTTCCGTGCGATTGTTCTTCTCCACCCTGCTGCGGAACAGCGCGCCAAGGAAGGGGATATCACCCAAGAGCGGGACCTTGTTGGTGGTGTTATCCAGCGTTTGCTGGTAAATGCCACCGATGACCACCGTGCCACCGTTTTCCACCATCACCTGAGTTTTGACGACCTTGGTATCGATGGCTGGGGTGCTGTTGACGATAAGGGTGCTGCTGACCGTGTCCTTGTTGATCTGGATTTCCATCAGTACGCGGTTGTCCGGGGTGATCTGCGGTGTCACTTTCAGGCTGAGGTTGGCCTTTTTGAACGATACCGAGGTGGCACCGCTGGAGCTGGCTTCCTGGTAAGGAATTTCCGTGCCCTGTTCGATACTGGCTTCCACCCGATCGGCTGTCATGATGCGCGGGTTGGCCAGGACCTTGCCCTTGTCGCCGGTTTCCATCGCGTCCAGTTCCAGCCCGATGGCAGCCCGCGAGCCCGCTCCAAATACGGCGCCAATCGAGTTGTAAGTGCCGGACAAGCCCAGGTTGACCCCGGAGTTGAGCGGAATGGTCCCTGTGGTGCTTCCGGTGCCGATATTGTGGCTGGTGATGGCATCAGCAACGGTGCCGCCCAGGCTGAAACCGGATCCGGCTCTGGCAACACTGAGCTTGACCCCGAGGCTCTTGCTCCAGTCATCGGTGGCTTCGACGATGCGCGCTTCGATCAGCACTTGTTTGACCGGGATATCGGTCTTGGTGACCAGATCGCGGATCTTGTCGATCACGCTTTGCGTGTCGTTGATGATCAGTGTGTTGGTTTTCGGATCGATCAGCGCACTACCGCGCGATGAAAGCAGCCCGTTAGCGGCGGTATTATTGGCTCCGCTGGTGGTGCTGCTGCCGTCCAGAATCTTCTTGAAGTCTTCCGCCGAGCGATAACGCAACACGAAGGTTTCCGAGCGTACCGGCTCCAGCGCGGTCAGCTGCTGCTTGCCTTCCAGCACCTGTTTGTCGCGGGCCAGCAATTCTTCACGCGGGGCGATGTTGATGATATTGCCATTGCGGCGCTGGTCCAGGCCCTTGGTTTGCAAAATCAGGTCCAGTGCCTGGTCCCATGGCACATCTTTCAGGCGCAGGGTGATATTGCCGCTGACCGAGTCGCTGGTGACGATGTTCAGGCCGGTAAATTCGGCAATCACCTGCAGTACGGTGCGCACTTCGATGTTCTGGAAGTTGAGCGACAGTTTGTCGCCCTTGTATTGCGGCTTGCTGTTCAGTTCGGTCTTGCTGGCGCTTTCCACCACGGCCTTGCGCACTTCCACCACCAGCTTGCGTTCGGTCTGGTAAGAAGAGAATTCCCAGTCGCCTTGCGGCTGGATCAGTATCCGGCTGTTGCGGCCCTGATTGCTGGCGATCACCTTGTCCACCGGGGTGCCAAAATCGCTGACATCCATGCGCTTTTCCAATGCGCGTGGCAGGCTGGCGCCCATCACGTCCAGCACCAGGTTTTTACCGTCACGGCGCACATCCACCGGGGTATTGTCGGCGGGAAGAATGATTTCCACCCGGCCTTCGCCAGCCTTGCCACGGCGGAAGTCCAGCCCCAGCGGCGTGGTGGCCACGGCAGCTTGCGCACTGGCTTCACTGGCCGCCGTGCTGCTACGGGTGGGCTGTTCCTGCGAGGTGGCGCTTTGCTGTACCGGGGCCATATTGTTGCTGATGCGGACCAGCAGTTTGTTACCTGACAGTGTGGTGCTGTAGGCCACATTGTGGGCCAGGTTCAGTACCAGCCGCGAACGGCCATTGGCCTCTACGGCCACGGCAGACTTGATGATGGGGTTGCCCAGGTCGACGAAGTTCTTCGGCAGCTTGACCTGGGTGTCGGCAAAGTCGAAGGCAACCCGTGCCGGGTTGGCGATGGCGAAGCTGTTGGGCTTGATGGCAGGTCCGTCGAAGGTGACTTGCAGCAACTGGCTGTCGCCATCGGTCTGGGCAACGTCGATCGCAGTGATGGATGCGGCGTGGGCGACGGAAAATGCGATGGACAGACCCAGCCCGGATAACAGTTTGATTGAATGGTTTTTCATTATTTCTGCCCTTGTTCATCCAGGTACATGCTGGTTTCGCGTTGTACCCATTCTCCGTTCAGATCTTCCACAGTCTCGGAAAGCACGAGTTCGGTATCGCTGATGCGCTTGATCTGGCCAAAGCTGGGGCCGATGAAATTGCCTGGCTGCACGCGGTAAATGCTGCTTTCCGGCGTGCGAATCAGGGCATAGGTCATGCCATTGCGTTTGAGCAGGCCAACCATCTTCAGCTTGTCCAGATCATAGTTTTCCAGCAGCTCACGTGGCCGCTTGAAATCCGGCGCATTGGCCGAATTCTGCCGCTTGGCCATTTGCAGCTTGATGGGGTTGAATGGATCGGGCAGGTCAAAAGCGCTATAGGCAAAGGGCTGGTAGGCCTGCGCCTGGGGCAGCGGGTCGATCTGTCCACGCAGCCCCTGGCTGGCCTGCTGCATCCAGGCGCGCAAGTCATCGGTGTTGCCAGAGCCGCAGGCACTGAGCAGCAGTGGGCACAACAGGGCGGCGAGAGTTGATTTCAGCGTCATTTCACTCTCACTTCTTCGGCGGCTGGGCCGCTGCGATACGCTCTTCCGGCTCGAGCGCGCGATAGGTTTTGGCGGTGGCTTCCATCGTCATGCGCGCCGCGTCCTTGCCCTGACCCGGGGTCAGGCCGATATCGCCGATGGTGACGATGCGCGATAGCTGGGCGACATCGCTGACGAAGGCGGCCAGTTCGGAATAGTTGCCCGTCAGTTTGATGGCAATAGGCACTTCCGCCATTTCTGCCGTCTTGACCTCGCCGTTGGGACGGAACAACTCGAACTGCAGGCCACGCCCAATGCCGGCCTGGTTGATCTCGGTCAGCAATGCGTCCATGTCCGCCTTGGTGGGCAGTTGCTTGAGCAGTGCGCCAAACGACAGCTGGATTTCTTTCAGCTGCTGTTGCAGGGCTTCCAGGTTGATGGCCTGGCGTTTCTTGTCGATGAAAGTCTGCTTGAGTTGTTCTTCCTGCTGATGGGCGTTGTTCAGCTTGTCCATCTGGTCGCTCAGCACAAAGAGATAACCCAGAAACAGAAAGACCCCGGCCATGAAGGTGAGCACGACCAGCTGTGCCGGTAGCGGCCAGTTGGGCATTTCCTTGGGGTCGAGATTACGAAACTCGTCTAGGGTCATGGCTTGGCTCCCTGCGGTGCCACCTGGCTGGCCGGCGCACTGGCGACCACTGGCAGTTTCAGCGTGCTGGTAAGGCTGAACTCGCTGACCCGCTGGTTGTTGACCACGGCGGACTTCACTTCGATCAGTTGCGGTTCGCTGAATATCTGTGATTGCGCCAGGGTGCGCATATAGTTGGATACCCGGGCTCCGGACAGTCCATAGCCGGAGAAGGAAAAGGTATTGCCGGTCTGTTTGAAGCTCTTCAGATAGATGCCATCCGGGGTCTGGCGCAGCAGCTGGTCGAATACATGGACTGCGTCATTGCGTCCTTGCTGCAGTCTTTCCACCAGTTGTTTGCGCGCGAGCAGGTCATCGCGCTGCTTTTTCAGCATGCCGATATCCTTGATCTGCTGGTTCAGCTTGGTGATTTCAGCCTGCAGGAACTGGTTGCGTTCTTCTTGGCGTGACTGGCGCGAGTCCAGCACAAAATAGCTGATGCCGATGACCAGCAGGGCGGCCGCGACAGCACCGCCAAGCAGCAATTGGAAGCGCAGCCGGTGGGCGGCTTTTTTCTGCTCGCGGTGCGGCAGGAGGTTGATGCGTATCATCAGTCGAACCTCCGCATGGCCAGACCGCAGGCAATCAGCAGTGCCGGTGCATCCAGCAGCAGTTCTTTCAGGCGAATCGAGCTGGATTGCACCATGGAGGTAAAGGGGTTGGCGATCATGGTGCTGATCTGGGTGCGCGAAGCCACGGCATCATCCAGCCCCGGCAACATGCTGCAACCGCCACCCAGCAGGATGTAGTCCACGCGCAGATATTGCGACACGCTGACGGTGGTGTAAAAGAATTGCAGCGCGCGCTGGATTTCCTGTGCCAGCGAATCGACGAAAGGATGCATCAGTTCAGATTCGTAGCCGTCCGGCATCGCCATGCTGCGTTTGCCGTTTTCGGCCTCGTCAAAGCTGATGCCATAACGGCGTTGAATATCGCGGGTCAGCTGCTGACCACCGAATACCTGTTCGCGGTAATAGATTTGCTGGCCGTTACGGATGACGTTGCAATGAATTTTGGTGGCGCCGATATCGAACAGGGCGAAAGTCTGATTCATGCCGTGATCGGGCAATTGCTGCTGGATCTGCTCGAAAGCGGTCATCATGGCAAATGATTCGACATCGACCAGTTGGGCGCGCAGGCCAGCCATTTCCACCACGGCCACGCGTTCTTCCACTTTTTCCTTGCGGGCGGCACACAGCAGCACTTCCAGGTCATCCAGGCTGCTGCTGGAGGGGCCAAGCACCTGATAATCCAGATTCACCTCTTCCAGCGGGAAGGGAATGATCTGGTTGGCTTCCGATTCGATCATGCCTTCCATGTCTTCGGACTGGCTGACCGGTACCAGCAACTTTTTGTAAATCGCCATCGAGGTGGGGATGGCGATGGCGACATTCTTGATCGGGCTGCCCAGACGCTTCCAGGCCTTGCGCACCGCGTCGGAAATACCTTCGATATCGACCAGATTGCCTTCGGACACCGCGTCCTTGGGCAGGGCCTCAATGATGTAACGCTCAATCTGATAATTCTTGCCGGATCTGGAAAGCTCGACTAGCTTGATGGACGTGGTGCTGATATCAAGACCGAGCAAGGGAACGCTCTTGGACTTCCCCAATCCAAGCTGATCCAGCCAATCTGTCCCGAACCGTAATTTGTCGGATAGCATCAGTTAAGGCCCCGAATAGGTCTAGTGCGACAGTTTTTGCACCGTCGCGGTCAATGTTTGTCTTGCTTATTCCCACAAGACGTTATAATCCGCTTTCTTCCGAAAGCCTATTTGTAATTATGTTCAAACGACTTCTTGCGATTTTGGCCGGTCTTGTTATTGGTGGGGCCGTTCTGGCAGCCGGTGCGGCAGCCATTGCGATCATCATAACCTACCCGCGTTTGCCAAGTCTTGATGTGCTGACGGATTACCGTCCAAAAATTCCACTGCGCGTCTACTCGGCAGATGGCCAGTTGCTGGGTGAGTTTGGCGAGGAACGTCGCTCCTTTGCCCGCATCCATGAAGTGCCGCAACTGATGAAGCAGGCCCTGCTGGCGGCTGAGGACGAGCGATTCTATCAGCATAGCGGGATCGACTACATGGGGGTTCTGCGCGCTGCCGTCGGCAATCTGGTGTCCGGTCATGCCCGTTCCGGTGCCAGTACCATCACCATGCAGGTGGCCAAGAACTTCTTCCTGTCCAGTGAAAAGACTTTCACGCGCAAGTTTAATGAAGCCTTGCTCGCTTTCAAAATAGAACACACCTTGTCCAAGGATCAGATTCTCGAGTTGTATTTCAACCAGATCTATCTTGGGCAGCGCGCTTACGGTTTTTCCGCTGCGGCGCAGGCTTATTTCGGCAAGCCCATCACCAACTTGAGCGTGGCCGAGATGGCCATGTTGGCCGGCCTGCCCAAGGCTCCGTCGGCCTACAACCCCATCGTCAATCCTGACCGTGCCCGCTTGCGCCAGCAGTATGTGCTGCGGCGCATGCGCGAGCTGAATTTCATTACTCAGGATCAGTATGACGCTGCCGTAAAAGAGCCTCTGCAGCTGGCCAGCGCCACGGTGGACAGCAACCAGCCTGCCCTGTATGTGGCGGAGATGGTGCGTCAGGCCATGTACGAACGCTATAAGGATGCGGCCTACACCGAGGGCTACAAGGTGTACACCACGCTGGACAGCCATCACCAGCAATGGGCTTATGACGCGCTGCGTGCCGGCCTGCTCGACTTCGATCGCAAGCAGGGCTATCGCGCACCGGAAAGCTATATCGATCTGGCCTCGGCGGAAGGGGAAGACCAGACCGAAGTACTGGATGATGCACTGTCTGAAATTCGCGACAGCGGCGACATGCAGGCGGCAATCGTCTTGTCGGCCAGCTCGACCGAAGTGCGCGCCTATATGCGCGGCGGCAAGGTGGCCGTCATCAAGGGCGCCGGGCTGGAGTTTGCCCGTCGTGCACTGAGTCCCAAGCTGGCAGCCGACAAGCAGATCCGTCGCGGTGCGGTCATCCGGGTGCGTGCCCATGATAAGGGTTACTGGGAAATCGTGCAGATGCCGGATGTGGAGGGGGCATTTGTCTCGATGGACCCGCGTAGCGGTGCCATCAAGTCGCTGGTGGGTGGCTTCGACTTCAACCGTCGCAGCTTCAATCACGTGACCCAGGCCTGGCGTCAGCCCGGCTCCACCTTCAAGCCCTTTATCTATTCCTCCGGGGTAGAGCGTGGCATTACGCCGTCCACCCTGTTCAACGATGCGCCGCTGACCGTGCCAGGAGCCCCGGGTTCGCCCAGCTGGGAGCCGAAGAACGATGATGGCAAGTTCGCCGGTCTGATCAGCATGCGTCGTGCGCTGACCCAGTCGAAGAACCTGGTGTCGGTGCGGCTGCTGATGGCGGTGGGGACGGATTACGCCCAGCAATATATCCAGCGTTTCGGTTTCTCGCCCAAGCAGCATCCAGCCTATCTGACCATGGCGCTGGGCGCCGGTGCGGCAACACCGTTGCAGATGGCCGAGGGTTATTCGGTGTTCTCCAATGGCGGCTACCGTATCAAGGCTTTCTTTATTGATCGCATTGAAGACCAGTCAGGTCATGTGCTGGCCAAGACCCAGCCGGCGGTGGCCGGACAGAACGCCACGCAGGCCATTGACCCGCGTAATGCCTTCATCATGACCTCCATGCTGAAGGATGTGGTGCGCTATGGTACGGCGGCCAAGGCCATGAGCCTGGGGCGCATGGATCTGGCCGGCAAGACCGGTACCACCAGTGACTGGAAAGATGCCTGGTTTGTCGGCTTCAATCCGAATCTGGTGGCGGCCACCTGGGTGGGCTACGACCAGCCGCGCTCCTTGGGCCGCTACGGCTATGGCGGTACGGCGGCCTTGCCGGTATGGATGAACTACATGGCCAATGCGCTCAAGGGTGTGCCCGAGGTGGAGCTGCCAGTGCCGACCAGCATTGTGGTGAAACCGGGTGCCGGCCAGCGCGGTGGCGATGAGTACTACTATGAAGAGTTCCAGAAAACCAATCCGGAGCTGAAGATCGACAATCACGGCACGGTGCCTGGCAGCAATGCCTCGGATGCTGCGGTAGATGATGCGACCGCCAAGGATCCGAATGCTCCGGCAGCCAAGGATGCAGTGGAGAACGTCAAGGAGCTGCTGTTCTAGACGGCAGCTACGGCTCGCAAATTCTGCAACGCGCCTTATTTTGATCTCGATACCGCCCTGCCATGCAGGGCGGTTTTTTTTGCGACGGCAGGGCAGCCATGTCTTGCCTGCATGGCGGCGAGCCTTCATCACGCGGCGGAGCCGCCAGCCGGCTTATGCTGGCGTGGTGGCTTCACGCCGATTAACATCTATAAACATGTTGGCTATAGGCAGTGTCATGTCCATTGCCTATCATCGCTGCTTGTTTCAGGGTGGGCCTGCCGCCCTGTTTGCCACTGCTGACCGTTCCCCGCTTGATGCCGGGAGCGCATCCCGGAAATCCATCATGTCCGATACCGCTGCCAAGTCCACACATACCGTGCGCAATGTTTCCCTGCTTTTGCTGGTGTTGGCGGCTGGCGGGTGGTGGTGGAACAGCCATCGCACGGCCGCTGCAGATGCCGCCGGTGCGCAGCGCAAAGGGGGTGGGCCGGTGGCTGTGGGGGTGGCCATGGTGAGCCGGCAGGATGCGCCGCTGCAGCTGAGCGCGCTGGGCACGGTGACCTCGCCCAATACCGTTACCGTGCACAGCCGGGTGGATGGCCAACTGATGGCGCTGCATTTTGACGAGGGGCAGCCGGTCCAGAAGGGGCAGTTGCTGGCCGAGCTGGACCCGCGCCCCTATCAGGCGGCGGTGACCCAGGCCGAAGGCCAGCTATTGCGGGATCAGGCCCTGCTGCAAAACGCTCAGCTCGATCTGGCACGCTACCAGCAGCTACTGGCCCAAAATTCCATTGCCAAACAGCAGGTTGATACCCAGCAAGCCCTGGTGCGCCAGTACCAGGGTACGGTGAAGCTGGATCAGGGCGCGGTGGCCAATGCCCGCCTGCAGCTGGATTACAGCCGGGTGACTGCTCCGGTAGCCGGCCGCGCCGGTCTGCGCCAGGTCGATCCGGGCAATATCGTGCACGCCAGCGATACCAATGGCGTGGTGGTGATTACCCAAACCCAGCCCATCAATGTGGTGTTTGCCATTCCGGAGGTCAGCCTCAGCCAGGTGCTGGCGGCGGCGCGCGCGGCCAAGGGCAAATTGCAGGTGGAAGCCTGGGACCGCGACAACAGACACAAGCTGGCCGATGGCGAGCTGCTGGCTATCGACAATCAACTGAGCACCAGTACCGGCACGGTCAATCTCAAGGCACGCTTCGCCAATAGCGATGAGGCGCTGTTTCCCAATCAGTTTGTTAACGTTCATTTACAGTTGGGCGTGCAAGCTGGCGCCACGCTGCTGCCGAGTGTGGCCTTGCAGCTGGGCAAGGTGGGCAGCTATGTCTATGCCGTCAATCCGGATCAGACCGTCAGCATCAGCAAGGTGAAGCTGGGGGCGGTGTCTGGCGACAACACCATTATCGAAGAAGGGGTGAAGCCAGGGCAGAAAGTGGTGGTGGACGGGCTGGACAAGCTGCGTGACGGTGCCCAGGTCAAAGTGATCGACCGCGCGGCGCAACTGTCCGCTGGTGGCGAGGGGGCAGGCAAGGGCAAACACCGCCAGCAGGATGCCAGTGGCGGCAAACACCAATCCGCCAGCGCTGCCAACTAAACCCGGGGATACGGTATGAATCCTTCACGTCCCTTCATCCTGCGGCCGGTGGCCACCACCTTGCTGATGTTGGCCATCCTGCTGTCTGGCCTGGTCGCCTGGAAGCTGCTGCCGGTGTCGGCGCTGCCCGAGGTGGACTACCCCACCATCCAGGTGGTGACCCAGTACCCGGGAGCCAGCCCTGAGGTGATCACGTCGTCGATCACCGCGCCGCTGGAGCGGCAGTTCGGCCAGATGCCCGGCCTCGCCCAGATGTCTTCCACCAGCTCCGGTGGTGCTTCGGTGATTACCCTGCAGTTCAGCCTGGAGCTGACGCTGGACGTAGCCGAGCAGGAAGTGCAGGCCGCGATCAACGCCGCCGGTAATCTCTTGCCCAGCGACCTGCCCAATCCGCCGATCTACAGCAAGGTCAATCCGGCGGATACGCCCATCCTCACCATTTCCGTCAGTTCGGACACGCTGCCGCTGACCAAGCTGGAAGACCTGGTCGATACCCGGCTGGCGCAAAAACTATCGCAAGTGCCGGGTGTGGGGCTGGTCAGCCTCAGTGGCGGCCAGCGGCCGGCAGTACGCATCCAGAGCAACCCCAAGGCGCTGGCGGCGCGCGGTCTGACGCTGGAGGACATCCGCACCGCCATTGGCAATGCCAATGTGAATCAGGCCAAGGGCAGTTTTGATGGCCCGCAGCAGGCCTCCACCGTCGATGGCAACGACCAGCTGAAATCGGCCGAGGAATACAAAGACGTCATCGTGGCCTACCAGAACGGTGCTGCGGTGCGGCTGCGTGATGTCGCCAACGTTGTCGATGCCGCGGAAAACCTGCGGCTGGCGGCCTGGGCTGGCAGCACGCCGTCCATCATCCTCAATGTGCAGCGCCAGCCGGGTGCCAATGTCATCCAGGTCACCGACCGCATCAAGGCGCTGCTGCCGCAGTTGCAAGGCAGCCTGCCGGGCGCGGTGGATGTGAAAGTGCTGAGTGACCGTACCGTCACCATCCGTGCCTCGGTGGAAGATGTCGAGTTCGAACTGCTGCTGGCCATTGCCCTGGTGGTGATGGTGATCTTCGTGTTTCTGCGTAATGTGCCGGCCACCATCATCCCGGCGGTGGCCGTGCCCTTGTCGCTGGTCGGCACCTTTGGCGTGATGTACCTCACCGGCTTTTCCATCAACAACCTCACGCTGATGGCGCTGACCATTGCCACCGGCTTTGTGGTGGACGATGCCATCGTGATGATCGAAAACATCGCCCGCTACATCGAGGAAGGCGAAAAACCGATGGCAGCGGCGCTGAAGGGCTCGCAGCAGATTGGTTTCACCATCATTTCGCTGACGTTTTCGCTGATCGCGGTGCTGATTCCGCTGCTGTTCATGGGCGATGTGGTGGGGCGGCTGTTCCGTGAATTCGCCATCACGCTGGCGGTGTCCATCCTGATTTCCGCCTTCATTTCGCTTACCCTGACGCCGATGATGTGCGCACGCTTGCTCAAGCATGTGCCGGAGGAAAAACAGGGCCGTTTCTACCATGCCAGCGGGGCCTTCTTCGACCGCATTATTGCCCGCTATGGTCAACTGCTGAGCTGGGTGCTGCAGCGGCAAAAGCTCACCTTGCTGGTGGCTGTAGGGACGCTGGTCATGACCGTGGTGCTGTATATGGCCGTGCCCAAGGGCTTTTTCCCGCTGCAGGATACCGGGGCCATCATGGGGAGCAGCGAAGCGGCGCAAACCATTTCCTTCTCGGCCATGGCGCAGAAGCAGCAGCAACTGGCCGAGGTCTTGCTGAAAGACCCGGCGGTGGACAGCCTGTCGTCCTTTATTGGCGTGGATGGCAATAATGCCTCGCTCAATAGTGGCCGCCTGCAGATCAACCTCAAGCCCAAGGGCGAGCGGGATGACATCCGCACCGTGCTGGCGCGCTTGCAGCAGCACGCGGCCGATGTGCCGGGCATGTCGCTGTATCTGCAGCCGGTGCAGGATCTGTCCATCGATACCCGTGTCAGCCGCACCCAGTACCAGTTCACCCTGCAGGCCACCAGTCCGGACGACCTGTCGCTGTGGGTGCCCAAGCTGGTGCACAAGCTGAATCAATTGCCGGAGCTGGCCGATGTCGCCAGCGACTTGCAGGACAAGGGCTTGCAGGCCTACGTCAATATCAACCGCGACGCGGCCGCCCGGCTGGGCGTCACCACCGCCGCCATCGACAATGCCTTGTACGATGCCTTTGGCCAGCGGCTGATTTCCACCATTTTCACCCAGACCAACCAGTACCGCGTGGTGCTGGAAGTGGATGCGCAAAGCCAGCGTGGCCCGCTGTCGCTCAAGGGCATTTATGTGCCCACCGCCAGCGGCGGCCCGGTGCCGCTGGATACCGTGGCCAGCATCGAGGAGCGTCCTACCGCGCTCACCATCAACCATCTGGGGCAGTTCCCCACCACCACGGTGTCGTTCAACCTGGCCAAGGGTGCGGCGCTGGGGCCGGCGGTGGAGGCCATCCGTCAGGCCGAGGCCGAACTGGGCATGCCGGCCAGCCTCGATACCAAGTTCCAGGGGGCGGCGCTGGCCTTCCAGGCCTCGCTCAGCAATACGCTGTGGCTGATCCTGGCGGCCATCGTCACCATGTACATCGTGCTGGGCGTGCTGTACGAGAGCTATATTCATCCCATTACTATCTTGTCCACGCTACCCTCCGCCGGCATCGGTGCCTTGCTGGCCTTGCTGGTGAGCGGCGATGACCTGTCGGTGATTGCCATCATCGGCATCATCTTGCTGATCGGCATCGTCAAGAAAAACGCCATCATGATGATTGACTTCGCGCTGGAGGCCGAGCGCGAGCAAGGCATGAGTCCGCGCGATGCCATCTATCAGGCTTGCCTGCTGCGTTTCCGTCCCATCCTGATGACCACCATGGCGGCGCTGCTGGGCGCGCTGCCGCTGATGCTGGGCGGTGGCATGGGTTCCGAATTGCGCTCGCCGCTGGGGGTGACCATGGTGGGCGGGCTGCTGGTCAGCCAGGTGCTGACGCTGTTTACCACGCCGGTGATCTATCTGGCCTTCGACCGGCTGGCGCAGCGTTTCCGCCGCAAGCCGGAAACCGTGGCTGATGAGGCTGGGGCATGATTCCGTCCGAACCTTTCATCCGCCGGCCGATTGCCACCACGCTGCTGACGCTGGCCATCCTGCTGGCGGGTTTCCTGGCCTTCAAGCTGCTGCCGGTATCGCCCTTGCCGCAGGTGGATTTTCCCACCATCTCGGTCAGTGCCAAGCTGCCGGGTGCCAGCCCGGAAACCATGGCCTCCACCGTGGCCACGCCGCTGGAGCGGGCGCTGGGGCGCATTGCCGGGGTGACCGAAATCACCTCGTCCAGCTCGCTGGCTTCCAGCCGCATTACTTTGCAGTTCGACCTTAACCGCGACATCAACGGCGCAGCGCGCGATGTGCAGGCCGCCATCAACGCGGCTCGTTCGCTATTACCCACCGGCATGCCGTCCAACCCGACCTACCGCAAGGTGAACCCGGCCGACGCGCCCATCATGATCATTGGCCTGACCTCGGATTCGCTCACCCGTGGCCAGATGTATGACGCGGCGGATTCCATCCTCGGCCAGAAGCTAGCCCAGGTGGAGGGTATTGGCGATGTGAATATCGGTGGCGGGGCGCAGCCGGCGGTGCGGGTGGAGATGAACCCGCTGCAGCTGAACCACTACGGCATCGGCATGGAGACGGTGCGTGCCGCCATCACCAGTACCAATGCCAACCGGCCCAAGGGCTATCTGGAAGACGAACAGCGCCACTGGCAAGTGCAGGCCAACGACCAGGCCGGCAAGGCCAGTGACTATCTGCCGCTGGTGGTGAGTTATAAAAACGGTGCGGCGGTGCGGATATCGGATGTGGCCGAGGTGAAGGATTCGGTGCTGGACGTGCGCAATGCCGGCCTCTTGGGCAAGCAGCCGGCGGTGATGATCATCCTGTTCCGCCAGCCCGGTGCCAACATCATCGAAACCGTGGAGCGGGTGAATGCGCTGTTGCCACAGCTGCAGGCGTCCATTCCCGCCGCCATCAAGATGCAGGTGGTGATGGACCGTACCTCCACCATCCGCGCCTCCTTGTCCGAGGTGGAGCGCTCACTGGTCATTTCCATCGGGCTGGTGATCCTGGTGGTCTTCCTGTTTTTGCGTAATGGCCGCGCCACCGCCATTCCGGCCATCACCGTGCCGGTGTCGCTGGTCGGCACCTTTGCCGTGATGTATCTGTGCGGCTTTTCGCTCAACAACCTCAGCCTGATGGCGCTGACCATTGCCACCGGCTTTGTGGTGGACGATACCATCGTGGTGCTGGAGAACATCTCGCGCCACATCGAAAACGGCATGAAACCCATGCAGGCGGCACTGCGCGGCGCACGTGAGGTGGGCTTCACAGTGCTGTCGATGAGTATTTCGCTGATTGCGGTATTCATTCCCATCCTGATGATGGGCGGCATCATCGGCCGGCTGTTCCGCGAGTTTGCCGTCACCCTGTCGGTGGCCATCATGGTGTCGCTGCTGGTGTCGCTGACCACCACGCCCATGCTGTGCGCGCGCTGGTTGAAGCCGCATGCCGAACGGCCGCCGGGCCGGCTGTTCCGCTGGAGCGAAAACCTGTTCGACCGCATGCTGGCCGGCTACCGGCGCAGTCTGGGCTGGGCCTTGCGTCATGGCCCGCTGATGATGCTGATACTGGGGGCTACCATTGCCCTGAATGTCTATCTCTACATGATCGTGCCCAAGGGCTTTTTCCCGCAGCAGGATACCGGCCGGCTGACCGGCATGATCAAGGCCGACCAGAGCATTTCCTTCCAGGCCATGCAGCAGAAGCTGCAACGCTTTATCGATGTGGTGGGCAAGGACCCGGCAGTGGACAAGGTGATTGGCTTTACCGGCGGTGGCCAGCGCAACACCGCCAATATGTTTGTCAGTCTCAAGCCCATGTCGGTACGCAGCGAGTCGGCGGATCAGGTGATTGCCCGCCTGCGCAAGAGCCTGGCGCGTGAGCCGGGGGCGCAGCTGTTCTTGCAGTCGGTGCAGGATATCCGCATCGGCGGCCGGGCGGCCAATGCCCAGTACCAGTACACCTTGCAAGGGGACGACCTGGACGCCTTGCGCAGCTGGACGCCCAAGGTGCAGCAGGCGCTGCAAAAGCTGCCCATGCTGGCGGATATCAGCAGCGACCAGGAAATCAAGGGCCTGCAGACCACGCTGACCTTTGATCGCAATGCCATGGCCCGGCTGGGGCTGACCCAGGCGCAGGTTGACGCCGTGCTGAACGATGCCTTTGGCCAGCGCCAGGTGTCCACCATTTACAATCCGCTCAACCAGTACCATGTGGTGCTGGAAGTGGCACCGCAGTTCTGGCAGAACCCGGAAGGCCTGCGCAGCATCTACCTGCAGACACCATCCGGCAGCCCGACGCCGCTGCCGGCCTTTGCCCGCTGGGAACCCACCAATACCTCGCTATCGGTCAACCACCAGAGCCAGTTTGCCGCCACCACGCTGTCCTTCAACCTGCCGCCGGGAACCTCCTTGTCGGATGCCACGGCCGCCATTGGCAAGGTGACTGCCGAGATCGGCCTGCCCTCGTCGATCCACGGCAGCTTTCAGGGGACGGCCAAGTCCTTCCAGGACTCGCTGGACAGCCAGCCGGTGCTGATTCTGGCCGCCCTGGTGGCGGTGTATATCGTGCTGGGCATGTTGTACGAAAGCGTAGTGCATCCGCTGACCATCCTGTCCACGCTGCCCTCGGCCGGGGTGGGGGCCTTGCTCGCGCTGCTGGCGACTGGCGGTGAGTTCAACATCATTGCGCTGATTGGCGTGCTGCTGCTGATTGGCATCGTCAAGAAAAACGCCATCATGATGATCGACTTTGCCCTCAGCGCCGAGCGCGAGCAGGGCCTGAGTTCGCACGAGGCCATCCTGCAAGCCTGCCTGCTGCGTTTCCGCCCCATCATGATGACCACGCTGGCCGCGCTGTTTGGCGCACTGCCACTGGCGCTGGGCCATGGCGATGGTGCCGAGATGCGCACGCCGCTGGGCATTTCCATCGTGGGCGGCTTGCTGCTCAGCCAGCTGCTGACCCTCTATACCACACCGGTGGTTTACCTTTATCTGGACCGTTTCCGCCTGTGCTGCCTGCAATGGCGCGACAGCACACGGGCGCAGGCCGCTGCAGGACACAAGGAATGACGCGCATGACTGCTTTATCCACGCGGCCGGCGCTGGCCGCCTGCCTGATGGCCCTGGTGCTGGCTGGCTGTGCCATCGGCCCCGACTACAGCAAGCCCAAGATGGATATCCCCACGGCCTTCAAGGAAGATGGCCGCTGGAAGAGTGCCACCCCGCAAGACGCCAGCCCGCGCGGTAACTGGTGGGAGGTTTATCAGGACCCGCAGCTGGATAGCCTGATGGCCACGCTGAACCGGCAAAGCCCCACCATTGCCCAGGCCGAGGCCAACTACCGTCAGGCCCGCGCCTTGCTGGATCAGGCCGAAGCCAGCCTGTGGCCCACGCTTGGCACCACCGCCAGCAAGAGCCACGGCGTCAGCACTGCCGGTGGCAGCGTTGGCAATCAGTACAATCTGGCCGCCACGGCCAGTTGGGAAGTCGACCTGTGGGGCACGGTCAGTCGTGCGGTAGAAGCGGGCAGTGCCAAGGAAGCCGCCAGTGCCGCCCAGCTGGAAGCCATCCGCCTGAGCAGCCAGGCGCAGCTGGCTACGGCCTATCTGCAACTGGTGGTGGCCGATGTGCAGCTCAAGCAATTGCAGGGCAGCGAGGCCAATCTGCTGCAAAACCTGCAGCTGACGCGCAACCAGTTTGCCGTGGGCATGGTGTCGGATGACAGCGTGGCGCAGGCCGAAAGCAGCTGGAAAACCGCCCAGGCCGCCCGGGTGGACAAGCAGCTGAGCCGCGCCCAGCTGGAACATGCCATTGCCGCCGCATTGGGCGTGGCACCAGCCAGCTTCTCGCTGCCGGCCAGCAAGACCTTGCCCCATCTGCCGCAATTACCGCCGGGCCTGCCGTCTACCTTGCTGGAACGTCGCCCGGACATTGCTGCAGCGGAACGGGCGGTGGCGCAGGCCAATGCCGAAATCGGCATTGCCAAGGCCGCCTACTTCCCCACGCTGACGCTGGCCGCCAGCGGCGGCTACAAGAGCAGCAGCTTTGCCGACTGGGTCAGCCTGCCCAACCGCATCTGGAGTCTGGGACCGCAACTGGCACTCACCCTGTTTGACGGTGGCTTGCGCCGTGCCCAGACCGCAGCCGCCATCGCCAGCTACGATGCCAGTGTCGCCAGCTATCGCCAGACCGTGCTGAGTGCCTTCCAGGCGGTGGAGGACAATCTGTCAGCCCAGTCGCTGCTGCAGGAAGAGGCGCAATACCAGCAGTCTGCGCTGCAGGCTGCGCAAAGGGCAGAAGGCATTACCCAGAACCAGTACCGTGCCGGGGTGGTGAGCTATCTGAATGTATTGACAGCGCAGAACAGCCGCATCAGTGCGGAAAACAGCCTGTGGAGTGTGAAAAACCGTCAGTACACCGCCAGTGTGGCACTGGTGTCTGCCTTGGGCGGCAAGTGGTAGTACGGGTCATTTCCACCATGCAAAACAGCCCGTTGCGGTAATGCCGCTCACTTAACTGAAAAGCACCGTCTCCTCGCATGGGGAAACGGTGCTTTTTTTGTGGTTTCAGACACTCTTCAAGTCAGAAAATCAGCCCCAAAATCCTTAAGTGAACGGCATTCGCCCGTTGCGGGCTGTTTTTTGGGGAGGGCGCTCAGAACGGTCGCCGGCCGCTCACCACCCCTGGCGCCTGCACGCTCCACTCGCTGATCACCAGAAAGCCATCAGCCACGGCAAACAGCATGGACAGGTCCACGCTGCGTACCAGCGTGCCGGGCTTGAAGGCGTGAGGCTCCAGCCAGCCCTGCGCGCGGTGCACCACGAAACCCACCCCGTTGGCTTCGGCCAGACAGTTGATGTCGCCAAAGGCGCGCAGCTGGCGCTGGATGCTGGCCAGCGGACCGCACAAATCCAGCGTGCGCTCGGCCTCGCTCCAGCGCGGCCAGTAGCTGCCCGCGGCCTGTGGCTGCGCCTGTTGCCATTGCGTGGCGAATTCTGGAATAACCCGCCGCGCCAGCTGCTCCAGTGCCAGCTGGCATTTCCACTCCAGCGTGCTCAGCGTTTCATCCGCCGCCATGGCAAACAGTTGCTGGTCGAGCACTGCTCCGCTGTCAAATTGCTGCTCCACCACATGGCAGCTCACACCCCACTCCGGCCTTTCTTCCAGAATCGCCCGCACCAGTGGATACGGCCCACGGCCCTCCGGCAGCGGGGAAGGGTGGAAATTCACCGCATGCGCCAGATGGGGCCTCCAGTCCGGCACCCGCCAGTCGTAGCTACCCAGCAACAAGGTGTCACAACCTTGCGCGGCCAGCGTGGCCAGATCGGCGTCGGTGATGGGGGAGAGTTGCAGCGGAATGCCCAGCCGCGCAGCCTGCTCGATCACCTGGCGGTTGTCATGGATTTTGCCATCCAGCGGTGAGGTGAAAATCTTCAATGGCCGCCAGCCGGCTTGCAAGGCGATATCGAGCAGCACCTTGAAACGGTCGGTCAGGGTAATGGCAAAGCGCATGGCAGATTCCTGCGGGGGGAGACTTGCAGGTATACCAGCTAAGCAGGCAGCGCTGTCATTCTTTACAAATAACTTAACAAATATGCGCTCAGGTCTGCTGGTGTGGCATTGGTGTGCTGGCGAGGGGAAGAGCAGATGATTGGCGGGAAAGATGGCGAGCATGAATGTAAAAACCGCCTGCTGACAGGCGGTTTTTACCGGGTGGCATGGAGCCGTATCTGGTGTCCCCAGCAGGAATCGAACCTGCAATCTTCCCTTAGGAGGGGAAAGTTATATCCATTTAACTATGGAGACAGAAAGGGGTTCAGGCGTTGCGCTCGACCGACAGGCGGGCCAGTTCGACCAGTGCCTGTTTCACCGGGGTGTCCGGCAGCTCGGCAATGGCTTGCACGGCCTGTTCTGCGGCCTTGATGGCCTCGCCCTTGGCGTAGTCCAGCGCGCCGCAGGATTGTACCGCACGGAGCACATCGTGGAAACGGTCGCGGCTGGCGTTTTCCAGCGCCTGGCGTACCACGTCGGCAGCGGCGGCATCGCCCTGGCGCATGGTGTAGATCAGCGGCAGGGTGGCCTTGCCTTCGGCCAGGTCGTCGCCCAGGCTCTTGCCGATGGTCTCCGCGTCGCCGCTGTAGTCCAGTACGTCGTCGATGATCTGGAAAGCTGTGCCCAGGTACATGCCGTAATCAGCCAGTGCCTTGACCTGCGCCTCGTTGCCATCGGCAATCAGCGCACCGACGCGGGCAGAAGCCTCGAACAGCTTGGCGGTCTTGTACTGGATGACCTGCAGGTAGTCCTGCTCGGACAGTGCGGTATTGCCGATATTCAACAGCTGCAATACTTCGCCTTCGGCGATGATGTTGGTGGCTTCGGCCATCACCTGCAGGATCTGCATATTATTGGTGGTGACCATCATCTGGAAGGCGCGGGTGTACAGGAAGTCACCCACCAGCACGCTGGCGGCATTGCCGAACAGGGCATTGGCGGTTTCGCGGCCACGGCGCATGTCGGATTCGTCCACCACGTCGTCGTGCAGCAGGGTGGCGGTGTGGATGAACTCGATCATGGCGGCCAGTTCGTACAGATGCGCGCCTTCGTAGCCCAGCGCCTTGCCGGACAATAGGGTGAGTACCGGGCGCAGGCGCTTGCCACCCGCAGAGATGATGTATTCCGCCACCTGGCGGATAAGCACTACATCGGAATGCAGGCGCGCGCGGATGACGCCATCTACGGTCTGCATGTCTTCAGCGATCAGGGTACGGAATAGCGGGGTGGACACGGTTTTAGCCAGTTGTTGGTTTTAGCGAAGCCAGAAGCGCGGAATGTTACCAGAAAAGCCTTGCAGACAGCCATGCCCAGTCTGGCTGTGCGGCTAAACTGATGAAATTATTGACAACTTTGAATCGACTGCGTATAGTTTCGCGTTCTTCTCGCGTGATGCGGTGAAGATCCCTCTTTAGGAGCTAAGCGAATGTATGCGGTCATAAAAACCGGCGGCAAGCAGTACAAAGTTGCCATCGGTGAAAAACTCAAAGTAGAACAGATACCTGCAGACGTCGACAGCCAAATCGTACTCGAAGAAGTGCTGATGGTCGCTGACGGTGAACAGGTTGTTGTAGGCGCCCCGCTGGTAGCTGGTGCCACCGTTACGGCTACTGTCGTTTCCCACGGTCGTGGCGACAAGATCCGCATCTTCAAGATGCGTCGTCGTAAGCACTACCAGAAACATCAGGGTCATCGTCAGAACTTCACCGAAATCCGCATCGACGCGATTTCGAAGTAAGGATAAACAGTCATGGCACACAAAAAAGCAGGCGGTAGCTCCCGCAACGGTCGTGACTCCGAAGCCAAACGCTTGGGCGTTAAGGCTTACGGTGGCGAACTGATTCCGGCAGGTTCCATTATCGTACGTCAGCGTGGTACCCGTTTCCACGCAGGTGAAAACGTTGGTCTGGGCAAGGATCACACCCTGTTCGCCAAGGTTGACGGCTACGTTCAGTTCACCATCAAGGGTGCTCTGCAACGCAAGATCGTTACCGTTGTTCCGTACACCGGTGTAGACGGCGAATAATCGCTTTCTGCAGACAAGAAAGCCCTATCCTGTGAGATAGGGCTTTTTTTTATCTGGCTTGCTGTCACGCAGCAGGCCTGGCGAGGGGCAAGGCGTGAGGGCTGGATGCAGCATCGCAACCTTGACGCCTGACTCCTCAAGGAGGATCTATGAAATTTATCGACGAAGCCCGTATTGAAGTGATGGCGGGCAAGGGCGGCAATGGTGCCGCCAGTTTCCGTCGCGAAAAGTACGTGCCCTTTGGTGGCCCGGACGGTGGCGATGGCGGCAAGGGTGGCAGCGTGTATGCGGTGGCGGATGAAAACGTCAACACCCTGGTGGAATACCGTTTCGTCAAAAAATACCTGGCGCAGGATGGCGAACGTGGCCGCGGTGCCGACTGTTACGGCAAGGGCGGTGACGATATCGAACTGCACATGCCGGTGGGCACGGTGATTGCCGACCACGATACCGGCGAGGTGGTGGCCGACCTGACTCACCACGGCCAGCGGGTGATGATTGCCCGTGGCGGCAAAGGTGGCCTGGGTAATATCCATTTCAAATCATCGACCAACCGCGCGCCGCGTCAGAGCACGCCGGGTGAAGAGGGCGAACAGCGTACGCTGAAGCTGGAACTGAAGGTGCTGGCCGATGTGGGCCTGCTGGGCATGCCGAATGCCGGCAAGTCCACCTTTATCCGCTCGGTATCGGCGGCACGCCCCAAGGTGGCGGATTATCCGTTTACCACCCTGCACCCCAATCTGGGTGTGGTGCGCATGGACGATACCAGCAGCTTCGTGATTGCCGACATTCCCGGCCTGATCGAAGGCGCGGCGGAAGGCGCTGGCCTGGGCCATCGTTTCCTCAAGCATCTGCAGCGTACCGGCCTGCTGTTGCATATCGTGGACGTGGCACCGTTCGACCCGGAGGTTGATCCGGTGCGTGAAGCCCGTGCCATTGTGGCCGAGCTGGAAAAGTATGATGACGAATTGCATGGCAAGCCGCGTTGGCTGGTGCTGAACAAGCTGGACATGCTGCCGGTAGAAGAGCGCAACCTCACCGTGTCGGCCTTCCTGGAGGCCTATGGCTGGCCCAAGACCCAGCCGGACGACAGCCTGGGTTTCGATGTGGACACGCCGCGTGTGTTCGCCATTTCTGCGCTGACCCACGAGGGCACCCGCGAACTGGTGCGCGCCATCGACAACTATCTGCGCATCATGCGTGCCCGCGCCCGCGCTGCGGCCGAAGAAGCCGAGCGTCTGGCCGAAGAGGCCCGCCTGGCACGCAAGGCAGCTGCCCGTGCCCGACAGGAAGAGATCGAGGCCGCCAAGGCCGCTGCTGCCGCGGCTAAGGCTGCCGGCGAAGACAAGTAAGCAGCTGGCGGCGGTTTGAAAAGCCGGTTTCCCTGGTGGGAGCCGGCTTTTTTGCGTCTGCGGCGCGGCAGTTTGAGGGCGAATGACGGGTGCTGAGCGTGGCTGCTGGCGTGAGCTAAGTGTTTTTACTTGCGCTTGTTGTATTTTGTACTCAAAAATACAATCGAATGCGACTTGATTTTCCATTTCTGGGCGTTTACTTTGCCTGCTGTCGTCTCCGGTCAGGGTGGATGCGTTATTTATCCTGTATCCGGAATCGAGTTTCTGGACAATTTGCGCTATTCATATAACCATGCAGGCAATCAGCTGATCTGCCCAAAAGGCAGGGCATGTTGATGCGGCGTATCGGTATGTCGCGGTGGCAGGGGCTGCCCGGCATGTTGTGAACAAATAAAACAAAGCAGTAAGGAGAAGTCTGATGAGAAAAGTGATTACCGCCGTTTCTCTGGCACTGATGGCCACTTCTTTTGGCGCATTCGCCAAGGACTGGAAGGAAGTTCGTTTCGGTGTTGATGCCAGCTACGCTCCGTTCGAGTCCAAGGCACCAAGTGGTCAGCTGGTCGGCTTTGACATCGATCTGGGCACCGAAATCTGTGCACGCATGAAGGCCAAGTGTGTCTGGGTGGAAAATGACTTTGACGGCATGATCCCTGCCTTGAAGGCCAAGAAATTTGATGGCGTGCTGTCTTCCATGTCCATCAACGAAGCGCGCCTGAAAGAAATCAACTTCTCGGCCAAACTGTTCAATACCCCGACCCGCATGGTGGCCAAGGCTGGTTCCGGCCTGCAACCGACTGCTGCTTCGCTGAAGGGCAAGCGTGTAGGTGTTGAGCAAGGCACCATTCAGGAAGCCTATGCCAAGGCGCACTGGGCACCGGGCGGTGTAGAAGTGGTTCCTTACCAGAACCAGACTCTGGTGCTGGCCGACTTGGCTAGCGGCCGTCTGGACGCCTCGCTGCAAGATGCCATCCAGGCTGATGAAGGCTTCCTGAAAAAGCCGGAAGGCAAGGGCTTTGCTTTCGCCGGTGGTGACCTGAACGACCCGAAAACCCTGGGTACCGGTGCCGGCATCGGCCTGCGCAAGGAAGATACCGATCTGAAGGCTGCCATCGACAAGGCGATTGCCGGCATGCTGAAAGACGGCACTTACAAGAAAATCGAAAAGAAATACTTCAAGTTTGACGTATACGGCAAATAAGCCGTAACACAGACTGAAGCACAGCGCCCCGGCGGAGTCTGACCGGGGCGCGTTTTCATAACGGGTACGGAGGAGATGCGTAACACCCACTGTTACGTCCGTATCCATGTTGTCTTGCACACCACTGATCTGCAGCTATCTGTGCTGCCACTGCTTGCCTGTGGCGGCCTGCGGCATGGCTTAGGGCTGCCTGCGATCTGCGTGTGCAAGGGCATAAACATACAGGGGAAACGGCCATGTTTCTGGATGGATTCGGGCCTATCATCCTGGACGGTGCATGGGTCACGCTGGAGCTGGCGGTAATGTCGCTCCTGGTGTCTTTCATCATTGGTCTGGGAGGCGCTGGCGCCAAGTTGTCGAGCAACCCGTTGCTCAAGGGCATTGCCACGCTCTACACCACATTGATTCGCGGCGTACCGGATCTGGTACTGATGCTGCTGATTTTCTACAGCCTGCAGATCGGCATGAACCATCTGACCGAATGGCAGGGCCTGGAGCAGATCAACCTCAATCCATTCGTGTCCGGCGTGTTCACCCTGGGCTTCATCTACGGGGCCTATTTCACCGAGACCTTCCGTGGTGCCTTCCTGTCCGTGCCCAAAGGCCAGATCGAAGCTGGCATTGCCTATGGCATGAGCGGCTGGCAAACCTTTTCCCGCATCCAGTTTCCACAGGTGATGCGCTTTGCCCTGCCCGGTATCTCGAATAACTGGCAGGTTATGCTCAAGGCCACCGCCCTGGTCTCCATCATCGGCCTGTCCGATGTGGTGAAGGCGTCGATCGATGCCGGCAAGAGCTCCTACAAGGTGTTCTTTTTCACCGTGGTGGCGGGTGCCATTTATCTGATTCTGACGTCGGTTTCCAGCCTGGTACTGATGTGGCTGGAACGTCGCTATTCCACCGGCGTGCGGGAGGCTGAACTGTGATCGACATCATCCAACAATACTGGAAAGCCTTCCTGTGGACCGATGGCTACCATCTGTCCGGCCTGGCGGTCACCATGTGGCTGCTGGTGGTCTCCATTGCTTTCGGTTTCTGCGCTTCCATTCCGCTGGCCATCGCCCGCGTGTCCCGCTCCAAATGGCTGTCGCGCCCGGTATGGCTGTTCTCCTATGTGTTTCGCGGCACCCCGCTGTACATCCAGCTGCTGTTTTTCTACACCGGCATGTACAGCCTGGATATGGTGCGCGATGTGGACATCCTCAATCACTTTTTCCGCGAAGGGTATAACTGCACCATTCTGGCCTTTGGCCTGAATACCTGCGCCTATACCACCGAAATCTTCGCTGGCGCCATCAAGGCGACGCCTTATGGCGAGATCGAGGCTGGCCGCGCCTATGGCATGAACAAGTTCACCCTGTACCGCCGCGTGATCATTCCTTCCGCACTGCGCCGTGCCCTGCCGGCCTACAGCAACGAAGTGATCCTGATGCTGCATGCCACCACCGTGGCCTTTACCGCCACCGTGCCGGACATCCTGAAAGTGGCGCGCGACGTGAATGCCGCTACCTATGACTCATTCAATGCCTTCGGTCTGGCGGCGCTGATTTACCTGTGCATCACCTTCATTCTGGTGGCCCTGTTCCGCAAGGCGGAAAGCAAGTGGCTGGCGCACCTGCGCCCGATGAAGGCCTGAGCAACACGCAAGGATAAGCAAAGATGGAAAAGTTAGTCGTCAAAGACCTGCACAAAAGCTATGGCAGCCATGAAGTGCTCAAGGGCATCTCGCTCAAGGCCAAGGCCGGCGATGTAATCAGCATCATCGGTTCTTCCGGTTCCGGCAAAAGTACCTTCCTGCGCTGCATCAACTTTCTGGAAAAGCCCAACGCCGGCAGCATCAGCCTGAGTGGCGTTGACATCAGCCTGCAGAAAAACAAGCAGGGCGAACTGATTCCGTCCGACCAGAAGCAGCTGCAAACCATGCGCTCCAAGCTGGCCATGGTGTTCCAGCACTTCAATCTGTGGGGTCACATGACGGTGCTGGAAAACGTCATCGAAGCCCCCATCCACGTGCTGGGCCTGAGTCGCGACGAAGCCATTGCCCGCGCCGAAAAGTATCTGCGCAAGGTAGGGCTGGATGCCCAGGCCCAGGCCAAGTATCCGGCGCACATGTCCGGTGGTCAGCAGCAGCGCGTGGCGATTGCCCGCGCATTGGCGATGGAGCCGGAGGTGATGCTGTTTGACGAGCCCACCTCGGCACTGGACCCGGAACTGGTGGGTGAAGTGCTCAAGGTGATGCAGACCCTGGCCGAAGAAGGCCGCACCATGATTGTGGTGACGCATGAAATGGGCTTTGCCCGCAATGTGTCCAACCACGTCATGTTCCTGCACAAGGGGCTGGTGGAAGAAGAAGGCCACCCGGACGAAGTGTTCGGCAATACCAAGAGCGAACGCCTCAAGGCCTTCCTCTCCGGCAGCCTGAAGTAAGGCACTTCCCTGCCAGATCACAAGCGGCTTCCCGTTCGGGGGCCGCTTTTTTATGCTCTACCCAATTATGAAAAATTTAAAAATACAACAAACAAAATGAAAATATCAAACAGGCTAGATAGTAATGATTTGGCGTAATTTAAATTCTGCCGGCTTTCTAGCCATGATAAGATAATCAAGTAGGCTGCCATGATTGCCGAAAAAATAAATAAAACATCTTTTATTGAAAATAGTTTATCAATTATATTTTGACCACCTCCGCTTCCAGAGGCTGATGCTCCTGCTAGCATTATTCCAAAGAATCCAGATGCAATTGCGCAGAGGAATGTCATGTAGCAAGTAACTCTTAATCTTGTTGATAAGGTTTTATGTGCTTTCTGCATCGATAAAATTCCAGTTTGATTAGTTGTAGGTTGAATTGAATTGTATATTGGAAGATTAGTTATTTCGGTTTGCTAGCAACGTTTTCCTCTGTGGCAGCAGTTGCCAATTGGCGATGAATCACGGCACCGCGACACGTGGTCGGCCGGTTTGAGCAGTGGATGGGCCGGGCTGCTGACTTCTGGTGGCACATCGGATTCTGCTGACCGGGGGCGGGTGAGTGAAGTGCTCATGGTGGTACAGACCCTGACTTAAGAAGGCCGCACTATGATTGTGGTGAATTTGCCCGCAATGTGTCCAACCACGTCATGTTCAAGGGGTTGGTGGAAGAAGAAGGCTACCCGGACGAAGTGTTCGGCAATACCAAGAGCGAACGCCTCAAGGCCTTCCTTTCCGGCAGTCTGCAGTAAGGCAGTCTGTTACTGAGGCATACCAAAGCGGCCGATCAATAGATTGGCTGCTTTTTTTTGTACCTTACATTCTTATGAGAAATTCAAAAAAATAATAAATAAAATACAAATCTCAAAGAGACACGGCATTAATGCTTTAAAGTAATTTTCCTCCTGCCTTCCATGTATCCATGGGGAAAGTAGAAAATAGATTGCCATTATTGCGGAGGGGATAAATAAAAAATCTTTTATTGTTAGTAGCTGGCTTGATATATGTCCGTCACCGGCTCCTCCAGATGCTGATAGCCCTTTTCCTATAATTCCTAGCAGTCCAGATGCTGTGGCTACGATAAACATTAGATAGCAAGTTATTCTTAATTTGATCAGTAAGTTTTTATGTGTATTGTGCATGGGTGATGTTTGGTTATGGTTTCGATTGTTGAGTGGGTCGCAACGTTATTTATTTTTTGAGTAACCCGGACGTCTCTAGACACTCTTGTGGTGTTGGAAATGTTTATTTTAAAAATCTACCGGCGATAGCCCATTTGTGAAACCTTGCCTACGATTCAGGTTGTAGAACACCTCGATGTAATCGAAGATGTCACACCGAGCTTCCTCCCACTCGTGATAGGTTTTCGCTTGATACGCTCCTGCTTCCGCAATAGGAAGAAACTCCCTGCCACGGCATTGCCGTGGCAGCTCCCGGGCCGATTCATACTGGCAACAAGGCGATGGGACTTTAGAAAGTTCTATTAGTCGTCACTGCTGAAGTGATTCCTCTGGTCGGAATGCACCAGTGCATGGGCGTCGAATGGGACACCGCCGCGCGTGGGGCCAGATGAAGGCATACCTTACCCGAACTACTTGGCAAAGTATGCGGCGGTCTCATTTAGGATATCGTGCTCCTCGGTCACCCGTTTCAGTTCTACCTTGAGACGATAGATTTCGGCTTACAGGTCCGCTGATTCGGCGGGTTTGGCCTGCTTGAGGTCGTCGTGTTTCAATCATTGATACAGGCTGTGGGCAGATACGCCGAGCAAGAGTCGTGGCCGTCTAGACGGGATGCTCCGGTCTGAGCCGGCTGTTATCGCCGTGCTAGGCATGGCTGCACACTTAGAATGCTAGATGCGTTGACTTACCCCCGTCCGGCCTTGGACAATCCGCTTTTGCTTTCTCATGCCGGAATGTCATTGGAATCGCTCGCCGACTTCTTCCAGCCGGGCATCGCGCCGGATTCGCTGTCCGGCGTCAATCGCCTGCAACAGGCCTGGCCCTATCTGTCTGTCTTCGTCACCCTGTTTCGCGGCGGTGACGAGGAGGTGCTGATGCGCCTGTTGGTGCTGCGCGAACTGGGTGGCCGCGCCGATGCCCCGCGCTGGACACCGCAGGAAATCGCCCAGCGCTTTGCCTATCTCAACGACACCAAGCTGGCCACCATTCTGGGCCGGCTGCGCGAGGGCGAGTTGCTGGTGTATGACAGCGACGGCGGCCAGTACCAGTTGTCCGAAGGCGCACGCGTGGCGCTGGCGGCGCTGGCGACGCTGATCGACTTTGCCGGTGACGATGTCGAACTGGGCTATCTCACCAGCCAGGTAGCTGCCGGGCAGGCCGTGGGGCAGCTGTCCGACGATGCCCTCAGGCACCTGCTGGCGCGGCTGAACGAGTTGTACGGCGAGTTTGAAGAAGCACTGGAATCGCAATCCGAATTCCGCATCCGCGCCGCCCAGCACCGGCTGGAAGCCGTATGGCGCTGGGTGGCCAAATCGACAGAAGTCATCCGCAGCCTGACTGCCGACGACACGCTCAGCCTGTCTGCGCTGAATCAGGCCCAGGCCATCGCACTGGCGCAAAGCCGCATGCTGGCGCTGGCCGGCACCTTCGAGCGTCGTCTGGCGCAACTGGCGGCCCAGCGCGTGCATCTGGGCAGCTCCGGCCTTACCTCCACCGATATCGCCGACTGGTTGCGCCATCAGGCCGTAGGGCAATTGGCGGACCAGTTGAGCGGCTGCCTGTCCATGAACCCGGAACCAGCGTTTATCGCCACGCCGGAGCTGGCCGACATGGCGGAATTCGAGCTGCTGGCGCGCGAACGGGCCAAGGCCGGCAATACCACCTTGCCCGGCAGCGTGGCCGCGCCGCTATCCGGCGAACTGGAAGTCGAGCGCCTGTTTGCCGCCGAAGCCATGTACGACGAGCTGCTGACACTGGGCCTGCAACTGGGCGAGTCCGGTGGTGACCACATCCCGATCCAGCAGGCGGTGCTGGCCGACAGCTACAACGAAACGGCCTATCGCCTGTCGCTGCTATCGCTGATTGGCGATCCGGAAAGCCATGGCGATGCCAGCATCGTGGCCGCGCTGGCCAAGCTGCCGTTCACCCTGCACGGCGGCGAAGCCGTGATCGAACCCGAACACCCGGAAGTAGCCACGCTGTCTGATGCGCGGCTGCTTCCCCATATCCCGAACTGAGCGATGGAACAGCAACTGAAAACCCTCACCGCCCGCCTGCTGGCCCAGCGCGTGGTACCGCGCAGCGATGCGCTGGCGCGCAAGGCACTGCTGGATGACATTTTCCGCCAGGAGCTGGACAAGCGGCTGGCCGATGTCGGCCTGCGACTGGTGGAAAATCCTTACGCCGAATACATCGCCGTCGCCCTGTTACCGGAAATGACCGAGCCGGTATTCGGCAGCGGCGAAGCCTGGCTCAACAATAATCTGGGCCTGCCGCGCGATGGCGTGGCGCTGCTGGTGATCCTGTGGGCGCTGATCATCCTGCCCAAGCGCGAGAGGCAGATTGCCCGTGTCGAAGCCGGGCGCGAGAACCAGAGCGACATGTTTGGCGCACAAAAGCCGCTGGAAACCGGTGAGGGTGTGTCCACCGGCGTGTCGGAAGACGCGCTGTATGCTGATTTTGGCAAGGCACTGGGCGGGCGTACCCGCTTCAATGCCAATCTGGGCCGGCTGGTGAACCTGGGATTTGTGGTCCGTCGCAACAAATGGCTGGATGAAGGCCCGATGCTGGATCTGATGATCGATTACAGCCAGCTGGCACCGCGCATCATCGAAGGTGCCTTGTCCGAGGTGCTGACCCAGCGCCGCGAGCAGGCCGCCGGCGCCCTGGCCGACAAGACCGCCAGCGCCATTGCCCTGGCGGTGGCACAGCCGGCGGTGACCGACGATGGCACCAGCCTGTTTGCCAGCCCTGAAGATGAGGCAGATGACACATCTGCCTCCGTGCAAGAGGAAGACCGCTGATGTTCCAGATGAAATCGGTAGAAATGGTGCACTGGGACTTCTGGCAACGTTTGTCGGTGCCGCTGGACGCGCAGATTGTCACCATCATCGGCCCCAATGGTTCGGGCAAGACCACGCTACTGGACGCCATGCGCACCCTGCTGGCCATCAAGTGCTCGGGCAAGCGCGATTACAAGCGTTATGTGCGCAACAACCGCGAGCCTTTTGCCTATCTGCGCGGCGTGGTGGATAACCCGCGTCGCCCCTCCGGTGGCCTCTATCCCACGCCGTTTTTCCCCATCGTCAGCGATGCGGTCACTCTGCTGTGCCGCATCAAGAAACAGGGCGGCGACTGGGTGCGCCATTACGCCATTCTGGATGGCGATGTGCCGCTGGAACTGGCCGAAGCCCAGGCGCAGTGGCTGGGGGTGCAGGAATACCGCCGCCGGCTGGAAGTGGCCGGCCTTACCCCGGCGGTGGGCGAGGTGCTGGCGCTGGAGCAGGGCGATACCGACAAGCTCACCGAATACAGCCCGCGCCAGCTGCTGGACCTGGTGTTCCAGGTGTTTGGCGACAAGGATGTGCTGGACAACTACCAGCGTGCCCGCGACGAACAGCGCGCCACCGAGCTGGAACTGGAAGCGCTGACCCGGCAGGAAGAGGCGCTGGAAGTGCGCGTGGAAACCATGAAAACCCGCGCCGGGCGTTTTCTGGAGTGGCGGCAGCTGCAGCAGACCATCAGCCGTCTGCAAGACGAAGCCCTGCCGGTGCTGGGCTATCTGGATGGCAAGAGCGCGCTGGGCCAAACCTGGCAAAACTACCGCGCCGCCTATGGCCAGCTCAGCCGCAGCCGGCGCGAGCACCACGACACCCTGCAATTGGTGGCCAAGCTCAAGGCGGCAGAGATGGCCGCTGCGGAGGCCCGCGCTGCCGCAGAAAACGCCCGGGTGCAGGTGCAGGAGCAGTTCATGGCGGCCAAGTCCGAGCACGCCGGTGTTAGCGGTCAGCTGAAAGAGCGCGACCGCCTGCAGGCGCTGGCCAGCCGCGAATACGGTGCCGATGCCGCCGCGCTGTCCGACAAGCTGTCCGGCCTGCGCAGTGAGTCCGAGCAACTGAAGGACGGCCTGCGCGATTTGAACCGCCAGCGTATCGACCTGAAAAATCATGTCGAGGCGCTGGAAATCGGCCGGGGTCGTTCACCGGAAGAAGTGCGCCAGTTCAAGGGCGCGCTGGACGAAGCCAATATCGGCCACGCCATGTTGTCCGACATCATCGAGGTGATGGACGCTGGCTGGCAGGGCGCAGTGGAAGCCATGTTGCGCCCCTACCGCCATGTGGTGCTGCTGGAAAATCCACAGCAAAAGGGCGAGGCCTGGCGCTTGGGTGAAAAACTGCGCTTCCGCCATTTTGTGGTGCCGGAGCGCAGCAGCCCGCCGGCGGCGCGCAAGGGCAGCCTGCTGGAAGTGATCCGTTTTTCCGCCAATGCACCGGACTGGCTGTACCAGCAACTGAACAAGGTCAGCCGGGTGGAAAACGCCCAGGCTGGTGCCGGTGTGGACGGAGACTGGATCACCCGTGACGGCTATTTCCGCGAACGGCGTGGTGCGCGGCATATTGGCGTGGCGGCGCATGAATTCGCCTTTGGCGAAGGTGCGCGCCAGTCGCGCCTGCTGGCATTGCGCGACGAACTGAAGCAGCTCAATGTACGCATTCTGGCCGATGAAGAACGGCTGGTGGCCAGCACTCGCGAAGCGGCCGGCCTGGCCGAGTATCTGGGCGGCATGGATGCCATCCGCCAGCTGGATAGCCGTGCCGAAGAATTCGCCGCACTGGCCACCCGTCTGGCCAGCCTGCAACAGCAACAGCAGGAACTGGGCGCACAGCTGGCCGAAGCCAGCAGCACCAAGGATGCGGCTGACCAACGCTATGGCGATGCCCGGCTGGAGCACGACCGCATCTGCCAGCGCGAGCAGGAAAGCCTGTCGCGCTACGACGGCAAGTGCCAGGAGGTGGAAAACCACCGCCGCCAGTTGCGCCGCCTGCTGGCCGAATTGCGCGAATGGGCTGAGCGCCTGCCCGCCGATGCGCTGGCAGCCGCGCATGTGGCCGCACTGGAAGAGGAATACGAAAGCGCTGCCGATGCGCGCCATCAGCTGAATTATCTGCAAGAGCGCCTGCAAGGCGGCGAGTGGGAAACCGACGAATCCGTGCTGGCGCTGCGCGACAAGCTGGCCGACGACCTGGCGCAGATCGACCGCGAACGGCAGCGCCGCCAGAGCGAGGTGGACCGCTCGCGCGAACTCACCGACGACGCCCGCGCTGCCTATATGGGCAAGCTGCGCGCCACGGTGCGGGCTTATGGCGCCAATATCAAGCGTCTGGGCGAACTGGCCGGCATCGGCGTGGATGTCGAGCTGCCTACGCTGGAAAATGACGATGCCGCGCTGGCCCAGGCCGGGCTGACGCTGCGCTTCAACTTCGACCAGAAGGGCCTGATGGGCATGAACGATGGTGAAGCCTCCGGCGGCCAGCAGGTGATGAAATCGCTGATTTTGCTGATCGGCCTGATGATGGACGAGGCCAACCCGTCCGGCTTCGTGTTCATCGACGAGCCTTTCGCCCACCTGGACATCTTCAACATCGACCGGGTGGCGGGCTTCCTCAAGGCGACCGAAGCACAGTATCTGATCACCACGCCCAACACCCACAACATCAATATCTTTGCGCCATCGGAACTGACGCTGGCCACGCGCAAGAAGCGGCCGGGCGAGCAGTGGGCACCGCCCATCCTGCAAACCCGCCGCCGCGTGGACGCGGCCGCGCCCGACGCTCAGGCCTGATGTCGTCACGCCGGCAGGAAACTTGTTTGCTGCCGGCGGTCTACTCTTCTCACCCTTCACTGGCAGAACCCCATGTCCAGCTGGCTTGCCCGTATTTCCCCGGAACTGGTCGAACGCCTGCCCATTGGCGCACGCGGCCACCATCTGCTGCTGCAACCCACGCTCGCCCCCACACCGCTGCTGTTGCCGCAGGCCGATCAGGCCCTGCTGCAGCGCTGGCTGTCCCTGCGTGTCATGCGTCAGCGCTGGACCAGCTTGCTGGGGCAGGGCTGCGATCCGGCCCAGGCGGAAGACCTGCTGCGCCGCTTGCTGGAATGCGGCTGGTGCGAGGTGGAGCTGCATGCCGAACCAGGCCGGCTTGGCCAGTGGGAGCCGTTTTGGGTGACCTGGCGCGAGGTCTACCAGCTGCGCAGCCTGATCGGCCTGCCGGATGCCGATGCGCGCGACGAGGTGGTGCAACTATGGCGTGGCTGGCAGCCGCAAAACGCCATCCTGCAAGGCCTGGCCGACAGCCTGGCCCAGCGGCTGCAATCCTCCACGCTGGAGCGGCGGCTGAAAATCGCCCAGGCGCTGGATAACTGGCTGACGGCCGGGCTGTGGGGCACCGAGCGCCAGTTCTCGCAATATGCGCTGGGGCGCAGCAAGGCTTTTGGCGAAGCTGACCGGCGCTGGCTGGCCGAGTTCGGCATTGCGCTGGAAGCCTGTGGCATCTCGCGCCATACCCCGCATGTGTTTTTGTCCGGCCCACTGGAGCTTTACGCCGGCGGGCAGCTGCTGCTGTCGGCCGGGCTGTTGCAAAGCGGGCTGGCGCTGGCACCGGAAGCCCTGCAACAAGTAGATGCGGTACGCGGCCCGGTGCAGATGGTGCGCATCGTGGAAAACCTCAGCGTGTTCGAGGTGCTGACGCGACAGGCCGAACCGGTGCTTACCCTGTGGGTGCCGGGCTATCCGCACCGGCGCTGGCTGCAGGCAGTCGGCCATCTGCTGGCAGTATTACGCCTGCCGGTGCAGGTAGCCTGCGACCTGGACCCGGCCGGGGTGGCCATCGCCCTGCAGGTGGGCGAGCTGGCCGGGCAGGCCGGCTGCGCCTGGCAGCCCTGGCGCATGCAGGCCGACGAGCTGACGCTGGCGCATGGCGGCCAGCCACTGAAAGAGGAAGACCAGCAGGCACTGGCCCGGCTGGCCCGCCTGCCGCTGCCGCCCATGCTGGCCGATCTGTGCGCCGCCATGCTGGAGCGTCAGCTGAAGGTGGAGCAGGAGGCGCTGTTCATCGGCCATGGCGACGAGGGGCTGACGGGCTGAAAATAGACATGTATGCAAAGCGGATGACAGAACCGAGCGCTTGCTTGATAATCATCGGCACTGCATCTTGAGCGGAGCAACCATGCGTACCCTGACTTCCCTGCTTGGCAATTCCCAGAAACTGGATGGTGGTGCCATGTTCGGCAACGCGCCGCGCGCCATGTGGAGCCAGTGGCTGGCACCGGACGAACAACACCGGGTGCCGTTGGCCTGTCGTTGTCTGCTGGTGCGCGAGGAAGACGGCCGGCGCATTCTGCTGGAAGCCGGCATCGGTGCCTTTTTTGCCCCGGAGCTGAAAACCCGCTACGGCGTGGTGGAAGATGGCCATGTGTTGCTGGACAATCTGGCTGCGGCCGGTTGCAGCGATGCCGATATCGATGTGGTCATCCTGTCTCATCTGCATTTTGATCATGTCGGCGGCCTGTTGGCCGCCTGGGATGGCGGCCCGGCGCGGCTGCTGTTTCCCAAGGCGCAATTCGTGGTCAGCCGCAGCGCCTGGCAGCGTGCCAAGGAGCCGCATGCCCGCGACCGCGCTTCCTTCATTCCCGAACTGATCACCCTGTTGGAAAACAGTGGCCGGCTGATCCTCACCGACGGCGAAACGCCAGACTGCCTGCCGGCGGATTACCGTTTTCATCTGAGCGACGGCCATACCCCCGGCATGCTGCTGACGGAGATTCCGCTCGGCCAAGGCCCGGTGGTGTATGCCGCCGACCTCATCCCCGGCGCGTCCTGGGTGCATGTGCCCATCACCATGGGTTACGACCGTTTCCCGGAACAGCTGATCGATGAAAAGCGTGGCTTGCTGGATGACTTGCTCTCCCGGCAAGGCCGGCTGTTCTTCACCCATGATCCGCAGCATGCGTTGGCCCGGGTGGCGCAGGATGGCAAAGGGCGTTTTCAAGCGGCCGATGCGCTGGCGCGGCTGACGGCACTGGCCAGCTGACTGTGGCATTTGTTTAACATTTTGCACGCTGGCATCTGCTTTGCCGCGTGCTCATTGGCGGCGGATTTTCTTGGATCGGGCTCGCTGCCATTCTCCGGGCTGCTCTGCAAGTAATTGTATTATTTGATCAAACAATACCGTCAATGACATGGTCTTTCCGGTAAGCTATTGTTTGTATGATTGTATACAATAATGTTTGATCAATTGTGTTGGAAATATTTCACAAATACATCGACAGATCATCACCAGCCCGCTTATGCTGACCGCTTCTGACTGGATGCTGTCCGGCACGCCCTGGCGGCGGCCGCTGCGGCTCCTTGCAGTTTGTTGATGGGGAATACATCTCGTGGGGGATGTCGTTGACCGGGGCTATGGCTCCGGTTTTTTTTTATGTGCTGCTGCTCTCTCGGTCATCTAAAGCAAGGCAGGGCCTGTTGTGCCGCTGCGCGGAACTGTTTTCATGGCGGGGCTGCCCGCCAACAGGCAGGGGAGCTGCCTCGCTAGCTCCCCTGCACCCCTAGGCGACCCCGGGGCTGTGCGAATTCCCGCAGTTTCCAGGCCGGGCAAGGCGCCGCTGAACTCGCCATTCGCTAGCGTCGAATGGCTCAAACAGGCAGCGGCTTAAGACCTTGCCCAACCCGGCTCCAGCGGCGCACGCCACGGGGACTGGCCGCGTGCTCAGGTGGCTTGTTGCCTGACAGCGCATGTCGCGTGGCAGAAGCAACCGTCGGCTGGTCGTACAGTGCAAATCAGCCCAATCACTGGCTTGGCATATGCTTTATCCCGTAGCAGCTATCCGGGCAGCGCATGCTGCATCGCAAAAAAGTTGCCAGCTTTCCGCCCGGCATGGCATGGTTCAAGCCATGACTTCACCGCGTTCTTCCAACACTGTCGCTTATTGCCTGCTCACCTTTGCCGCCCTGTTCTGGGCTGGCAATTTCGTGCTGGGCCGTGCCGTCCATGCCAGCATCCCACCCTTGACCCTGTCGTTTGGCCGCTGGCTGATTGCCTTGCTCATTTTGCTGCCGCTGGGGCTGAAGCCCTTGCTGGCCCAGCGCGCCCTGTGGCAGCCGCATTGGCGGCGCATCATCTTGCTGGCCCTGCTGGGCATTGCCGCCTTCAATTCGCTGGTGTATCTGGGTTTGCAGTCCACCAGTGCCACCAACGGGGTGCTGCTCAATTCTTTCATTCCCATCCTGATCGTGCTGCTGGGGGCTTTGTTCTTCCGCATGCCGCTTAATCGTGGCCAGTTGCTGGCCGTGCTGCTGTCCTTTGCCGGCGTCTTGCTGCTGGTGGCGCATGGCGAGCCGGCGCGACTGCTTGCGCTGGATATCAATCAGGGTGACGCACTGGTGTTTGCCGCCATGCTGGCCTGGGCGCTGTACACCCTGCTGCTGCGCGGCCTGCCGGCGGGGCTGGACCGGCTGGGACTGCTGACCCTGCTGGTGGCCATCGGCCTGCTGGTCATCCTGCCCATGTTCTGGCTGGAGTGGCTGCATGGCCGCCGTGCAGTGCCGAATCTGTCGACACTGGCCAGCTTTGCCTACGTCGGCACGCTGCCCTCTGTGCTGGCTTATTATTTTTACAATCTGGGTGTGGCGCGGGTGGGGGCGGCACGGGCCGGCAGTTTCATCCACCTGATGCCGGCCTTTGGTGCCTTGCTGTCCATGTTGCTGCTGGGTGAAGCCATCCATGGCTATCACCTGCTGGGGATTGCCACCATTTTGGGTGGTGTGCTGCTGTCGGCGCGCAGCGCAGGACGTTAAGAGCAGCTGACAAAACCCTGCTGCTGTGTTGCGCCTCCTGGCCGTACCCTTGTACTGTCTGCGTCGGCGCGCCTTGCATCAGGGACGCGATGCTATTTTGTTAGCCGCTCTCAATGAACTACAGGCTGCGCTGGGCGTGGCCGGGAAAGGTTGAATCATGAGTCGTTTCTGGAGTCCGGTGGTCCATCAGCTCACGCCCTATGTGCCGGGCGAACAGCCCAAGCTGGATACGCTGATCAAGCTCAATACCAATGAAAACCCCTATGGGCCTTCGCCACGGGTGCTGGAAGCCATTCGTGCCGCCACCGACGACAGCCTGCGGCTGTACCCGGACCCAAGCGGCGACAAGCTGAAAGACGCCATTGCCGGCTACCATGGCGTGAGCAAGCAGCAGGTATTTGTCGGCAACAGCTCGGACGAGGTGTTGGGCATCGTGTTCCAGGCCCTGCTCAAGCATGAACAGCCCTTGCTGATGCCGGACATCAGCTATGGTTTTTACCCGGTGTATTGCGGACTGTTTGGTATTGAAGCCCGTCAGGTGCCGCTGGACGACGGCCTGTCCATCCGCGTGGAGGATTACCGCCAGCCCTGCGGCGGGGTGATTCTGGCCAATCCGAATGCGCCCACCGGCCGCCTGCTGCCGCTGTCGGCCATTCGCCAGCTGCTGGACGATCATCTGGATCAAGTCGTGGTGATCGACGAGGCCTATGTCGATTTCGGTGGCAGCAGCGCCATCGCGCTGGTCAATGACTATCCCAATCTGCTGGTGGTGCATACCCTGTCCAAGTCTCGCTCGCTGGCCGGCCTGCGTGTGGGTTACGCCATTGGCCACGCCGAACTGATCGAGGGGCTGGAGCGGGTGAAGAACAGCTTCAATGCCTATCCGCTGGACCGGCTGGCGCTGGCCGGGGCGGTGGCGTCCTTCGAGGATGACGACTACTTCCGCCAAACCTGCCAGGCCGTCATGCGTACGCGCGAACAGTTGACTGCACAATTGCAGGCGCTGGGCTTCGAGGTGTTGCCATCGGCGGCCAACTTCGTGTTTGCCCGTCACCCGCAACACGATGCCGCCATGCTGGCTGCCGGCTTGCGCCAGCAGGCAGTGATCGTGCGCCATTTCACTGCGCCGCGTATCAAGCAGTACCTGCGCATCAGCATCGGCACCGATGCCGAGTGCGCACGGCTGGTGCAAGTGCTGGGCAGCCTGCTGTCCTGAGCCGCGCCCAACCCCTAGCAGAATCCCCTTATTAAGGAGCAGACATGAGCGAACAAGACCGCGCCGCTGGCAAGGCCCGCCGCACCCAGGTGATGGGGGAGGCCTTTGTCGAACGCGCCATGAATAATCTGGATGGTTTCTCCGCACCGCTGCAGGACTGGCTGAACGAACATGCCTGGGGCAGTACCTGGCAGCGCGAGGGGCTGGACCTGAAAACCCGCAGCCTGATCACCTGCGCCATGCTGGCGGCGCTGGGCCGCAGCACCGAGCTGAAAGGCCATGTGCGTGGTGCCATCAATAATGGCGCCAGCCTGGTGGAAATCCGCGAAGTGCTGCTGCACAGCGCCGTGTATGGCGGCGCACCGGCTGCCGTGGAAGCGTTTCGCAGTGCGCGCGAAGTGCTGAACGAGCTGGGACTCAAGCTGGAAGAATAGGCGGACTGCTGTCAGGGTTGATTTTCTGCCATCAGGCCCCACACTGAGTGCATCCCCACCCCGGCGGCCAGTCGCAGCATTGGCCGCTCTTGCTTGAAGGACATGACTGATGGCATCTGTAACTCTGCGCGGTAACCCGGTTGAAGTGGCAGGCACCCTGCCGGTCAAGGGCGACAAGGCTCCGGCTCTGACGCTGACCAATGGTGATCTGGCTGATGTGAGCCTGGCCGATTTCGCTGGCAAGAAGAAAATCGTCAACATCTTCCCCAGCGTCGATACCCCGACCTGCGCCACCTCGGTCCGCAAGTTCAATGAAAAGGCTGCCGGCAAGGCTGACACCGTGGTGCTGTGCGTATCCGCCGACCTGCCGTTTGCGCAAAAGCGCTTCTGCGGAGCCGAAGGCATCGACAACGTGGTGAACCTGTCCACCTTCCGCAATGCCGACTTCCTGCAAGCCTGGGGCGTGAAGCTGGCCAGCGGCCCGCTGGCTGGTCTGACTGCCCGCGCCGTGGTGGTGCTGGATGCTGACAACACCGTGCTGCACAGCGAGCTGGTGGCCGAAATCGGTAGCGAGCCGGATTACGACGCCGCCCTGGCCGCGCTGTAATCAGCCCGTCGCTACACCGTAAAAGTAAAACGGCAGCCAGTAATGGCTGCCGTTTTTCATGGCGCAACGGTCGGATCAGCCTGCGTCGTGGGCCTGTGCGGTGTGCGGTCCGCTGTGGCTAGCCGGGATGGTGCTCTCGCCCTGCGTGCTGCTGAGCACTTCCGGGCGACTGCCCAGTTGCGACAGCTTGTCGCGGTGGCGTTCCGACAGACGCTGGTAGTGCTCGTCGGAGCGGCGGAAGAAAATCAGCTCCTTGTCGGTCATGCGTCTGACCTTGGTGGCTTCCACGGCGGCCTCGTGTGCCAGCAGGCTGCTCTGTTCCGCCATGTCGCGAATGCGCAGCCCCAGCTGGCTGATGTCGTCGACGGCACGGCCCAGCTTTTGCAGCTCGGCCACCGTGCTTTCCAGCTTGGCTTGCAGGCGCTCGCTGGACAGGCCGCCCGGCTGGCGGCTTTGTTGCAGGATATCGGCACTCAGCCCGGCCAGCAGCTGGGCCACCTGCTGGCTTTGCTCGCCATACTGGATTTGCTGGCGGGTCTGTTCGACCACGCGGGTGGTCAGCTCCAGCACCTGCTGGCTCTGGCCTTCGCTGTGGATGGCCGAGACATGCACGTCCTGCATCACCTCCAGCAGTTTGTCCAGGGCCAGATTGACATGCCGGGCGGCCTGGCCAAGCTCATCCTGGCTGGTATCGGGCAAGCGGGCGGCGGTATTGCCAGCGGCAATCTTGTCGGCAGCCAGGCAAATCATCAGGATGCGGTTTTTCAGGGCGCGGGCAGTCGCCAGCTGCAATAGCACCACCACCATGCCCACCAGCACCAGCGGGCCGAGAATGGCGAACAACAGGCGGCCCACGGTGGTTTGCATGTCGGCTTCGACCACGGCCAGACCGTCGTGCTCGGCCTGCAGTTGCTGATCGATGGCTGCAATCAGCGGCAGCATGTGCATCTTGTAAGCAGCATCGGGAATGTTCAGCGCATCTTCCGGTGAGGTTTCGGCGATTTTCAGCGCGCTGGCAATCTGGCGGGTAAAGGCTTCCCAGCGCTGGGTCAGCGTCTGGTCGAAGCTGTCACGCCGTTCGCTTGGCAGGGCGGGCAGGATGTCACCGCGTAGTTGCTGCACCTGCCGGCTGGTGTCGGCCAGCTGGCGGGTGGTGCTGTCCAGCATGGGGTCGGCGCGCGCCAGGCTGAGCATGGCGGCTTTCAGTTCATTCAGGTGGGCCGACAGCGCCTGGCGCTGGCGGTATTGTTCGAACTGCTGGGTCAGTGAATACAGCTGCACACCGGTCAGCGACAGCGCCAGCACCAGGCTGAGCAGGGTGAAGGCAATGGTAAGCCAGAGGCGTTTGACGAGCGACATGGCAGGCTGTCCACAATGAAAGCCAACACGCTACGGCAAGATCATGACGCAGGTGTGACGGATTTATGTCATGCCTCGCCCAGCTTGCAATCTAGGCTGCGTGCAGACGGAACCAGCTGAGTGCCTGGTTCAGCACGCTGGCCGATTCTGCCAGCTGGCGCATGACCGGGCTGGCGTCGCGCATCTGCTCGTCGATGGTGCTGGCCAGGTGCGCCAGTTCGAAGCCGTGCTGGCGGATGCTGTTGCCGGCCTCGCTCTGTTGCTGGCGCGAATGGCTGATATTGCCCATCAGCTCGTCCAGCCGTGCCAGGGTTTCATCCACGCTGGAGAGGGCGGCATCCAGCGATTGCTGGGCATGCTGGTTGTCGTGGCTGGCCTTGCCGGCGGTATCGATGGCATCGCCCAGCGACTGCTTGACGGTTTCCACCTTGGTCAGGCTGTCGAAAATGCGCGAGGTGGCGCTGGCCGTGCGCTCGGACAGCTTGCGCACTTCGTCGGCCACCACGGCAAAGCCGCGGCCCTGTTCGCCGGCACGGGCGGCCTCGATGGCGGCATTCAGCGCCAGCAGATTGGTCTGGTCGGCCACATCGCGGATCAGCGTGCTGATCTGGGCAATGTCGCCAATCGACTGGTTCAGCTGCTGCATTTCCTGCATGGCAATGCCGATGCGGGCGGCCAGATGCTGCATGGCGCTGGCATTGGCATTGCCCAGCTGGCGTGCCTGTTCCGTGCGCTGCAATGCCTGACGCGAACCGGCTTCGGCCTGTTCGATGAATTGCGCCACGCTGTCGGCCTGGCTGGCAATCTGCTCGGCGGCCTCATTGCTCAGATTGGCCTTGCCGGTTTGCAGACGGCTGGCATCCGCCGCCTGGCTGGTGAGTAATTGCAGATGCTGGCTGTCGCGCTGGTTGCGGCTGGCGTGCTGGTGCACATTGGTCAGCAGCTCGTTCAGGCGTTCGAGAAAACGGTTGATGCGGGCCGACATCTGCGCCAGCTCGTCCTTGCCGGTTTCCGGCAGGCGTGAGGCCAGATTACCCTCGCTCAGCGCATCGACGGCCCGGCCCATGGCGGCGATCTGCCCTTTCAGGCGGCGCGCCAGTGCCAGCTGGATCAGCACCACGGCCAGGCTGGCCAGTGCCAGCGGCCCCAGAATGAAAACGGCCAGACGGCTCAGCATGCCGTGCATGGCGGCTTCTTCGCTGCTCTGCTGGCGGCTGGCTTGTTCCAGTTGTTTGTCGAGCAGGGCCACTAGTGGCACCAGGCTTTGCTGATAGGCTTGCTCCGGAATCGACAGCGCATCCTGCGGCGCGCTCTGGGCAATGGTGAGCGCACTTTCCAGATTACGGGCGTATTCCTGCCACAGCTGGCCGGTCTGCTCCTTGAAGGCCTTGGCCTGGGCATCGGGCAGGCTGGCTGCGATATTCACGCTCAGCCGTGCGACTTGCTGCTTGATTTGCTGCAGGTGCCGGGCGGTATCCGGCTGCAAGGGGTCGGCCCGCGCCAGGCTCAGCACACCGGCCTTGAACTGGTAGAGATTGGCCGACAGCTGCTGATGCTGGCTGTAGTCATCCACATGCTGGGTAAGCGAGAACAACTGCTGGCTGGTGACGGCCAGCACGATAAGCAGGCTGGCCACGGTAAACAGAATGGTCAGCCATAAACGCTTGATCAGGGACATGTCATGCGGCTTCAGAACGGATAATGCTGCGCAGTGTAGACCCGGGATATGACATTCCCGTTACCTGACTTAATGCCAAGTGATTTAAATTGGCGGGGATGTACTTGCGTATTCAAGCTGTTGTTTAAACAGTTTTTTAACAGTCATGCTGGCGCGTCGTATTTTGCCGCGGCCGGAGCCGCCTGCCCGCAGCCACGTAGCGGCAGGCAGGGCCGGGGAGATCAGGCCAGATTCGGTTTGTGCTTGTTGGCCACGCGGATATAGTGCTCGGCGGAATACTTGAAATAGGCCAGTTCCTGCTCGGTCAGCTTGCGTGCCTGTTTCACCGGGTTGCCCAGATACAGATAGCCGGACTCCAGCCGCTTGCCCGGCGGTACCAGGCTGCCGGCGCCAATCAGCACCCGGTCTTCGATGATGGCACGGTCCAGAATGATGCTGCCAATGCCCACCAGCACTTCGTCACCGATGGTGCAACCATGCAGGGTGACATGATGGCCGATGGTGACATGCTTGCCGATGTGCAGCGGTGCGCCCACCGGGTCGCTGTCGCGCTTGTGGGTGACGTGCAGCATGGCAAAGTCCTGGATATTGCTGCCTTCGCCAATATGAATGGCGTTGACATCGCCCCGGATCACGGCAAACGGCCACACCGAGGCATCGTCCGCCAGCGTCACGTCGCCAATCACCACGGCGGCCGGGTCGATATAGCAGGAGTCGGCAATCTGCGGTGCGCTGCCATCGTAGGGGCGGATATTGCGATTCATCAGAACGTCCTCATCTAACAGGTTCAGGATTCCCTATCATATAGCAATGGTTGCCGCCGGTTCGCTGGTGTGCTGCCTGATTTCGATACCGGCGCAGTGCTGTGCCAGCCACTGCCAATTGCCCACAGGAAGTGAACAATGAGCCAGAACCCGCTCCTCGACTTTACCGGACTGCCACGCTTTGCCGAGATTCGTCCCGAACATGTCAGCCCGGCCATCGAACAATTGCTGGCCGAGGCGCGCCACACCGTGGCACAGCTGACCGCGCATGCGGACAGCCCGAGCTGGGAAAATGTGGTCGATCCGCTCACCGATGCCACCGAGCGGCTGTCGCGCGCCTGGGGCGTGGTAGGACACCTGAACGCGGTGGTGAACACCCCGGAATTGCGCGATGCCTATAACGCCAACATCGCCCCCATTTCTGCATTCTGGACCGAACTGGGGCAGAACCTGGACCTGCTCGGCCAATTCAAGGCCATCGAGGCCAGCCCGGCCTATGCTGGCTACAATGCCGCCCGCCAGAAAATCATCCAGAACGATCTACGCGATTTCCGCCTGTCCGGTGCCGAGCTGCCGGAAGCACAGCGCCAGCGCTATGCCGCCATTCAGAGCAAGCTGGCCGAGCTGTCCGCCCGCTTCGAACAGAATGTGATGGACGCCACCGACGCCTTCAGCCTGTATCTGGACGATGCCAGCGAGCTGGACGGCGTGCCGGAAGATGCGCTGGCGCTGTTTGCCGCCGCCGCCCAGGCTGATGAGAAAACCGGCTACAAGATCACCCTGCAGTTCCCGTTTTACTTCCCGGTGATGCAGTACGCCCACAGCCGTGCGCTGCGCCAGAAGCTGTACGACGCCTATGTGAAGCGCGCCTCGGAGTTTGGCCTGCCGGAACACGACAACACCGAAATCATCCGCGAAAAGCTGCAGCTGACGCGCGAAGAAGCCCAGCTGCTGGGTTTTGCCAATTTTGCCGAGCTGTCGCTCTACACCAAAATGGCGGAAAGCCCGCAGCAGGTGATTGCCTTCCTGCGTGATCTGGCTGCCCGTGCCAAACCCTTTGCCGCCAAGGACCGCGCCGAGCTGGAAGCCTTTGCCAGCAAGGAGCTGGGCCTGGCCGACCTGCAAGCCTGGGACATCGCCTATGCCGCAGAAAAGCTGCGCGTGGCGCGCTATGCCTTCTCCGAGCAGGAAGTGAAGCAGTACTTCCCGGAAAGCAAGGTGCTGCCTGGCTTGTTCGGTGTGGTCAACACCCTGTACGGCGTGGAAGTGCGCGACAGCAGCGCGCCGGTATGGCATCCCGATGTCCGTTTCTACGACATCCTCAAGGATGGCCAGTTGGTGGGCAGTTTCTACTTTGATCTGTACTCGCGCGAGGGCAAGCGCCCCGGTGCCTGGATGGACGATGCCCGTGGCCGCCGCAAGAAGGGCGATACGCTGCAAACCCCGGTGGCCTACCTCACCTGCAACTTCACCCGCCCGCTGGGTGACAAGCCGGCGCTGTTTACCCACGACGAAGTGATCACCCTGTTCCACGAATTCGGCCATGGCCTGCACCATATGCTGACTCAGGTGGAGGAGCTGGGTGTGTCCGGCATCAATGGCGTGGAATGGGATGCGGTGGAGCTGCCCAGCCAGTTCATGGAAAACTTCTGCTGGGAATGGGATGTGCTGCAAGGCATGACCGCCCATGCCGACACTGGCGAAACCTTGCCGCGCGCGCTGTTCGACAAGATGCTGGCGGCCAAGAACTTCCAGAGCGGCATGATGACGGTGCGTCAACTGGAGTTCTCGCTGTTCGACATGCTGCTGTATACCGATTTCGATGCCAGTACCGGCGACTGGATGGCCTTGCTGGACGAGGTCCGCCAGGAAGTGGCAGTCAACTTCCCGCCTGCTTACAACCGCTTCCCCAATAGCTTCAGTCATATCTTTGCCGGCGGTTATTCGGCGGGCTACTACAGCTACAAGTGGGCGGAGGTGCTGTCGGCTGATGCCTATGCCGCTTTTGAAGAGGCGGGCGGTGCCAATGCCGCCACCGGCAAGCGTTTCTGGGATGAGGTACTGGCTGTCGGCGGCAGCCGCTCGGCACTGGAATCCTTCCGCGCTTTCCGTGGCCGCGACCCGCAGATCGACGCCTTGCTGCGCCATTCCGGCATGGTGGAACAGGCAGCCTGAAGCGCGACAATTATTTACACGGGGGAGGGAACTCCCCTGATTAGCCCTGGCTCTAATCTTTGCTCAACGGGTTATCTCCAAGAGCAGCAAGCGAGCCAGACGCTTATCTCTGCCCCTCAAAGGACATCGATATTGTGTCTTTTCCCTACCCCCAATCCCCCTTGGGGGTATTTTTTTGCCTGCTGATCCACCGCAGACATGAAAAAACCGCCGTAAGGCGGTGTCGGGTCGTGCTTTCAGTGAGATGACGCCTCGGTGAAACTGCCTGCTGCCGCATCAGTACATAAGCGGGCGCGGGGCTGAATCGCCATTTCACTAAAATCAACTGGAAGGTTCGTTGTCTGCCTTGTCGGGACGATGCGGGCGCTGATGATGGGCAAAGCTAGGCGTGCGCAGGGTAAAGGCGTCGCTAAAGGGGCGCAGCGTGGAACGGTTGGGGTTTTTGGTGGGGCAGAGGGGATGTTGCTGGGACTGCAGGGGTTTGGTTTGTCTGGACAATTTGGTTCTACCGGTGATGAACATGAGTCCATTCTAGCCAGCAATACGGCGGCTCGGCAAATTTGATCAAATTTACTGTTGTTTATTTGTTCAAGCCAGCCGCAGCCATGCAGGCTGCCGCGTCGCGTGGAGTCATCCGCGCATCAGGCTGCGTGGGGATGCATATCTGTTAAAACAATCGCTACAGAAATGCCATATTGCCACTCGACTAATCGGGTAAGATGGCGTCGATTTTCTGCCATGCCGGCCAGCTTAGCGGGTTCGGTCATGGCTACCTAACAATCAAGTCAGGCTGCCGCCGCCGTGGCCGGTCTGTTCCATTGCCGGGCCAGCTGTACCGCGCTGATGTGCGGCGGCCCCTTGTTGACGAGGGCAAGATGGTTTTCAACCGCTCCATTCGACCCGAGCGACTCACCCTGCTGGTGTCGCTCGCGCTGGTATTGTTCTACAACCTGCCATTCTGGCAGGAGATGTTGCGTATTGTCGGGCCGCTGGATGGCCACGGCATCAAGCTGCTGCTGGAGTCCTTCCTGCTGGTCACTGCCTTCTACAATCTGGTGTTGTCGCTGTTCAACTGGCCGTATATCGGCAAGCCCGTGATGGCCTTATTACTGCTGATCACCTCTTTCATTACCTACTTCATGAATCAGTACGGGGTGATGATTGATGTACATATGGTGCAGAACGCAGTCCAGACCGACAACAAGGAAGTGCGCGACCTGCTGACCGGCAAGATGGCGCTGTTTGTCATCGTGCTGGGCATACTGCCCGCCTGGTGGATCTGCCGCCGGCAGATACAATGGCGCTCACCCTTGAAAGAGGGAGGCGTGCGGGTACTGACGCTGCTGGTTTCGGCGGCGGTGCTGCTGGGCATCGCCTTTGCGGCCTATCAGGATTTCGCCTCGCTGTTCCGCAACAACCGCCAGCTGCGCCATTACCTGACGCCTTTCAACTATATCCAGGCCACCAATGGTTATGTGCAGGACCATTACAATAGTGGCCCGGTAACGATCAGCCCGCTGGGTGAGGACGCCACACGCGATGCCAGCTGGAAGCAGCACAAGCGCAAGACGGTATTTGTGCTGGTGGTGGGTGAAACCGCACGCGCCGATCACTTTTCGCTCAATGGCTACCCGCGCAATACCAATCCCAAACTAGCGGCACAGAGCGGTTTGATCAATCTGCCCAATGTGCACTCCTGCGGCACGGAAACAGCGGTCTCGGTGCCCTGCATGTTCTCCAATATCGGCCGCGACAATTACAGCGGCGACAAGGCGGCACGGCAGCAAAACGTGCTGGATGTGCTCAAGCGGGCTGGCTACAACGTGATCTGGCGCGACAACCAGTCGGGCTGCAAGGATGTGTGCAACCGCGTGACGCTGGAAGACGTCAGCAACAGCAAGGATGACAAGCTGTGTACCACTGGCGAATGCTGGGATGAAATCCTGCTGAAAAATGCCCAGCAGCTGATCGACCAGTCCGACCGCGACGTGGTGCTGGTATTGCACCAGATGGGTAGCCACGGGCCGGCCTATTACAAGCGCTATCCGCCAGCGCTGGAGCAGTTCAAGCCGGTATGCCAGACCAGCGAGCTATCACGCTGCCCGCGTGAGCAGATCGTTAACGGCTTCGACAACACCATCCTGTATACCGATACCGTACTGTCCGGCATCATCGACTTCCTGCGTGCCAACCAGCAGCGCTATAACACCGGCATGCTGTATATGTCCGACCATGGCGAATCACTGGGTGAAAACGGCATGTACCTGCATGGCACGCCCTATCTGTTTGCCCCGGAAGCGCAAAAGCATATCGGGGCGATGATGTGGTTCTCTGACAGCTTCCAGCAGGAAGTCGGGCTGAACCAGCGCTGCCTGGAAGGGCGCAAGGCCGAGCCGTACTCGCACGACAATCTGTTCCACTCGATGCTGGGCTTGCTCGGGGTGCATACCAGCGTCTATGACAAGCAGCTGGACATGTTTGCCTCCTGCCGTCAGCCGGGCTGATACCTTATATGTAATGTAGTGGCTGCCGCCGTGCAGCCACTTTCATCTGTAAACGAGAACTGAAGATATGCAACTAGCCACCTGGAACGTCAATTCACTCAAGGTCCGCCTGCCACAGGTACTGCAATGGCTGGCGGATAGTCCGGTGGACGTGCTTTGTCTGCAGGAATTGAAGATGGATCAGGATGTGTTTCCGCTGGCCGAGATCGAGGCTGCCGGCTACCGCGCAGCCTGGTTTGGCCAGAAAACCTATAACGGCGTGGCCATTCTGGTACGACAGCCCTTGCAACTGGAAGACGTGGTGCAGGGTATTCCCGGTTACGACGACCCGCAGCGGCGGGTGATTGCCGCCACGGTCAATGGCGTGCGCGTGATCTGTGGCTACTTCGTCAATGGCGAGGCCGTCGATTCACCCAAATACCCCTACAAGCTGGAATGGCTGGGCAAGCTGCATGCTTATGTGGCCGATGAATTAAGCCGCCATCCACAGCTGGCCTTGCTGGGCGACTACAATATCGCGCCGGAAGACCGTGATGTGTACGACCCGGAAAGCTGGCAAGAGCAAGTGCTGTGCAGCACGCCGGAGCGCGAGGCCTTTCGCGGGCTGATTGCGTTGGGGCTGGTCGACAGCTTCCGCCTGTTCAACCAGGAGGACAAGCAGTACAGCTGGTGGGATTACCGTGCCATGATGTTCCGTCGCAACAAGGGCGTGCGTATCGACCACATCCTGATTACCCCGCCCCTGCAGGCGCGCGCCAGCGGCTGCATCATCGACAAGACACCACGCAAGTGGGAGCGGCCCTCCGATCACACCCCTGTGGTGCTGACCCTGGCGGATTGAATGGTTTTGACTCGCAACAGCGGCCCATATGGGCCGTTTTGCATTGGTAAACAGCATGTTGCCGGATCAGGGTAAAGCTTGGCCTAGCTCAATAGTTTGCATATTAGCATTTGCTAAACTTTGTTGATGAATAGCTAATACCAAGGTGCCACCATGAGCCGCAACCACCCACCGCTGCCGTACAACCCCTATTACGAAGGGGTGCCGGACTACATGACCGAAGTCTACGACTGGGCCTACGTCAACCCGCGCCGCGCCGCGCTGCTGGACCGCAATCTGGTGGTCAGCACGCTGTTGTTTTTGAATGACCAGCGGCTGATGCGCCGCTATCTGCAGCAAATCCGGCCCGGCATGCGGGTATGGCAGGTCGCCCATGTCTATGGCGATCTGGTGGAAAAGGCTGCCGCCAAGGTCAGAAAACACGGTCAGTTTGTGCTGACCGACATCACCCCGGTCCAGGTCGAACATGGTGCGCGCAAGCTGGCGGCCTACCCGCAGGCGCGCGTGGTGCGGGCCGATGCGGCCAGCTATCAGCTGGAGCAGCCGGCAGACCTGATCTGCAGTTTCTTCCTGCTGCATGAAGTGCCGGATGATTTGAAGCATCGCATTGTCGACAACATGCTGTCGCAGGTCCCCCAGGGTGGCAAGGCGGTGTTTGTCGATTATCACAAGCCGGCAGCCTGGCAACCGATCGGCTGGTTGCTCAAATGGGTCAACCGCGTGCTGGAGCCTTTTGCCGAAGCACTGTGGAAAAACGAGATTTCTGCTTACGCCAGTGAAGCCGATGCCTTCGACTGGCATAAGGAGACCTTGTTTGGCGGGGTTTATCAGGTCGTCACCGTGACGCACCGCTAGTTTTGTACTTAGCGTTACACGGGCTTACATAGCACTCACAGACGGGCTTGACGGGCAGGGCTAGGATACGACTCATGGAAACACCGCTGCGGTGTCTCGGAAAGAACACTCCCCACTTGATATTGGAGAACGCAACATGAAAAAACTGACCCTGCTCGTTTTGTCTGCCGCCTTCGGTCTGAGCTCCGCTGCTGGTTTCGCCGCCACCAACGCTTCTGCTCCGGCTGCTTCCGCACCGAAAGCCAAAGCTGCCAAGATTCATCACGCCAAGAAGGGCGAAAAGAAAGTAGAAGCTTCTGCTCAGAAAGCCCAAGCTGCTGACGCTTCCGCCCCGGCTAAAAAGGCTGCCA
>NZ_QAJS01000016.1:0-79032 GCF_003852595.1 Aquitalea sp. FJL05
CGGCTTTGTTGCGTCGGGGGATGGCGTGTTACAGCATGAGGTTCAGCATGCGGTCGATGCGAACGCGGCTGAGACGGGTAAGCAAGGTGCGTATCTTGAGTGGATAATGGCGTACGTTGTCGAGTTGGCGGTAATGGTCGACGCGGGTGGTGTGCTGCAGGATGTGCTGCTGCTCGGTATGGCTTTGCGTTTGCAGTTGCTGTTCCGGATCGTGAATCAGCAAGGCGTTTTCCAGATCGAGCCTGAATGCGCGCGGATTCATATTGTTTCCGGTCAGCAAGATGTATTGCTGGTCACACCACATGCCCTTGAGGTGGTAGCTGTTGTCCCCCTCTTTCCATAGCTGCAGGTGGAGTTTCCCGGCATCGATATGTGCCTGGCGACGTTTGGCAAAGCGGCGCAGGTTCATTTCATACAGATAGGGCAGTGCTGCAATCAAGCGGAAGGGTTCGGATTCGGGAATGAAAAAATCATTGGCGGTTTTGTCGCCGACGATGATGGTGACTTCCACACCACGGCGCAGGGCGCGATTGATGGCGCGCAGTACCGCCATGGGAAAGTTGAAGTAGGGGGTGCAAATGACCAGCCGCTGCTCGGCCTTGGCGATCAATTGCAGGATGAGGCGATTCAGCGCATTGCCCTTGCCCAGTCCCAGTACCGGGGTGACACCCATGCCGTGCTGGCAGGTCTGCTCTGGCGGCAGGGTATAGTGTATGGTTTCCAGCCGGGTACGAAAGGCGCGGATTTCCTTGCGGATGCTGCGGGTGCTGGGTACTGGTTTGTCTAGCCGGAATACCGCTTCGTCATTGAAAAAATGCTGGCACATCAGCTGGGCCATGCTGTCGGCCAGTGCGGCATTTTCAAGCAGGTGATAGCGGTCGAAACGGTATTTGTCCTGCTTGTGCAGGTAGACATTGTTCAGGCTGGCACCGCTATAGATAACCTGACTGTCGACAATGAAACCTTTCAGGTGCAGTACGCCGAACAATTCGCGGGTTTGTGCCGGGACGCCGTAAATGGGTAGTTCGACGGCGTGGCGGCTGCATTCCTCTCGATACCAGGCAGCATTGCAGCTGTCGTGGTTTTCGCCGATACGACCCCGCTGTGCGCGGTGCCAGTCCACCATGATGCGTACGTCCAGTGCCGGATTGGCTTGTTTGGCCTCAAACAGTGCCGCCAGTATTTCACGACCGGCCTCATCCTGTTCCAGATAGAGTGCCGTGAGGTAAATGCGCTGCCGGGCGCTGGCGATGGCGGCCAGCAAGGTATGACGAAACGCTGTAGCGCTGGACAGGGTGGTAAATGCGGCGGCGCTCAGCGGAAAACGGGGCAGGCGCTGCAATGAAGGCCGGTCAAGAAGAAATGCCATGCGGGATCGATCACGAGTAAAACGGTTGATCGAGGCATCCTAGCATCGTTTGCGGGTTTTGGGGTCGCCAGCAGGGGCATGCTTGCTCGCCGCAGGTAGGCCGCTAGAAACCAATGGTATCGCGCAGGCGGTGGTAAAGCACAGACAGGCGCAGCAGGCTGTCTTCCAGTGAAGCCGGCAGTGGGAGCGGATGTGCATACAGCTTGTTGAAAACATCGAAGCAGCTGATATCGCCCGCCATGGTTTCTGCCAGCATTTGCCCGGCCATGCCGCTTAATGCCACGCCATGGCCGGCAAAGCCCTGGGCGTGGTAGATGCGCTGACCCTGGCGACCGATCTGTGGCAAGCGCGCCGGGCCGACGTCCACATGCCCACTCCATGCATAGTCAATCTGCCGGTTTTTCCACTGGGGAAAGATGCTGGCCAGGCGCGCCTGGCGCTCGGCCACCATAGCCTGCGGACTGGCGCTGGAACTACCCGGCAGGCCACCAAACAGCAGGCGATGATCCGCTGTCAGGCGGAAATAGTCCGGCAAGGGGCTGCCTTCACAGACGGCGGCCCCACCCGGAAGCAGGCTGCTGGCGAGTTCCGCCGGCAAGGGTGCCGTGGCAATGATATGCGAGCGCAGCGGTACGATGCAGCGCCGCAGTGTGGACTCTAATGGCCCGATATCGACATTGCAGGCCAGCACCATTTTGTCGGCATTGACCCAGCCTTGTGGTGTGCCGATCTGCAAGCCACGCTTGTCCTCGTCGATGGAGGTGACGGGCGAGTGCTCAAACAACTTCACGCCAGCCTGCGAGGCCGCCCGCGCCAGTCCCTGCGCATACTTGAGCGGGTGCAGGTGACCGCAGCCGCTGTCGTAAAGTGCCGCACTGAAGGACGGTGAGTCGATGTGCTCACGTAGCGCCGGTCCTTCCAGCCATTGTGTGTCGTGATAGCCATAAGCCTGCAGCTGGCGCTGTTGCGCCTGCACCCACTGCTGTTGCCGGCGGTTGCGCACCGTGGTGAGGACGCCCCAGCGCAGCTCGCAGTCGATCTGATGCTGATGGATCCGGTTGGCAATCAGCGAGACACCCTCCAGCGAGGCGTCCCAGCATTGCCGTGCGCCGCGGCCTCCCAGCTGCTTTTCAAATGCGGCCATGGTGGCGGCAAAACCGTGCAGGATATGTCCACCATTGCGACCTGATGCGCCAAACCCGACCAGAGCGCCTTCCAGCAAGGTGACCGACAACCCTTTTTCCGCCAGGCTCAGCGCCGTGGACAGGCCGGTAAAACCGGCCCCCACCACACAGACATCACAGCGGATGACTTCGTTGAGAACCGGGTAGCGCTCGCGCAGTGGCGCAGTGGCCGCATGCCAGGAGTCGATGTGATGGCCATCAAACTGGGCCAGATGCGGTGCGTGTTCTCGGTTCATGCAAGCGCTTTCAAGCCTGGCTTAGCAGATGGCGATACTCCCAGGGACTGACCTGGCGATTGAATTCCTGCCATTCGCTCAGCTTGAGCTGACAATAGGTGGCAACAAACTGCGGTCCCAGTACGGCTGCCAGTTCAGCATTGGCAGCCAGTCGCTCCGCCGCTTCCAGCTGGGTGCGGGGGAAGGCGTAGGGGCGGCCATAAGCGCTGCTATCCAGTGGAGCGGTGGGCTGCAGTTCCTGTTGCATGCCAAGCAAGCCGCAGGCCAGGGTGGTGGCCAAAGCCAGATAGGGGTTGGCATCCACGCCCGGCAAACGGTTTTCCACCCGTCGAGCTTGTGGGCCGCCATGGGGAATGCGCAAGCCGCAGGTGCGGTTGTCATAGCCCCATTCCACATTGATGGGCGCTGCGGTAAAGGGTGCCAGCCGGCGGAATGAGTTGACGTAGGGGGCCAGCAGCAGCAAGGCATCCGGCAGGTAATGTTGCAGGCCGGCGATATAGTGGGCGAAGCGCGGAGCAGGCTGGCCGTTATCCTGTGAGAAGGCATTGCGGCCGCTGTCGGCATACACCAGGCTTTGGTGGATATGCATGGCGCTGCCGGCATCATCGGCCAGCGGTTTGGCCATGAAACAAGCTTCCAGATTGTGGCGTGCTGCAGCCTCGCGCACCATGCGCTTGAACAGGAAGGCCTGGTCGGCCAGTGCAATGGCGTCGCCATGCTGCAGATTGATTTCCAGCTGGCCACAACCTACCTCTTGCAGCAAGGTATCTGCCCCGATGCCCAGGCATTGGCAGCCATGCTGGATATCGCCCAGCACTGCATCCAGATCGTGCAGACGGTCCAGTGAATAGGGCTGGCGCAGGCTGTCGCTGGTCGTGCCGTAGCAGGCAGGGGCTTGCGGGGCAGCATCCAGACTGTTGCGGCGGGCAAACAGATAGAACTCCATTTCCGGCGCAACGACCGGCGTCAGTCCCCGTTCGGCATAGCGTGCCAGCACCCGCTTGAGCACATTGCGCGGAGCGAATTCCACCAGACTGCCATCCTCATGCAGACAGTCGTGAATCAGCATGGCCGCCGGTTCGCGGCTCCACGGCAGCTGGCGCAGGGTGCTGGTATCAGGCAGCAGGCGCATGTCGGGGTCGAGTTCGGGCACCAGCTGTTGCAGGCAGTGGCCGCTGACGCTCTGTACCAGGCCCACCTGGGAAAAGCGCAGTTCGCTAGTGGCCAGCAGGCTGGCGCTGGGTACCACCTTGCCGCGTGCGCTACCAGTGATGTCGGAAAACAGGCATTCGACCGTGCGAATGCCGTGGCTGTGCAGCCAATTTGCAGAATCTTGCATGGATGGTCCTTGTGCTATGCATTGTCGTGAGCCGCCATTGGCGGGTATTACGGCACAACGCTAGCGATGACCAACTGCAGTGAAAGGCTGGATGAAGAAGCCCAGCGACAAGGCTGTCGGATTGGCCCACGGGCACAGCGCCACCACTGCCAGAGGCAGGGCGGGGAAGGCTGGTGGGGTACGACGTGCTTGCATGAGGCAGGGCATCCTGATGAAGGGTGGGTAGTGCTGCGCTGAATTTTTAAACGGCTTTACCCGGTGGCGTCAATTTTTTTTAACGTGCCTGGCGCATGCTGTGGTGGATTTGCCGGGCACTCCGGTGGACAGCCGCATGGCAAGAGCTGACGAAATGTGCAAAAATTCGGTCAACTAGACGATTTGCAGGTTTTTTTCATGCTGGACCGGGACGGATATCGCCCCAATGTCGGAATCATCCTCATTAACGGTAAAAATGAGGTGTTCTGGGGCAAGCGGGTGCGCGAGCATTCCTGGCAATTTCCGCAAGGAGGCATCAAGCCGGGCGAGAGCCCGGAGGCGGCCATGTACCGCGAGCTTCTGGAGGAGGTCGGGCTGTTGCCGCAACATGTCAAGATCGTGGGGCGTACCCGCGACTGGCTGCGCTATGACGTGCCCAGCAACTGGGTAAGGCGCGAATGGCGCGGCAGTTACAAGGGGCAGAAACAGATCTGGTTCCTGCTGCGGCTGACGGGGCGCGATTGTGATGTCTGCCTGAGAGCCAGCAGCCATCCGGAATTCGACGGCTGGCGCTGGAATGACTATTGGGCGCCGGTGGATGCGGTCATCGAGTTCAAGCGCGATGTCTATATCCGCGCCCTGACCGAGTTATCGCGTTTTCTCAAGGGCCTGGAAAATTACGACAGCTTCCTGCAACGCATGCGCCAGCCAGCGTGCGGATTGCCGGACAAGCTGCAGGATCACTGACGCCGCATTGCCGGGCGATCTGCATCATTCTTCAAGCAAGCGGCGGCCCAGTGCTGCCGCTTGAGCATCATGCCGGCCCCACCGTGTGGCGGGGCGGCGACATCATTCAGCTTGGCCCTGGCTGCAGGGCCAAACCAGGCGACGAAACAAGCTATGACTCAACAGTACGACGAATCCTCGGTACGGGTGCTCAAGGGACTGGAACCGGTCAAGGAACGGCCGGGCATGTATACCCGTACCACCGACCCCACGCATATTTGTCAGGAAGTCATCGATAACGCAGCCGACGAGGCGCTGGGCGGCTATGCCCGCAAGATTGCCGTCACCGTGCATCAGGACGGCTCGCTGTCGGTAGAAGACGATGGCCGTGGCATTCCGGTCGGCCTGCATCCGCAGGAAGGCGTACCGGTGGTGGAGCTGGTCTTTACCCGGCTGCATGCCGGCGGCAAGTTCAACAAGAAGGATGGCGGTGCCTATGCCTTCTCCGGTGGCCTGCATGGTGTGGGTGTATCGGTCACCAATGCGCTGTCCACGCGGCTGGAAGTCGAGGTCAAACGCGAAGGCGGCGTCCACCGCCTGGTGTTTTCCGGTGGCGATGTGATCGAGCCACTGGCCCGTATCGGCGATTGCGGCTCGCGCACCAGCGGCACCCGCGTGCGGGTATGGCCGGACGGCAAATATTTCGAAAGTCCGCGTTACTCGCTGGCCGAACTGGAAAGGCTGCTGCGTGCCAAGGCGGTATTGCTGCCCGGCGTTGCGGTGACGCTGACGGTGGAGAAACCCAGTGGTGATGAGGTCAAGGTGTGGCAGTACCCGCAGGGCCTGAAAAGCTATCTGGCCGAGCTGTGCAATGGCGACGAGCCGGTGGCCCCGCTGTTTGCCGCCGAAGCCTATATCGGTGACGACCACGAACAGTTTGCCAAGGGCGAGGGTGTGCAATGGGCGATGGCCTGGTTCGAAGACGGTGCCAGCGGCGAGAGCTACGTCAACCTGATTCCCACGCCCTCCGGTGGTACCCACGAAGCCGGCCTGCGTGCCGGGGTGTTTGATGCGGTGAAGAGCTTTATCGATCACCACAATCTGCTGCCGCGTGGCGTCAAGCTGATGGCGGAGGACGTGTGGAGCCGGGTGCGTTTCGTACTGTCGGCCCGCGTGCTCGACCCGCAATTCCAGGGCCAGACCAAGGACAAGCTCACCAGCCGCGATGCGCTCAAGCTGATCTCCAGCCTGGCGCGGGACCCGGTGGAGCTGTGGCTGAACCAGAATGTGGAAGCCGGCAAGAAGATTGCCGAGCTGGCCATCCGTCAGGCGCAATCACGGCTGAAGTCGGTCAAGAAAGTAGAAAAGAAAAAAGGCTCGGGCGTCGCCGTGCTGCCGGGCAAGCTGACTGATTGCGAAAGCGAAGATCTGGAACGCAACGAGTTGTTCCTGGTGGAAGGCGACTCGGCCGGTGGTTCGGCCAAGCTGGCCCGCGACAAGGAATATCAGGCCATCCTGCCCCTGCGCGGCAAGGTGCTCAACAGCTGGGAAACCGACAAGGATCAGTTGTTTTCCAATGCCGAAATCCATGACATCTCGGTGGCCATCGGTGTGGACCCGCACGGGCCGGAAGATCATCCCGACCTGTCCAGCCAGCGTTATGGCAAGATCGCCATCCTGTCCGATGCCGACGTGGACGGCTCGCACATTCAGGTGCTGTTGTTGACGCTGTTCTTCCGCCATTTCCCGCGGCTGATCGAAAACGGCAATATCTACATCGCCCAGCCGCCGCTGTTCCGGGTGGATGTGCCGGGTTCGGGCAAGAACCGCCCGCCGCGCAAGATTTACGCGCTGGACGAAGGCGAACTGAATGCCATCCTCGACCGTCTGCGTAGTGAAGGGGTGCGTGAGGGCAGCTGGGGTATCTCGCGCTTCAAAGGTCTGGGCGAGATGAACCCGGAGCAACTGAAGGACACCACCATGAATCCCGATACCCGGCGCTTGTCGCGGGTGCAGGTGCGTCCGGGCGAGCTGGCCCATACCCTGTCCACCTTCGTCATGCTGATGGGCAAGGGTGAGGCTTCCAGCCGTCGCAGCTGGATGGAAGCCAAGGGCAATGAGGTGGAAGCCGATATCTGAGTCGGCGGCTGTCCAGGCACGTAAAAAGGGGACCTGCGGGTCCCCTTTGGCATTGTCGATGCAGCCTGTTCAGTCCGCCAGCGCGATCACCACCCGCTTGTTGCGCGCGCCCTTGCTCTCGATTTTCTTCACCAGCAGGCGGCCAATCTCGCCGGTGCTGCGCACATGGGTGCCGCCACAGGGCTGCAGGTCGACACCATCGATGGCAATCAGGCGGATTTCCGGCAGCTCCAGCGGCGGGGTCACCGACATGGTCTTGATCAGTTCTGGCCGGGCCTTGAGCGCTGCGCCGCTGGTCATCTGCACGGATAGCGCCAGGTCTTGTGCCACCAGCGCATTCAGGCCGGCTTCGATGGCACCCTTGTCCAGCTCCATGCCCTCCGGGATGTCGAAGTCCAGTCGGCCGGATTCGGCGGTCAGATTGCCACCGGTGACGCCGGCCTTGATCACCACAGACAGCAGGTGTAGCGCGGTATGGATGCGCATGTGGCGATGGCGACGTGTCCAGTCCAGCGTCAGGATGACGGCGCTGCCGGCTGCCAGTCGTGGGGCGTCTGCTGCCGTGATGTGGGCGATCTCGCGGGTTTCGCGGTTGCGGCGGGTATCGCTGATGGCCAGTGTGCTGCCATCCGCCAGCGTCAGGCTTGCCATATCGCCCGGTTGGCCGCCGCCCAGCGGGTAGCACAGGGTGTCCGCCAATATCAGGCCGGCATCGTCATGGCGCACGACGGTGGTTTCCAGCTGGCGTTGGTAAGGGTCGAGATAAAAGCGCTCCGGCATGACAACTCCTTGCATGGGCTTGGGTAGGGTAAGCATGACAGGGTGATGGCAATGGCCAGGCATTTCAAGTGGCAATTCCCGGGCAAATGCAGGGTGACAGCTTGTGAAGCCGGGCCGGGAATACGATAATCGCCCGTTCTTCGTTTTTTGCGCGCCTGCTGCAAGGCTGGGCGCGGTGTGCTGCCATGACCCAAGCCCATAATCTGGAAACCTACACCCCGCCGCCGGATACCGGCCTGGCGGTGATTTATGCCGACGACTGCCTGGTGGTGGTGGACAAGCCGTCCGGCCTGCTGTCGGTGCCCGGGCGTGGCGAGGGCAAGGAGGATTGTCTGGTCAGCCGGGTGCAGCAAGTGTATCCGGATGCGCTTACCGTGCACCGCCTGGATATGGCGACCTCCGGCCTGATGGTGTTTGGCCGTGGGGCGGCCATGCAGCGCGCACTGTCGATTGCCTTTATGGATCGCAAGGTGAAAAAGCGCTATATCGCCGTGGTGGACGGTATTGTGGAAAGCAATAGTGGCACCATCGACCTGCCGCTGATCATCGATTGGCCCAACCGGCCGCGGCAGAAGGTCGATCTGGTCGAGGGCAAGCAAGCCATCACCCATTACCGCGTGGTATTGCGCGACTCCCTGCGCCAGACCTCGCGCATGGAACTGGACCCGCAAACCGGCCGCGCCCACCAGTTGCGCATGCACATGCTGCATCTGGAAAGCGGCCATCCCATTCTGGGTGATGACATTTACGCGCCGCCGGAAGTGCTGGCCAAGGCCGAGCGCCTGCTGCTGCACGCCTCGCGGCTGGTATTGCGCCACCCGATTACCCGTGAAGAAATGGAATTCGAGGCCCCCGTACCGTTTTGATGGCCGGGTGTTGCCCGCAAAAAAGCCTGCTTGGACGACAAGCAGGCTTTTTTACTTTAGACGGCCAACTTACTGCCGAGCCGTGCGGGTGTTGTGCCGTGGCGGCTCGGCACAATTGCTACGCCAGGGGTTGATGTCCAGGCCGCCACGGCGGGTGTAGCGGGCGTACACCGTCAGCTGTTGCGGCGCGCAGGCGCGCAGGATGTCGGTAAAGATGCGCTCCACGCACTGCTCGTGGAATTCATTGTGCTGGCGGAAGCCGATCAGGTAGCGCAGCAGGCCCTCGCGTTCCAGCTTGGGGCCGGTATAGCTGATCTGTACGCTGCCCCAGTCCGGCTGGCCGGTTACCAGACAGTTGGACTTGAGCAGATTGCTGCACAGGGTCTCGCTGACGATATTGCCACTATCGGCGCGCAGGATGTCCGGGCAGGGCGCGTAGTTGTCCACGGCGATGTCCTGCTCGTCGATATAGTCACCGTCCAGTTCGGCAATGCACTCTGCGGCAAAGTCCTGCGGTAGTTGCACGCTAACCGATACCTGGCGGCCGGCGGCATTGGACAGGTCCAGCGCCAGTTGGGCCTGCAACTCGGCCAGGCTGGCGATGCGGGTCTGGTTATAGCTGTTCAGGTAGAGCTTGAACGACTTGGATTCGATCAGGTTGGGACTGTCAGCCGGAATGCGGAAGGTGGCTATGCCCACCTGTGGCTTGCCGCGTGCATTCAGCCAGGACAGCTCGAAGCCGGTCCAGATATCCACACCGGCAAAGGGCAGTGCCTGTTCGTTCACGCCGATTTCATCGCGTTTCATCTTGCGCGGAATGGGAAACAGCAGGCTGGCGTCGTACTCGTCCTGATAGCTGACGGTCTTGCCCAGCGGGGACTGTTCCGGTGACATGGCTTGAGGTTTCATGGTGTTTCCTTGCAATAGGGTTCAATGTTCGCGGCGCATGAACTGGCGCGGGCGGAAGCCCAGTGCAAACAGCGAGGCGAAGTAGGTGAGCGCGCCAGCCACCACCAGCAGGGTCAGCCAGCACACGCGCTGCCAGGCGTGGCCATCCCAGTGGATGGGCAGCAGCCATTGCAGGGCCAGCAGCACGGCGGTCATGGCCAGGATGGCCAGGGTCATCCGGGTCAGGAAGCTGTTCCAGCCCGGCTGTGGCTGGTAAATCTTGCGTCGCAGCAGGGTGGACAGCAGCAGGCCGGCATTCAGGCAGGAGGCCAGGCCAATCGACAGCGCCAGCCCGGCGTGCTTGAGCGAAAACACAAACATCAGGTTCATCAGCTGGGTGCAGCCCAGGGTAATCAGGGCAATGCGTACCGGCGTCTTGATGTCTTGTCGCGCATAGAAGCCCGGTGCCAGCACCTTGACCAGAATCAGCCCCAGCAGGCCCAGGGAGTAGGCGATGACGGCCTGTTGCGACATCAGCGCATCATGCGCGGTAAAGCGGCCATACATGAACAAGGTGGACAGCAGCGGACCGGACAGCAGGCCCAGCCCAACCGTGGCCGGCACCGCCAGCAGCAGCGACAGGCGAATGCCCCAGTCCAGCAGCACGCTGAATTCACTGTCGGACTTGCTGGCAGCATGCTTGGACAGCGAGGGCAGCAGGATGGTCCCCAGCGCCACGCCCAGCACGCCGGAGGGGAATTCCATCAGTCGGTCGGCGTAATACATCCACGACACGCTGCCGGTGGGCAGGAAGGAGGCGAAGGTGGAGTTGATCAGCAAGGAAATCTGCGCCACCGACACCCCGAAGATGGCCGGGCCCATCTGGCGGATCACCCGCCATACCGCAGCGTCCTTGAAGTCGAAGATGGGCAGGGTGAGCATGCCGATCTGCTTGAGAAAGGGCAGCTGCCACACCAACTGAATCAAGCCACCGACAAACACCGCCCAGGCCATGGCCATGATGGGCGGGTGAAAGTTGTGAGTGAAGCACAGCGCAAACACGATGAAGCTGAGATTCAGAAAGGTGGGCGTGAAGGCCGGAATCGAGAATTTGCCCCAGCTATTGAGGATGCTGCCGGTCATCGACGACAGCGAAATGAAAAAGATATAAGGAAACGACACGCGGAGGATGTCGGCAAACAAGGCTGCTTTGGCCGGTTCGCGATAAAAGCCGGGGGCGGAGATCCACATGATGGCCGGGGCGGCCAGCATGCCGATGGCGGTCACCAGCAGCAGTACCGAACCCAGCACCCCCGTCACCTTGGCGACGAATTCGCGGGTTTCGGCTTCGGTTTTCTGATTCTTGTATTCGCCCAGGATGGGGACGAAAGCCTGGGAGAACGCCCCTTCGGCGAACAGGCGGCGCAACATATTGGGAATCTTGAAGGCGGCATTAAAGGCATCTGCCGCCATGCCGGCGCCAAAGACGCGGGCGATAAGGGTGTCGCGGACCAGGCCGAGAATGCGCGACACCATGGTCATGCTGCTGACTGCAGCCAGAGCCTTGAGCAGGTTCATTTATTGGGGGGAGGGCGGGTTGAGCAAGCCGGCTAGTTTACGCTGGCGGGTTTATTGTTGCAAAACCTGCGTTTAAGGCTTAGAATCGCGGGTTTCAGATTCCGCTCATCAGGAGAAAGATTCATGGCTAACAGCGCACAAGCTCGCAAGCGTGCACGCACAGCCCTTAAGCAGCGCGCGCATAACGCCAGCCTGCGTACTGCGTTCCGTACTGCAGTAAAGAAAGTGCTCAAGGCAATTGAAGGTGGTGACAAGGCTGCGGCCAAGGTTGTGTTCCACGCTTCCACCAAAGTAATCGACCGTATCGCTGACAAAGGCGTGTTCCACAAGAACAAGGCAGCTCGTCATAAGAGCCGTCTGTCTGCTCAGATCAAGGCCATGGCCTGATCCCAGCCCAGCGCTGACGAATACGCAAAAAGGCCCCGCAACTGCGGGGCCTTTTGTGTTTTCCTGGCCAGCTCATCTTAGGGTTTGTTGCGCCCTTGCCACGACCAGCGCTTCAGCCCAGCAGGGCAAAGGCCTGGCTGGCCATTTCCCCTTCTTCATCGGTAGCCAGCACATAGGCGTGATGGTGGCTGCCGGCGCTGGTCAATTGCCGTGCATGGGCCAGATTGGCAGTATGGTCGGCTTCAAAGCCCAGCCAGCCCAGCTGACCCAGCACGCGGCCACGTACCTCGGCCGAATGCTCACCAATGCCAGCGGTAAAGATAATGGCGTCCAGCCCCTTCATGGCCGCAGCCAGCGAGGCAATCTCGCGCACGATGCGGTAGCAGAACAGCTCTACCGCCTCGCGTGCGGCCGGCAGGCTGCTGGCCAGCAGTTCGCGCATGTCGGCGGACAGGCCGCCGGACACCCCCAGCAGGCCGGAGTTCTTGTACAACTCGCGCCGCACCTCGCCCACGCCCATGCCTTCGTGTTCCATCCAGTACAACACCACTTCCGGGTCCAGATAACCCGGGCGCGTGCCCATCATCAGGCCGTCTACCGCAGAAAAACCCATGCTGGAGGCCACGCTGCGGCCTTGCTGGATGGCGCAGGCGCTGGAGCCGCTGCCCAGATGGCACACCACCACGCGGGCATCGGCCAGCCCCAGGGCATTCAGCTTGCGGCTGATGGAGGCATAAGACAGGCCGTGAAAGCCGTAGCGGCGTACGCCTTCGTCGTGCCAGTGGCGGGCGATGCCGAAACGGGTGGCCACTTCCGGCTGGCTGGCGTGAAAGGCGGTGTCGAAGCAGGCTAGCTGTGGCAGCGCGGGGTCGAGCGCGCGAAACGCTTCGATCACCTGCAGGCTGACCGGCTGGTGTAGCGGGGCCAGCGGAATGTAAGCCTCCAGCGCCTGGCAGATGTCTTCATCCAGCCGGGTGACGTCATGGAAGCGGCTGCCACCATGCACCACGCGATGCACCACGGCGGCGACGGCGATGCCGTGGTCGGCCAGGGTATTGATCATGGCGGCCACCGCAGCGGCGCGGCTATCATCGCCCAGCTCGCGTTCTTCCAGCTGCTGGTGCAGGGTGTCGTGCAGGCTGAGGCGGGTGTGCGGTTGGCCGAAGTGGTCGATCAGGCCGCGCATCAGCAAGGCTCCGCCATCCATGGCATAGGCGCGGAACTTGAGGGTGGAGGAGCCGGCATTGACGGCGATCAGTGCCTTGATCACTGGCTGACTCCACGGCGGCGATGGGCCAGCACATTGGCCACGGCGGCCGAAGCCAGGCGACCGGTGGCGTCTTCGGCGCGGCTGGTCAGCACAATCGGCACCCGTGCGCCCATCACGATGCCGGCGGAGGAGGCGGCTGCCAGATAGGTTAGCTGCTTGGCCAGCATATTGCCGGACTCCAGATCAGGCACCAGCAGGATGTCCGGGTCGCCAGCCACTTGCGACACGATGCCCTTGGTGTCGGCGGCTTCGTGCGAGATGGCATTGTCGAAGGCCAGCGGGCCATCCAGCAGTGCGCCCTTGATCTGGCCACGGTCGGCCATCTTGCACAGCGCGGCGGCGTCCAGCGTGGCACGCATGGCGGGGTTGATGGTTTCCACCGCCGCCAGAATGGCGACCTTGGGGCAGGCGATGCCCAGCGCGTGGGTGAGGTCGATGGCGTTCTGGCAGATGTCGCGCTTGGTCATCAGGTCGGGCTCGATACTGATGGCGGCGTCGGTAATGAACAGATAACGCGGGTAGCTTTCCACTTTCATGATGAAAACATGGCTGATGCGGCGGTCGGTGCGGATGCCGGTGTCGCGGGCCAGCACTTCCGTCATGAATTCATCGGTATGCAGGCTGCCCTTCATCAGGATGTCGGCATAGCCATCACGCACCAGCTTGACTGCCTGTTCGGCTGAGGCATGGCTGTGCGCGGTATCGATTACTTCATAGCGGGAGAGGTCGACATCCAGTTCTTCGGCCAGCTTGTTCAGGCGGCTGCGCGGCCCGATCAGAATGGGCGTGGCAATGCCGTGTTCGGCCGCCTCTACTGCACCCAGCAAGGCTTCGCGGCTGCAGGGATGGGCCACGGCCATGGGCAGCGGACCCTGGTCGGTCGCTTGTTGCAGGATGTCGTCAAATGCTTTGTCATCGCGGGTCATGGATGGTCTCCGGGGCGCGAGCAGGATAGGGGAGGCTGGCCAGCGCGGGCGCTGGCCGCCGTGGCATCAGGCCATGATGTGATGGCCGCCATCGACATAGATGGTCTGGCCGGTGAGGCTGCGCGCTGCATTGGAAATGAGGAAGGCGCAGGTCATGCCCACGTCTTCGATATCCACCAGCTTGTTTTGCGGCGCACGGGCGATGGCGTCGTCGATCAGTTGGTCGAAGTGGGCAATGCCGGAGGCGGCGCGGGTCTTGAGCGGACCGGGGGAAACCGCATGCACGCGGATGCCCTTGGGGCCGAGTTCGCTGGCCATATAGCGCGACACGCTCTCCAGCGCGGCCTTCACCGGGCCCATCATGTTGTAGTTTCCCACCACTTTGTCGGCACCGTAGTAGCTCATGGTGATCAGCGAGCCGCCATCTTTCATCAGCGGTTCGGCATGGCGGGCCATTTCCACGAAGGAGTAGCAGGAAACATGCATGGCTTGCTGGAAACCGTCGCGCGAGCAATCAACGACACGGCCATGCAGATCGTCCATCGGGCAGAAGGCGATGGAGTGAATGACGAAGTCCAGCTTGCCCCATTGCTGTTCGATGGCGCTGAACACCTGTTGCATCTGGCCCGGCTGTTCCACGTCCAGCGGCATGACCAGCGGGGCTTCCAGCTTGTCGGCCAGCGGGCGCACGTATTTTTCCGCCTTGGCGTTCAGGTAGGTGACGGCGACTTCGGCCCCCAGTTCGCGCAGTACGCTGGCGCAGCCGTAGGCGATGCTGTTTTCGTTGGCGATGCCAACAATCAGGCCTTTTTTGCCATTGATGATATTGCGGATGCTATCCATATAATCCTCTGGTAAAACCATTTTTAGAGTAGGTCGATGTCATCCTGGCAGCGCGATGTTGCGAGTGCGTGAAAACAGCATTTTTGTATTGCGGCGACAGTCGGATATAATCGAAGGTTTGCGGGTAAGCTACTTGTGTTTGCCTTCTCTGGCCGCACTTTGCATCATAGGTCAGAGCGACGCATTTATTGTGCACTGCAGTAAAAGCGTATTGTGCACTGTAGCAAAAATACGCCATTTATGCCATTTACATGATGGTTGGAGTGAAATATGCCGATCTACGAATACCGCTGTACTGCCTGTGGCGCAGCCAAGGAACATCTGCAGAAAATGAGCGATGAGCCGATCGCCCAGTGCCCGGCCTGTGGCAGTGCCGACTATCACAAGCAATTGTCCGCGGCGGGCTTCCAGCTGAAGGGTTCCGGCTGGTATGCCACCGACTTCAAGAATGGCAGCTCTTCTTCCGGCAGCTCCGGTGGTGGCGGTGGCGGTCACAGCTGCGGCAATGGTTCTTGCGGCGGCGGGTGCGCTTAACACCCCATGACACAAATCAAAATGACCGTACGGGGCTACCTGGTGGCCGGCCTGCTGATCTGGCTGCCGCTGGGCATCACCCTGTGGGTGCTGAACCTGATCATCGGTTCGCTGGACCAGACGCTGAACCTGCTGCCGCACGAGTGGCGGCCGGAGCAGCTGTTCGGCTTCCGCATACCTGGCCTGGGCGTGGTGTTTGCCTTCCTGATGCTGCTGGGCACCGGCATGTTTGCGGCCAATGTACTGGGGCAGCGTCTGGTGGATTTCTGGCACGGGCTGCTGTCGCGCACGCCTTTCGTCAAGTCCATCTACAACAGCGTCAAGCAGGTCAGCGATACGCTGCTGTCGGACTCCGGTCAGGCTTTCAAGAAAGCACTGCTGGTGCGCTGGCCGCATCAGGATGCCTGGACGGTTGCTTTCCAGACCGGTTCGCCGGCACCGCAGGTGCTGGCTGAAATGGGCGAGGAAGAACACGTCAGCGTCTATGTGCCGACTACGCCTAACCCGACTTCCGGCTATTTCATCATGGTGCCCAAGCGCGACACGCGCGAATTGACCATGAGCGTGGATGACGCGCTGAAATACGTGATCTCCATGGGGGTGGTGGTACCCAATCCGCCGCCGCAGGAGCAACGCTCCCGCCTGAACGACGAACTCAATCGCCAGGGCTAGGCCGCCATGCTGCCTGGCCCTGCAGTGCACTGAACTACATTCGACTTACCAATACCGAATTCAAGACAAGGGTTATCCGATGCGTACCGATTACTGCGGACTTATTGACAAGAAATACCTCGGCCAGACCGTCACCGTAAAAGGCTGGGCTCACCGCCGACGCGACCACGGTGGCGTGATCTTCATCGACTTGCGCGACCGCGAAGGTCTGGTGCAGGTGGTGATTGATCCGGACACCCCGGAAGCCTTCAAGCTGGCCGACAGCAGCCGCAACGAATTTGTGCTGGCCATTACCGGTATCGTGCGCGAGCGCCCGGCCGGCACCGCCAACAGCAAGATGATTTCCGGCGAAATCGAAATCCTGGCCAAGGAAATCGAAATCCTCAACAGCGCTGCCACCCCGCCCTTCCAGATCGACGACGAGAACATCTCGGAAAACGTCCGTCTGCTGAACCGCGTGATCGACCTGCGTCGTGCACCGATGCAGAAAAACCTGCGCCTGCGCTACCGCGTGGCCATGGGCGTGCGTAATCACCTGGACAAGCAGGGCTTCATCGACATCGAAACCCCGATGCTGACCCGCTCCACCCCGGAAGGTGCGCGTGACTACCTGGTGCCGTCCCGCGTGCATCCGGGCGAATTCTTTGCCCTGCCGCAATCGCCGCAGCTGTTCAAGCAGCTGTTGATGGTGGCTGGCTTCGACCGCTACTACCAGATCACCAAGTGCTTCCGCGACGAAGACCTGCGTGCCGACCGTCAGCCTGAATTCACCCAGATCGATATCGAAACTTCGTTCCTGAACGAAGACGAGATCATGGACATTACCGAAAACATGGCGCAGGAAATCTTCCGCGACGTGATGAATGTCGAGCTGGGCAAGTTCCCGCGCATGACCTACAACGACGCCATGTTCCTGTATGGCTCGGACAAGCCGGACCTGCGCGTATCGCTCAAGTTCACCGAACTGACCGACCTGATGAAGACCGAGGAATTCAAGGTCTTCCGTGGCGCAGCGGACATGGCGGGTGGCCGCGTGGTTGCCCTGCGCGTACCGGGTGGTGCTGCCATTTCCCGTAAGGAAATCGACGAGTACACCCAGTTTGTTGGCATCTACGGTGCCAAGGGTCTGGCCTATATCAAGGTCAACGACAAGAGCAAGATCACCAACGACGAAACCAGCGGCCTGCAGTCGCCCATCGTCAAGTTCCTGTCCGTGGCCGCGCTGGAAGAAATCATGGCGCGCACCGGTGCCGACAACGGCGACATCATCTTCTTCGGTGCTGACAAGGCCAAGGTGGTGAACGAAGCCATTGGCGCGCTGCGCATCAAGATCGGCCACGAACGTGGCGAGAAGGATGGCTACTTCGTGCGCGAATGGCGTCCGCTGTGGGTGGTGGACTTCCCGATGTTCGAACACGACGAAGAAGCCGACCGCTGGACGGCCTGCCACCATCCGTTCACCAGCCCGAAACCGGGTCATGAAGACCTGATGGACACCGACCCGGCAGCTTGCCTGGCCCGTGCCTACGATATGGTGCTGAATGGCTGGGAAATCGGTGGTGGTTCGGTGCGTATCCACCGTGCCGACATACAGGAAAAGGTCTTCGCTGCGCTGAAGATCACCCCGGAAGAACAGCAGAACAAGTTTGGCTTCCTGCTGGACAACCTGAAGTTCGGCGCGCCGCCGCACGGTGGTCTGGCCTTCGGCCTGGACCGTCTGGTTACCCTGATGGCCGGTGCCGAGTCCATCCGCGACGTGATTGCCTTCCCCAAGACCCAGCGCGCCCAGTGTCTGCTGACCAACGCGCCGAACGCGGTGGACGACAAGCAGCTGCGCGAACTGAACCTGCGCCTGCGCCAGAAGGCCGAACCGGCCGCCTGAGCCTGACGGCTTTCGCCATGCACGTATAAAACGGACACTGCGGTGTCCGTTTTTTTTGTTTTGTATTTTATCTGTGTACATATGTACAATAATAAATAATTCAAGGAGAGCAAAATGACACAGCAAGCCGAAAACAAAAGCATCGTGGTGGAACGGACCCAGACCGGGGTGAAAATCGAAAAGCGCCTGCTCAAGGTACTCAAGGCCATGGCGGAGTATCACGACATTACCCTGGGTGATCTGCTGGAAGGCATTGTGTTGCATGCCTTTGATGGCAAGGTGGCCTTTGGCGAAGAATCGCTGGCGCGCATCCGCCAGCTCAAAGAGGTATATGGCCTGGAACTGGACGCCAGCGCCAGTCATCGCCTGCAGGAAAAATCCTGACCGTGCACCACCGGAGCAAGGGCAGGGCAGCTTGAAACCAAGGCCTGCTGCCCGCATCTGATAAAGATCGCCAGCAGGGCGAACCGGCTATTGCGAAACTTTATCGACACGATATGGATTTACAATTGGCCGGTGATGGGCGGGCTGTTTTATAAAGCCCCCGCATTCCGCAGCGTTTTCGCATCGCCCGATACCGGAAACGCTGTCACATCAAGAAACTCAAGGAGATCCGCATGGCCGTACTCGTTGGTAAGCAAGCACCGTTCTTCGCTGGTGAAAAAACCTTCTCCGCCGTTCTGGGCGATGGTCAGATTGTTGACAACTACTCCTTCCAGGAAGCTACCGCCGGCAAATACGCCGTGGTGTTCTTCTACCCGCTGGATTTCACTTTTGTTTGTCCGTCCGAGCTGATCGCCTTTGATCACCGTCTGGCTGAATTCAAGGCCCGCAATGTAGAAGTGATCGGCGTGTCCATCGACAGCCAGTTCACCCATGCCGCATGGCGCAATACCCCGGTGGAAAAGGGTGGTATCGGCCAGGTTGGCTACACCCTGGTTGCCGACATCCAGCACGAACTGTGCAAGGCCTTTGATGTGGAAGCCGACGGTGGCGTGGCCTTCCGTGGCTCCTTCCTGATCGACAAGGCTGGCGTGGTACAGCATCAGGTGGTCAACAACCTGCCGCTGGGCCGCAATGTGGACGAAATGATCCGCATGGTGGATGCCCTGCAATTCACCGAAGAGCACGGCGAAGTGTGCCCGGCTGGCTGGAACAAGGGCAAGAAGGGCATGAAGCCGAGCGCCGATGGCGTGGCTTCCTACCTGGCAGAAAACGCCGCCCAGCTGTAATCGTCCTCTTGACCTGCCGCTGTCGCGGCAGCAGTCGACACGCGAACCCCGCTTTCAGGCGGGGTTTTTGCATTTGGCCTGCTATACCTGAGTAAACAGATATAAATAGGTGACCCATTTGCAATTGTCTCCTCCTCAGGTGGAAACGGCCGTCCGGCTCCATATCCTGAGCCTGACCCGTGACGCCCAGCCATTTGCCATGATCGCCGCCAGCCTGCTGGCGCTGACCATGCTCATGCATACGCCCTGGCCCAATGTGGCCATCTGGTGGGGCTGCATGTTTGCTGCCCAGCTGTGCTATCGGCAGCAGATTGTGCAACTGCTGCGGCAAAGCCAGTTGAGCCACTCCCTGAGCCGGCGCGGCTTTCGCCGCTTCTGTGGCTGGTCGCTGCTGCTCAGCCTGCTGTGGAGCTGTGCGCCCTGGTGGCTAGTGGTGGACAACGACCCCTTGTACATGATGCTGGTTCTGCTGTGGCTGGCGGCAGTGGCCGCTGCCTATGCCGCCTATTTTTCCAGCGTGCGCACCCTGTTTTATCTGGCACTGCTGGTGTTGGTGCTGGGGGCCATGCTCAAACTGCTGCTCAGCGGCGTGCCGGTGCTGTATCTGGCTGCCTTGTCCTGCCTGCTGTACGGCGTGGCGCTGGTGGTCATGATCTGGCCCTTGCACCGCATCATCCGCGACAGCTTTGTCGCGCGCGATGAAAACAGCCAGCTGCTGACCGAGCTGAGTGCACAGCAGCAGCAAGTGGAAGCGGTGAATCTGCAGCTGGAAGAGCAGGGCCGCCTGCTGGATGAAGCCCTGGTCAGGGTAGAGGAACTGGTGGCACATGATCCGCTGACCGGCGTGCTCAGCCGGCGCGCCATCATGTTGCAGGGTGAGCGGCTGCTCGAGCATGCCGGGGTGTCGGACCAGCCCTTTTGCCTGGCCATGCTGGACCTGGACCATTTCAAGGCCATCAATGACGGTTTTGGCCATCTGGTGGGGGATGAGGTACTGCGCCAGACCTGTTTGCTACTAGGGACCGACCTGCGCGGTAGCGACAGCCTGGGCCGCTATGGCGGCGAGGAGTTCATGTTGCTGCTCAGCGGTGTCGGGCTGGCCCAGGCGCAGCCGCGGCTGGAGCAGATGCGGCTGCGCTTGCAGCAGCATGACTGGTCGGACTTGACCCGGCAGCGGCCGGTGACGGTATCCATTGGCCTGATCGCCTGGCAGCCGGGGCTGGATCTGGCGCAGTTGATCCGTCGCGCCGATGATTTGCTCTACGCCGCCAAACGGGCGGGACGCAACCGCGTGCAGGTGGAGCCGACGGCAGCGCTGGCCGAGAAAGGCAGTGCATGAAGCCTGTACTCCCATTACTGCAAGACGATGCCGGATGGCGCGAAGAGGCGGACCTGGTGCGCTACTTCATCGACATTGCCTATCGCTCGATTCCGGCGGTGATATGCAGCGTGTCCATTCTGGTCGCCTTCATGTACCAGCATGCCTTGCCCCTGCATCTGGCGGTGTGGGTGCTGCTGTTTGGCTTGGTGGAGTGGCGGCTGTGGTGGGTGATCCGCCGTTTTCGCCGTGCCGACCTGCACCCGGGCAGCGTGTTCCAGCACTACACGGCAGTGCGCGATTGCGTACTGGCCGATTGCCTGCTGTGGGGGGCCGCCATGGGCGTGATGGACGCACATCTGCTGGACAATCCCTATCACCTGCTGTTGCTGCTGTGGCTGACCGGTATTTTTGCCTTGTTATGCATCATGGTGGCGGCGTGCCGGGATATCCACGCCCTGTTTTTTGTCGCGTTCTGGGGCTATCCGCTGTGCAGTCTGCTGGCGCATGGCCAGCGGCTGGAACTGATGGTGCTGGCCGGCTTGCTGCTGTATCTGGCCGCGCAGTGGCGCTTTGTCAGCCGCTTCCACCGCACGCTGTTCGATACCGTCAAACTACGGCATGACAATCAGAGCATGATGCAAAGCCTGGTTGAGCTGCATGTGCAATCTGCCCTCAAGCGCGAACAACTGGAACAACAGCAAAGGGCGTTGACCGAGGCGATTGCCGAGCGCCAGCGCTTGCTGGAGTGCGATGCCCTGACCGGCTGCTACAACCAGCGTGCCTTGCGCCGGCAACTGGATGCCCACGCAGCAGACAGCATCGCCAGCGGCCGTGTGTGGGCCTTGGCTATGCTGGATCTGGATCATTTCAAGCAGGTGAATGACAGCTTTGGCCATCAGGCGGGAGATGCCGTGTTGCAGCAACTGGTGCAGCAGCTGTCCAGCCTGCTGCCGCCTGGGCTGGAGCTGTTCCGTTACGGTGGCGAGGAGTTTGTCATTCTGGCTACCGGGCTGGACGAGGCTGATCTGGCCGGCGCGCTGGATGATATCCGCCACACGCTGGCCACGGCACGCTGGGAAGCGTTGCCCGCCAGCTGGCAGCAGACCGTGTCTGCCGGGGTGGTGGCCTGCCAGCCGGGGGATCCGGTCAATCACAGCCTGCAGCTGGCCGACATGGCCTTGTATGCGGCCAAGCATCAGGGGCGCAACCGGGTCTGTCTGGCCAGCATGCTGGCCACGCCGGCGCTGGAGCGTTTCAGCCGCAGCGGCTAGGCGCGTTATTTCAGTGGCAGTTTGGCCTTTACCGTGTGCATCATGGTAGCTTGCGCGCTGGCCACCGGGTGCAGGCCGTCTGCCTGGAACTTGCTGATGTCAGTGGCAAAGCCGGCTACCAGCAGCGGTACATAGGGCAGCTGGTTGCGTTTGGCGATGGTGTCGTATACCGCGCGGAACTCCGCGGTGTAGCGGGGGCCATAGTTGCTGGGCAGCGCCATGCCTACCAGCACCACCCGCGCCGCCGCCTGACGTGACAGATTCACCATCTGTTGCAGATTGTCCTGCAGCCTGGACAGGGGCAGACCGCGCAGGCCGTCGTTGGCACCCAGCTCCAGAATCACGATATCCGGTTTGTTGCGGCGCAGGGCTTCCGGCAGGCGTGTCAGGCCGCCATCGCTGGTTTCGCCGGAGATGCTGGCATTGATAATCCGGTGCCGTGGCTCCAGATCCTGTTGTAGCAGGCTGACCCAGCCCTGGCCCGGTGCCAGTCCGTAGCCTGCCGACAGGCTGTCACCCATCACCAGAATGGTGGCGGCGGAGGCCGGCAGCGCCAGCAGGGCGGCGCACAGAAGGCTAACAATGTTGACCATTGCAGAAGGCATATGACTCCAATCGATAACAAGGCAGTGCTGTCGGCGCAGAATCTGGCCAAACAGGTTGTGTTTAACGGCGAAGCGCTGGCTATTTTGCATGCGGCCAGCCTGACCGTAGGCCCGGGCGAGAGTGTGGCCATCGTCGGCGCTTCCGGCTCTGGCAAATCGACCCTGCTGTCCTTGCTGGCCGGGCTGGACCAGCCCAGCAGCGGCGAAGTGGCCTTGTTCGGCCAGTCGCTGGCCGGGCTGAACGAAGACGGCAGGGCGCTGTTGCGCAGAGACAAGGTGGGGTTCGTCTTCCAGAATTTCCAGTTGATGCCGCAACTGACGGCGCTGGAAAACGTCATGCTGCCGCTGGAACTGGCCGGGCGCAAGGACGCACGCGACAGCGCCAGCCAGATGTTGTCCCATGTCGGCCTGGGGCAGCGGCTGCGGCACTATCCGCGCCACCTGTCCGGCGGCGAGCAGCAGCGCGTGGCGCTGGCGCGGGCTTTTGCCATCCATCCGGGCATTCTGTTTGCCGATGAGCCTACCGGCAATCTGGATGCCGCTACTGGCCGCCAGATCATCGATCTGCTATTCCAGCTCAATAGCGAACAACACACCTCGCTGGTACTGGTCACCCACGATAACGAGCTGGCCAGCCGCTGCGATGCCATTTACCGCCTGGTGGATGGCCGCCTGAACGGAGCGCGGGCATGAGCTGGTGGAGCCGTCTGCTGCTGGCCGCACGCTTTGTGCGGCGCGAAATCGTCTCGGGCGAACTGACCATTCTGGCGCTGGCACTGCTGGTGGCCGTGACGGCGCTGACCAGCGTGAGTTTCTTTTCCGACCGGGTCGAGCGCGCGCTGACCACCCAGGCCACCCAGCTGCTGGCCGCTGATCTGGTGCTCAATGGCAACCAGCCGGCACCGGCAGCCATTCGCCAGGAGGCCCAGCGGCGCGGCTTGCAACTGGCCGACAATATCAGTTTCCCTTCCATGGTGTTTGCCCAGGGCCAGGCGACGCTGGCCACCTACAAGGCAGTCAGCAACAGTTATCCGCTGCGCGGTGAAATTACCCTGCGCGGCGTGGACGGGCAGCCAAGCACGGGCGTGTTGCATCCGGCTGCCGGCACGGCCTGGGCCGATGCCCGCCTGCTGCGCAAACTGGGGCTGAAGCTGGGCGAGCGCATCAGCGTCGGCAATAGCACGCTGCTGCTCAGCGGAGAAATCCTGCGCGAGCCGGACGGGGCGATGGACCTGTACAACTTCGTGCCACGGCTGATGTTCAACAGTGCCGACCTGCCCGCCACCGGCCTGATCCAGGAAGGCAGCCGCGCCCGCTGGCGGCTGATGCTGGCCGGGGACGACCGGCAGATCAGCGCCTTTCGCCAGTGGCTGGGCCAGCATCTGCCTGCCGGTAGCCGGCTGGAAAATGTGGAAGAGGCCCGCCCGGAGATCCGCACCGCACTGGAGCGGGCACGCCGCTTCCTTGGCCTGACCGCCATGCTGACCGTGGCACTGGCCGCCGCTGCCGTGGCGCTGGCGGTGCGGCGCTATCTGGCGCGCCACTGGCAACCAGTGGCGGTATTGCGCTGCATGGGGCTGACCTCATCCGAGGTGTTGGGGCTGTTTGTCTGCCTGTTCTTGCTGCTGGGCTTGCTCAGCGGCGCACTGGGGGCGCTGGCCGGTTACGCCGTGCAGCTGGGGTTGATGCAGCTGAGCAGCCGTTTCGTCGGCGAAGTCCTGCCCGACCCCGGCTGGCACGGCTGGCTGCTGGGGCCGGCCTCTTCGCTGCTGTTGCTGGCGGGCCTGGCCTTGCCGCCGCTGCTGGCCATTCGCAATGTCTCGCCGCTGGCGGTACTGCGCAACGATGTGGTGCTGTTGCGCAGCAATCTGCTGGCGCCACTGGCAGCGGTGCTGGCCTTGTTGGCGCTGGCCGCCTGGCAAATGGACGATGCCATGCTGGCGGCCTGGCTGCTGGCGGGCATGACGGCCTTTTTCGCTGGCGTGGCTGCGTTGGCCTGGGGCATGTTGTGGCTGCTACGGCGGCTGCCGGCCGGGCCGCGCATAGGTTGGCGCTACGGAGTGGCCAATCTGGCACGCCGCCCCTGGCTGGCCATCGTGCAGATCGTGGCGCTGGCGGTGGGCATCATGGCCTTGCTGACGCTGACCGTGGTGCGTGACGACCTGATTACCGCCTGGCAGCACAGCATTCCGGCGGATGCGCCCAACAAGTTCGTCATCAATATCCAGCAGAATCAGCGCGCGGCGCTGCGCGATCGTTTTGTGGTGGCGGGGCTGCCGCCGCCGGAACTGTCACCGATGATCCGTGGCCGGCTGATTGCCATCAACGACAAACCGCTGCGTCCCTCTGCGCTGCAAGACGAGCGTGCCCGCCGTCTGGCCGAGCGCGAGTTCAACCTGTCGTGGCGTGATGATCTGCCGCAGGGCAACCGGCTGGTGGCCGGCAACTGGTGGCAGGACAAGGCCAAGCCGCAGTTTTCGGTGGAGCAGGGACTGGCCGGCACGCTGGGCATCCGGCTGGGGGATACGCTGGCCTTTGACATCGGCGGCAGCACCTATCGCGCGCGCGTCACCAGCTTGCGCGCCGTGGCCTGGGACAGTTTCCGGGTGAATTTCTTCGTGCTGGCACCGCCTTCGCTATTGCAGCAGCCGGGTAGCTGGATCAGCAGTTTCCGGCTGGACGCCGCGCAGGAGGCGTTTGCCAACCGGCTGGTTGCTGCCTTCCCCAATATCACCATCATCGACGTTACGGCTATTCTGGACGAGGTGCGGGCCATGGTGGACAAGCTCACCCGCGCCATCGAAGCCATGTTTGTGCTGGCTTTGGCTGCCGGTGTGCTGGTGTTGTGGGCGGCGCTGGCCGCCACCCGTGACGAGCGGCTATCGGATATTGCGCTGATGCGCGCGCTGGGGGCCTCGCGCGCGCAGCTGCGTGCGGTGGTGCTGGCAGAGCTGGCCTGGCTGGGTGCATTCACCGGCCTGCTGGCTGCGCTGGGGGCCATGGGCATTGGCGGCATTGCCGCCAGCAAGCTGTTCAACCTGCCCTGGAGCATCAATTTTTGGCTGCTGCCCATCGGCATGACTTGCGGTGTGGCGGTGGTGACACTGGCGGGCTGGCCGCTGGTCGGCCGGGTAACACGCGCGTCGCCGCTGGCGATTTTGCGCGCCGCTTAGTCGGCCCATAACAAGGCGGGCAGGATAGCCCGCAAGGAGTGTGGAGAGATGGATACGCAAGTTCTGGCCGCCATGGCCAAGTGGCCGAATGTGCCGGCAGTGTTCGGCTGGTTGCGGCTTGATGGACGCGGACAGTGGTGGATACGCGATGAGCGCCTGACGCATGAAGGCATGGTGGCCTTCTTCAACCGCAATTACAGCCGCGACGCGCATGGTCGCTACTATGTGCAGAACGGCCCGCAAAAGGTGTTTGTCAGCCTGGATGCCGCGCCGCTGGTGGCACGTTTGGTTGATGGTGCATGGCAGACACTGCCATGTGATGACGATGTGCAGGCCCGTGCGGCCTTCATGACGCCCGAAGGCCAGCTGTTCATCGAGATTGCTGGCGAACTGGCAGTGGTGGACGACCGCGATCTGGCCGCAGTGGCCGCTGCCGGCCTCGCACAATGGGATGGCGATGCCACGCGGCTGCCGGCCACCTTGCAGCTTGATGGCCATCCGCTGCCGCTCAGCCTGCATACCCTGCCGGCCTTATGGCAGCGCTATGGCGTGGTGACCCGGCCGCAGGCCTAGACCTGCGAACAAAACCACCGCTCCTGCGTTGCGCCTCCTTGCCGTAGCACTGGTACGGTCTGCGTCGGCGCGCCTTGACCCGGGTGCTCTGCGCGGTTTTGTGAGCTGCGCTTAACCGCCCCAGCAGGATTACCGCTCTGGCAGCCCGCCCGGCTTCAGTCCAGCCGTACCGCCCTGGCCCTGACCAGACGCTGGCGGCCGGCCAGCAGGCCGAAACACAGCGCGGTACCGGCAATGCCGCCAAACAGCCAGCCCACCGGGGCCCAGTTGCCGGCCACATCATGAATGATGCCGGCTGCCAGCGGGCCGCAGGCGGCAATGGTATAGCCCACCCCCTGAGCCATGCCCGACAGGTGAGCCGCCACGTGGCTGTCCGGTGAGCGCAGCACCAGCAGGCTGAGCGCCATGCTGAAGGCACCGCCCTGGCCTATGCCCAGCAGTACCGCCCACAGCCACAGCTGGCTTAGCGGGGCATACAGCATGCCCAGCAGACCGGCTAGCGTCAGCGTCATCACGCAGGCGATGGGCAGGCGCTGATCCGGGCAGCGCTGCGCCAGCAGCGGCACGCCTAGCGAGGCAATCACCTGCACCATGATCGACAGCGACATCATCAGGCCGGCATCCAGCGGCGATAGCCCGCGTTCGATCAGAATCGACGGCATCCAGCCAAACACGATGTAGGACAGCGAGGACTGCAGGCCCATATAGGCGGTCACCTGCCAGGCCAGTGCTTCGCGCCACAGGCCGCTGACCTGCCAGTGGCCGGCATGTTGTTGCTGTCCCTGGCCCAGCTGCGGCCACCACACCGCGAAGGCCAGCAGGGCCGGCATGGCCCAGAAAGCCAGTGCTGCCTGCCAGCGTTGGCCAAACAGGTGATCCAGCGGCACGGTAGCCCCGGCGGCTAGGGCCGCTCCCAGGCACAGGGCCATGGTGTAAACGCCGGTCATCAGGCCGGCCTGTTGCGGAAAGTCGCGCTTGACGATGCCCGGCAGCAGCACGCCAATCATGCCGATGGCGGCACCGGACAGCAGTGAGCCCAGCAGCAGGCCGTGCAGGCCAAACTGGCTGCGCAGGGCGATACCGGCTGCCAGCAGCAACAGCACGGCGGCAATGCTGCGCTCGCTGCCAAAGCGGCGCGCCAGTTGCGGTGCCAGCGGGCCGAACAGGCCCAGGCACAGTACCGGCAGGGTGGTGAGCAGGCCGGCCATGGTGGCGGAAATGCCGATTTCGTTTTTGATCTGCCCCAGTAGCGGGGCCAGGCTGGACAGGGCGGGGCGCAGATTGATGCCAATCAGCACCAGGCCCAGCACCAGCAGCCAGCGCGGCGTGGTGGGCAGGGGGGCCTGCTGCACGCCCTCATCATCGATTTCGGCGTCGATCAGCAGTTCGTCCGCCAGACTGGGCGGGGTAGAGGGGGAGGTGCGGGACATGATGTTCTTTTAATTAAAACGTGTTCACGAGCTAGGGAACGAAGGGTCAGTCAAGGCGAAAGGGCGTGAAAAAGCGCAATGGACATGGCGTCCATGAGCATTTTGAACGACGTTTCAACGCAGAATCCCCCGAGTATCACAGACCGTGAACAGGTTTTTAGGGTTGAGTTGGTTGCGGTTAGCCTGCACTTGGCGGCAGCAGATCATCCAGCGCCTGCAACAGCGGGCCGGTGACGGCGGCGGCGGCCTGGCCGGCGGCGGTTGCATCGCCATTGCGGATGGCAGTGACAATGGCCTGATGCGAGGCGAGGTCTGGATCGGGCAGGGCCTCGTCCTGAATGGAGAACTGGATGCCCAGTTGTACCGTGCGCGAGAAGTAGCGGTACAGCTCGGCCAGTGCGGCGTTGCCGCAGGCATCGGCAATGGCCAGGTGAAAGTCCAGATCGCGGGCAATGAAGTCGTCGGCGCTCTGGTACTGGTGCTGCTCGCCGCGAACGGCCAGGCAGCGTTCAATCTGCGCAATGTCCTGCTCATCGGCGCGCAGGGCGGCCAGCCGGGCGGTGCTTTCCTCCAGCACGGCCCGTACTTCCAGCTGTTCGCGCAGGCTGGCGCGGCTGATGCTGCGCATGGCCTCCGCCGGGCTGGTGATGGCACGCACATAGGTGCCGTCGCCCTGACGGACTTCCAGCAGGCCGGCATACAGCAATACCCGGACGGCTTCGCGCACGGTATTGCGGCTGATGCCCAGCTGCTCGGCCAGCTCCGGTTCGGTGGGAATACGGCTGCCCACGGCCCATGTGCCGCTGGTCAGCCGCTGGCCCAGTTCCTCCAGCGCCAGATCAACCAGCGAACGCTTGGTTTGTGTCAGTTTGTGCATGGTCATGTTTATTCATCCAATCATCCGATGTATTTTGCCGTGTGTTGGCGCAGGAGGCAAGCGGGTGAAGTGGGGAATCGGGAGAGTGGGGAGTGGGGAGTGGGGAGTGGAGAGTGGAGAGTGGAGAGTGGAGAGTGGCGGGCTGCGGCAGCCCGCCTGACTGCTTATTTGGCTGCGGAAGCGGAATCCTTCACGCATTTCTTCACAAAGCTGTTCTTGGCAGCGCCGGCCAGTTTCTTGTCGGCGGCCTTGCCTTCGCACATGGCTTGCGGTGCGACAGCCTTGCTGTCTTTTTCACATTTCTTCAGGAAGCTGGTCTTGGCCGCGCCAGCCAGCTTTTTCTCGGCCGCCTTGGCATCACAGCTGGCGTCTGCAGCCAGAGCGACATTGGCAGTGGCCAGGGTCAACAGTGCCATCATCACGAATTTGCGCATTGCAGGTTCCTTTTATGTTGGGCGGGAGACATTCCCGGCTGTCCGGCCGGTGTGGAGTGTGAAAAACCGGCCTCAGGCAAACTACCATAAAACACATGACAAAAATTATCCATTACGGATTGTTACAGCGCTTGTCAAAGTTTGTTCCTAGTGCGATCACTTGGCTGGCGACAGCGCGTGGGCCAGCTGGCGCGCGTTCTTGGCAGTCCAGTTGCTGATCATCTTTTTCAGCAGCTCGGCGGTGATGGCTTCGTCCTTGGTCTTGCTGCCCGGGTTTTCAATCAGGTTGACGCCGCCAGCCAGCAAGGTGTGATCCTGCGAGTCGTCAAGCTGGCCCATGGTGGACACTTTCAGCAGATAGGGGTCGGTGCCGGTCGCGAAGCGTGCCAGATTGAAGGCGGCCTTGATCGGCAGAATGTCACTGACTGCCAGGCCCGGCTTGTCCTGCTGGAAGCCGGTCACCGCCACGCGCAGGCGGGCCACGCCCGGCCCCTGCACGGTGACCACCTTGATGTGCTCCTTGCGCAGCGCGGTTTCCATGCTCATGCGGTAGTAGCGGTCGATCTTGTTTTTTTCGGCAGCAACCAGCAGCTGCCAGTTGCCGTCGGCCTGGCGCTCCAGAAAGGACAGCGGTTCCAGAATGACGGCATGGTACTGCTTCAGATCTGCGCCGGGTTTGAGATAAACCATCTGGCCGGGTACTTTGGGATTGGGCTGGAAGGCTTCTGGCGGCAGATTGAACAAGTGCTGCTGATTTTCCTCGGCCATGGCGCTGTGGCTGAGCGCGCTCATGGCGACGATGGCGCAGGCAAGGCGGAAAAACGGTTTCATTGCAGGTGTCTCCGGTATGGGGTGTGCAGCATGGGAGAAGGCCGCTGGCCGGGCGTTCCCCACTGTGGGCCGTTTGGCGCAGAGCTTACTATAGCTGTCATGACGGCGTAATGCAGTGTCGCTTCAAGCTGGCGGGAGCGCGGTGATCCGTCCCATGTGGCATGCCAGCAGCGGCCCTTGCTGGTATCATCTCTCCCTTGCCCAATCACCCTGTCGCCGATACCCGCCGTGCCTGCCAAACCCAGACGAAAATCTCCTGCCTTGTGGCCTCGCATCCTGTTGCTGGCCGTGTTGACCGTCGCCGCCTGGCTGAGCTGGGTGGTGGTCATCCCGGTCGAGCTGCCGCAATCGCCCTACAAACTGACTATCGGCCCCAATCGCACGCTGGGCCAGGTGGCGCGTACCCTGGCGGATGAAGGGGTCATCCGCAACCGCAATATCATGATGCTGCTGGGGCGGGCGCAGGGCATGGATCGCAAGATCAAGGCCGGCCTCTACCAGTTCAATGAATCGGTATCGATGTGGAACATCCTGCAGCGGCTGGCTGACGGCCATCCCGACGAGGCCAGCCTGACCGTGATCGAGGGCTGGAGCTTCCGCCAGCTGCGGCAGGCGGTCGACCGCAATCCGGATATCGTGCATGAAGCACGCGAACTGAGCGACGCGCAGTTGCTGCAGCAACTGGGGCTGAACGACACCATGCCGGAAGGGCTGTTTTTCCCCAGCACTTATCTGTTTACTCCGGGTAGTAGCGATCTGGAGCTGTACCGCCGCGCCTACGCCACCATGCAGCAGAAGCTGGAAGCCGCCTGGGCTGCGCGCAAGCCGGATCTGCCCTATCACACCCCGTACGAGCTGCTGATCATGGCCAGCCTGGTGGAAAAGGAAACCTCGCTGGATGCCGACCGCCCGCTGGTGGCCGCCGTGTTCGTCAACCGCCTCAACAAGGGCATGCGCCTGCAGACCGACCCTTCGGTCATCTACGGCATGGGTACGGCTTATCAGGGCAATATCAGCAAGGCCGACCTGCGCCGCGACAGCCCCTACAATACCTATACCCGCAGCGGCCTGACGCCGACGCCCATCTCCCTGCCCGGCAAGGCCGCGCTGGAAGCTGCCGCCAATCCGGCCAACTCCAGCGCCCTGTATTTCGTGGCCAAGGGCGATGGCAGCTCCTATTTCTCGGAAACACTGGAGCAGCACAATCAGGCGGTGCGCAAATACATTCTGAAGAAAGGCTCCAATGGCTGAGCACACTGGCCGTTTCATCACGCTGGAAGGCATAGACGGTGCCGGCAAGAGCACGCATCTGGGCTTTATCCGCGACTGGCTGGCCGCGCATGACATTGCGGCTGAATTCACCCGCGAACCGGGTGGCACCCCGCTGGGTGAGCAGGTGCGCGCCCTGTTGCTGGCGGTGGATACCCAGGTATCGCTGGAAGCCGAAACCCTGCTGATGTTCGCCTCGCGCCAGCAACTGGTATCCAGCCTGATTCGCCCGGCACTGCAAGCCGGACGCTGGGTGGTGTCCGACCGCTTTACCGACTCCACTTTCGCCTTTCAGGGTGGTGGCCGCGGCGTGCCGGCCGAGCGTATTGCCATCCTGGAACACTGGGTACAGCAAGGCCTGCAGCCGGATCTGACCCTGCTGTTCGATGTGCCGCTGGATGTGGCCAGCCAGCGCATGGCCGGCAACCGCCAGCTGGACCGTTTCGAGCAGGAACAGGCCGATTTCCACCAGCGTGTACGCGATGCCTATCTGCAACGTGCGGAGCAAGACCCGCGTTTCCGCGTGCTGGATGCCACCCGCAGCATTGCCCAGCTGCAACAGGATATCGCCGGCCATCTGGCAGCCTTGCTGGAGCGAAGCTGATGCTGTTTCCCTGGCAACAGCAAGACTGGCAGCGGCTGAATGCCGAACGCGCCCGCCTGCCCAATGCCTGGCTGTTCATTGGCCCGGCTGGCACCGGCAAGCTGGAATTCGCCCTACATCTGGCGCAATCGCTGCTGTGCGAGCAATTGCAGGCTGATTACCAGCCATGTGGCCACTGCGAAGGCTGCCGCTGGTTCGAGCATGGCACCCACCCCGATTTCCGCCGCCTGTCGCCGCAGACCGAGGAAGAGGAAGAAGGCAAGGAAGCCAAGCCCGGCCGCAAGCTGCCGCTGATCAAGATCGAAGCGGTGCGCCAGGTCATCGAATTTGCCCATCTCACCGCCCACCGCGCCGGGCAGCGCATCGTGGTGGTGGAGCCGGCGGAAAACCTCAACCCGGCAGCGGCCAATGCCTTGCTGAAAATCCTCGAGGAGCCGCCGCAGGATGTGTTGTTCCTGCTGGTGGCCCAGGCCGCGCAGCGGCTGCTGCCCACCATTCGCAGCCGTTGCCGCCAGTTTCCCTTGTCGGCCCCTTCCGCCGGGCAGGCGCTGGACTGGTTGCGGCAGCAGGGCGTGAGCAATGCCGAGGCCGAGCTGGCCCACAACGGCGGCGCACCGCTGTTCGACCATGATCCGGCGCTGGCCAAGCTGCGCAGCCAGTTTATCGATGGCCTGGGCCTGCCCACCTTCGCCAGCATCCTCAATCTGGCGGAACTGGTGGACAAGCAGAAGCTGCCGCTGGCCATTCCGCTGGGCTGGCTGGGCAAATGGCTGCACGACCTGGCTGGTTTGAGTCTGGCAGGGATTGTCCGCTATCATCCCGAGCAGCAAGCGGTATTGCAGCAGCTGGTGTCGCGTTGCGACCCCGTGGCACTGATGCGTTGCCAGGACGCCCTGCAACAGCTGGCCCCCTTTGGCCAGCACACGCTGAATACGCGCCTGCAACTGGAGGCGCTGCTGATGGACTATCTGAAGATATTCGCCGGCGGCCGCCAGGGCTGATTGACTGCAGCACACCGGCTGCAGCGGCTATCTATAATGCAGGGGCCATGTGGATGGCGGCTCTTGGCAGCATGACAAGGAAAGCGGAAAACGCGCATATGGAAAATACCACCCGTCCCGACCTCACCCGTCCCGGCGTGCTGTCGCTGCATATCAAGGAGCGTAGCGCCCTGTTTGCCGCCTATATGCCATTCCTGAAAAACGGTGGCATCTTCATTCCCACCAACAAGGACATGAAGCTGGGCGAAGAGGTATTCCTGTTGCTGACCCTGATGGACGAGCCGCAGAAAATCGCCGTGCAGGCCAAGGTGGTATGGATCACCCCGGTCGGTGCCAATAACAGCCGGGTGCAGGGCATCGGGGTGGAGTTTTCCGCTGGCGACGCCGGCAACCAGGCCAAGGCCAAGATCGAAACCCTGCTGGGCGGCGTGCTTAACTCCAGCCGTCCCACCCATACCATGTAAACCCTGCGGTCCGGTTAGCGCCGGACGCACTGCCAGCCAGAACACACACCATGCTTGTCGATTCGCACTGCCATATCAATTTTCCCGACCTCTCCAGCCGTCTGCCCGAGGTGCTGGCCAATATGCAGCACAACGGCGTCGAGCTGGCGCTGGTGATTGGCGTCTCCCGCCCCAAATATCCTGAGGTACTGGCGCTGGCGGAAAACCACGGCAATCTGTATGCCACCGTGGGTATTCATCCGGACGACCCGGATGCCGAAGAATTCAGCGAAGACGAGCTGCTGGCCCATGCTGCCCATCCGCGCGTGGTGGGCATCGGCGAAACCGGGCTGGACTACCACTGGTGCAAGGGCGATCTGGAATGGCAGCACCAGCGTTTCCGCACCCATATCCGCGCTGCGAAACGCGCCGGCCTGCCGCTGATCATCCACACCCGCGAATCTGCCGCCGACACCATCCGCATCCTGCGCGAAGAGGGTGCCGAACAATGTGGCGGGGTGATGCACTGCTTTACCGAAAACTGGGAAGTGGCGCAGGCCGCGCTGGAGATCGGCTTTTATATTTCCTTCTCCGGCATCGTCACCTTCAAGAACGCTGCCCAGATCAAGGAAGTGGCGCAAAAAATGCCGCTGGAACGCATGCTGGTGGAAACCGATTCGCCCTATCTGGCACCGATTCCCTATCGCGGCAAGCTGAACGAGCCGGCCTATGTCCGCCATGTGGCCGAGCATATCGCCCAGCTGCGCGGTATCAGCTTCGAGGAAGTGGCCGCCGCCACCAGCGACAACTTCTATCGTCTGTTCAGTAAAATCCAGCGCCCGCAAGCCGGGCAGCAAGGCTGATGCCATGAGCGCACTGCAGCCGGGCCAGCTTGAAATCACTATTCTCGGTTGCGGTTCCAGCTCGGGCACCCCGGCCATCGGCTGCCAGTGTGCCACCTGCAGCTCAAGCGATCCGCGCAATCACCGCACCCGTTGCTCCGCTTATGTGCGCTGCGGCGATCTGGGTTTGCTGATCGATACCGGCCCCGACCTGCGCCAGCAAGCTCTGCGTGAAGGTATTCGCCAGGTGGATGCGGTGTTGTATACCCACCCGCATGCCGACCACCTGAACGGCATCGATGATCTGCGTGCCTTCTGCTATGTGCGGCAAGGCGCGGTGGTGCTGTATGGCAATGCCTTCACCATGGACAACATCACCAGCCGTTTTGGCTATGCGCTGCAGCCACCCTCCAAGGTGTGGGACAAGCCGGTGCTGCTACCGGAAGTGGTCAGCGGCCCGTTCAAACATGCCTGCCTGCCCATTACCCCCATTCCGCTGCAACACGGCAGCTGGCCCTGCCTGGGCTGGCGCATTGGCAATGCCGCCTGGCTGACCGACCTGTCGCATATCCCGGATGAAAGCCTGGCCTTGCTGCAAGGGCTGGATGTGTTGTTTCTGGACTGCCTGAACATGGATGGCTACCCCTCGCATCTGGGTTTTCATCAGTCATTGCAGTGGGCCGAACGCATCGGCGCCCGCCGCACCATGCTGATCCACATGATCCACCGCCTGGAATACCACACGCTGTCAGCGCTGTGTCCGCCGGGAGTGGAGGTGGGGTATGACGGCTTGAGGGTGAGGGTGTAGCACCTTCACCGGCATGTTTGTCGGCAGCAATACCTGTAGGGTTTGCTGTTTTCAGGTGGTCAGATCTGGTGGCAAGTCATCCAGTGCACTGCCCGGCAGCAACTGGCGGTTGAAACCCTGCGCAATCAGTTGCTGCCAGGCGAGCAGTACCGTATCCGGTATGCTCACCGCAGTCTGGTAACCCAGCTGCGGATAGCGCAGCAGGCGGTGAATATCGCCGACCATTTCTTCGATCAGCCCGAATACGCCCACCATATTGGATACCTCCCAGGGAAAGGCAAAGTCGGGCGCATCCACGCTGTAGCTGATGTCCGGCCATTGCACGGGCTGGGTCTGCATGACGCGGCGGATGGAGTTGGGTTTGGTCACAAAAGTGACGCTACGTGCATCTGGACACAGGGCACGAGAAAACGCCAGATTTTCAGCAAAGTTGCCTGCCCGTGGCTCCAGCAGCAGTTGCTGTCGGCTTATCCCCAGTTGTAGCGCCCTTTCGGCAAAGACCTCGACCTCTGGTTTGCTCCACAAATCACGGGTCCAGTTGCCGGTATTGCCGCTGATCAGCATGCGCGGGGCAACACCCCGCTGCAGTAGTCCTACTGCGTGATCGACCACGCGCAGATCATAAGCCGCATACCACCAGTACATCACAGGGCTGATGGCTGCGCCCGGCACTCAGGAAATCCCACAGCAGGCTGGCTCGTTGCAGGGTAGGCGTGGTCGGGCAGGACATGCGCGGCTATTTCTGCGGAATGCTCTGGCCGCTGACCGGTACGGCGGTGACTGCATTGTCCGGGCTGCCGTCGATCAGTTTGTCGGAGTAGGTGAGGTAGACCAGGGTATTGCGCTTGGCATCGACAATGCGCACCACTCGCACATGCTTGAACACGAAGGAAGCGCTTTCCTTGAACACTTCTTCCTGTTTTGGCAGCGCTCTGGCAAAGCTGATGCTGCCGATCTGGCGGCAGGCTACCGAAAAGCGTGAGGGGTCCTTGGCCAGGCCGACCGCACCGCTGTAGCCGCCGGTCTGGGCGCGCGACACATAGCAGGCCACTCCGCTCACGGCAGGGTCGTCGAAAGCATCCACCACCACCTTGTCATTGGGGCTGAGCAGACGGAAGGTGGTGGAGATCTTGCCGACTTCTTCGGCATGGGCGCTGGGCAGGCTGCACAGGCCGGCCAGCAGCAGGATGGCATAGAGGTTTTTCACGGCGATGCCTTGTCAGGGAGTGAGAAGCTGCAGTCTAAGCCGACGGCGCGGTTTTGCCCATGGTGGCTTGCTGACGGTCGAATTCGCGCATTTCACTGGCAATGAAGTGGCTGATCATGGTGCGGTAGACCTCGGCAGTCAGTTGCGGATCGGCACCCAGTTCGCCTGCCAGCTTTTCCACCCTGCGCATGACCTGATCCACCCGCTTGCCGCCTTCCACCTCATCGCTGGTCTGCTTGAAGGCTGCCGCCTGTTTCACATACAGGCCGCGCTCGGCCAGCAGGGCAACCAGCTCGCGGTCGATACGGTCTATCTGGGTGCGTACTTCTGGCAGATTCTGACACTGGTAAACAAATTCCATGACGGTTTCCTCAATGGTGGCGGGCTGCTTGCAGCAGGGCGCGGGCCAGCGGCGGGCATTGCCCCTGCAGGGCAGCGCGCTCGGATTGGAACAGGGTGGCAATAAAGAAGGGGTGCCCGTTCAGTTCTACCGCGCGTACTTCGCCATCTTCATCAAAGGCGCTGGCCTGCAAGGGGCCGCTGGTCAGTTCGCTGGCAAAGGCCGGGTTCAGCCCGTAGCGGCAGCGATAGCCTTCCATGGCTGCAGCCTGCCCATAAATGGCGGCCAATTGCGAGCCGGCGGCAAAGCGCACTTCGGCACGGGTTTCCACCAGGGCGCAGCTAAGCGGGGCGATGACGGCGCGCTCGGCTGTGGGGGCGGTTTCGCCATGCTCGGCATCCTGCCAGCCCAGTACATGGCGGGCGTATTCGAGGATGGCGTGCTGAAAGCCGCCGCAGCTGCCCAGAAAGGGCAGGCCCTGTTCGCGGCCATGGCGAATGGCCGTCAGTGCGCCGTCCATGTTGCGATAGGGGCTGGCCGGTACGCACCAGATGGCGGCAAAGCCTGCCAGATCGGCCGCACTGTGGATGCGGTCTGTGGCTAGCCACACCGGCTGGACATCAGCATCAAGCTGGCTTGCTGCCAGTTGCAGCGCCAGTGGAATGGCCTGATGCGCGACTACGCCGGGGTCAAAATCGCCAATCAGTGCGATGCGGGTCATGGCTAGTCCTTCTGTTGATTGAATTTATATGAACAAAATTGATATTTAATTTGTATTTGTAATAAAAATTACAGATAAGGGCCAATGTAAAGTGACTAACAAAACCCCCTAGAGGCTGCGGATCAAGGCGCGCCGACGCCGACAGTACAAATCGTACGGCAAGGAGGCGCAAGGCCGGAGCGGGGGTTTTGTCATGCGTGCATCATCCCTGCGGATGCACGCAGCAGGGCGGGTGGCTCAGTAGTAGTTCAGCCCCATGGCGGCTTTGACTTCGGACAGGGTCACGGCGGCTACCTGACGGGCGCGGGCGGTGCCTTGCTTCAGCATGGCCAGAATGGCCGCCGGGTCGCGGGCGTATTGTTCGCGGCGCTGGCGGATGGGGGCCAACAGTTCCTGCAGGCATTCTTCCAGATGCTGCTTGATGACGGAGTCGCCCAGCCCGCCTTGCTGGTAGTGCTCTTTCAGACGTTTGACCAGTTCGATATTGGGGTGGAAGGCATCCAGATAGCTGAACACCACATTGCCTTCCACCTGGCCGGGGTCGGACACACGCAGGTGATTGGGGTCGGTGTACATCATCTTCACCGCCTGGCGGATTTCATCGGCGCTGGCCGACAGGGTAAGGGTGTTGCCCAGCGATTTGGACATCTTGGCCTTGCCGTCGATACCGGGCAGGCGGGCGCCCACCTCTGGCACCATGGCCTTGGCTTCCACCAGCACCGGTGTTTCCACGCTGCTGTTAAAGCGGCGCACGATCTCGTTGGTCTGCTCGATCATGGGAATCTGGTCTTCACCCACGGGCACTACGGTCGCCTTGAAGGCGGTGATGTCGGCCGCCTGCGCCGCTGGATAAGTGAGGAAGCCGGCCGGAATGTCGCGCTCGTAGCCGCGTTGTTTTATTTCATCCTTGATGGTGGGATTGCGTTCCAGCCGCGAGACGGTAACCAGATTCAGGTAGTAGGACGCCAGCTCGGTCAGCTCAGGCACCAGGCTCTGGATGAAGATGGTGCTCTTGGCTGGATCAATGCCCACCGCCAGATAATCCAGCGCCACCTGCAGCACGTTGTCACGCACCTTGAGGTAGTTGCCCATATTGTCGGTCAGCGCCTGGGCATCGGCCAGCAGCAGGAATTGCTGGCAGCGGTCCTGCAGCAGCACGCGGTTGCGCAGTGAGCCTACGTAATGGCCCAGATGCAGCGAACCGGTGGTGCGGTCGCCAGTGAGAATGATGTCCTGGGGAGTGATGTTGCTCAGTTTCATGTCGTGTTCCGCTCTGTTCAGAAAGTAGGGGAAACCATCGACAAGGAGGAACGTAGACAAAACAAAACCCGGATCCGCCTTGTCGGCAGCCTCCGGGTTGTATGCGTGCGCAGTCGCCGGTGCTACCTCAGAAGAGGCGCCACCACCAGGTGAAGGATGCGAATGCGTTGCGGGAGTTCATGTTTTCTATCACAACACGGCGGGCTTGCCGCCGTCAAGCGGCGGCTGTTGCAAAAATACCCAGAGAAAATGATATGCAGAGGACGGGATTGTTCTGAAAAGTATCAGGCGCTGACATCAATCACGCTGCCCAGCGGCTGGTAGGCAAGCTGATAAGCATGGGCCGCTCTGCCGGGCAGGGGATGGTCCGGCTGTTGCTGGCTGGCGGTGGATTGCTGTTGTTGTTGCTGGTCGTTGCTGGTTTCCGCCATTTCCTTACGCAAGTCGCCGGAGAGTACCGGCGTGTCCGGCTTGCCGCTGACGCCGGCCAGCTGCGAGCCCTGACGCCAACTACCGGGCGCATAGCTTTGCCAGCTGGTAATCGGGAGGATGAACATGGGTGGCTCCGGTGGAATGGTGTTGTTTGGAGCCGCTTTTGCTTACGATAGTTTCTCTGTTTGTTTTTAAAAATCGATATAAAACAATGGGATATTGTGTGTGAGGTTATGTTGATGGGGCTGGGGGCGTAAAAAAGGAAGGCGCGACAGCCTTCCTTTTTCGCTTGCCGGCCGGTGGCGCGGCTTAGAGCGGCTAACAAAATAGCGTAGCGTCCCTGGGGCAAGGCGCGCCGACGCAGACAGTACAAAGAGTACGGCAAGGAGGCGCAACGCAGCAGCAGGGTTTTTGTTAGCGGCTCTTAGAAACGACGCGACAAGGTGGCCTTATGCATGATGGTGGTGGCAATTTCTTCGATGGACTTGTGGGTGGTGCTGATAAACGGCACGCCGTGGAAGCGGAACATCGATTCGGCTTCGTTCACTTCGAAGTGACAGTTGTCTAGGCTGGCGTATTTGGAGTCCGGGCGGCGCTCCTGGCGGATATGGTGCAGGCGCGCCGGGTCGATGGTCAGGCCGAACATCTTGTTGCGGTAGGGCAGCAACATCTTGGGCAGGGTGGGGCTGTCCAGGTCTTCCGGGGTGAGCGGGTAGTTGGCGGCCTTGATGCCGTATTGCAGTGCCAGATACAGGCAGGTCGGGGTTTTACCCGAGCGTGAGACGCCAACCAGGATGACGTCGGCCTCGGCCAGGTCTTTCAGTTTTACGCCGTCATCGTGATTGAGCGAGAAATTGACCGCTTCGATGCGGTGGTCGTATTTCTCCTCACTGCCCACGCCATGGGCCTTGCCCAGCGTCAGCGAGGCCTTCTGGCCCAGTTCGGCTTCCAGTTCGCCGATGAAGGTATCGAAGAAATCCACCACCAGTGCATTGTCGATATGCAGCACCTGGCGTACTTCCGGATTGACGATGCTGGTGAAGACCAGCGGCTTCAGGTGATCGGCTTCGGCCACGGCGCGAATGTGGTGTACCACCACCTGCGCCTTTTCCACGGTATCAATGAAAGGGATGGCCTCGCGCTTGAATTCCAGTGTGTCGAACTGGGTCAACAGGGTATTACCCAGCGATTCGGCAGTGATGCCGGTGCGGTCGGAGATGAAAAAGGCGGAGCGACGGTGTGGCATGGATGCACCTGTTTCGAAATCGATAAGAAAATAGTTGAGAGGGATTATACCCCTGCCCGCCGACTGTACGGCAGCGGTGAGGGTGGTGGCATGAATTGGCCATGATCCGCCCCTGCTATGGCTTTTGTTGTAGTTGCCACACTACATCGCGGTCACAAATTGGCAAAGAAACGCCCTTACACTCACCATCCTCGGGCGTGGTTTGCATTGATATGGGGCAAACCCTAGTGTTGTGCGCTGCAAAATGGGCTACGCAAGTCCTGTGGTATTCGGCTAGAATGCGGGTTTTCTATCCGTCCAATCCAACACAGGAAGTGAAGTGATGGCAGAGAACTACGTCATCTGGTTCGAGAAGCTGCGCATGACTGACGTTGAACAGGTAGGCGGCAAGAACGCCTCCCTGGGTGAAATGATCAGTCAGCTGGCAGGCTCGGGCGTCCGAGTCCCCGGTGGTTTTGCTACTACCGCGGATGCCTACCGAGATTTCCTCCAGCACAATGGCTTGGCTGACAAGATCAGCGCCGCGCTGTCCAATCTGGACATCGACGACGTGACCGAGTTGGCGCGAGTCGGCAAGGAAATTCGCCAGTGGATCATCGATACTCCTTTCCCGGCCAAGCTTGATGAAGATATCAAGACTGCCTGGGACAAGATGGTAGCCGATGCCGGTGGTGCCGATATTTCCGTAGCAGTCCGTTCTTCTGCAACCGCAGAAGATCTCCCCGATGCCTCGTTCGCAGGCCAGCAAGAAACCTTCCTGAACATTCGTGGCCTTGAAAACGTCAAGGATGCGATGAAGCACGTTTTTGCTTCTCTGTATAACGATCGCGCCATTTCCTACCGTGTACACAAAGGCTTTGCCCACGATGTTGTGGCGCTGTCTGCTGGTGTACAACGCATGGTGCGTTCCGACCTCGGCGCCGCCGGTGTGATGTTTACCATCGACACCGAATCCGGCTTCGAAGACGTGGTGTTCATCACCGCTTCTTATGGTTTGGGCGAAACCGTGGTGCAAGGTGCGGTTAACCCCGACGAGTTCTACGTACACAAGCCGACCCTGAAGGCAGGTCGTCCGGCTGTGCTGCGCAAGAACATGGGTTCCAAGCTGATCAAGATGGAATTCACCGATGCTTCCCAGGCTGGCCGTTCGGTCAAGACCGTGGATGTAGCGGCGGAACAGCGCAAGCAATTCTCCATTACCGACGCGGAAGTGGCGGAACTGGCTGAATACGCGCTGATCATCGAGAAGCACTACGCCCGTCCGATGGATATCGAATGGGGCCGTGACGGCGAAGACGGCAAGCTGTACATCCTGCAAGCCCGTCCGGAAACCGTGAAGTCGCAGGAAGACCGCAAGGACACGCTGCGTCGCTACCGCCTGAACAGCAAGTCCACCGTGCTGTGCGAAGGCCGCGCCATTGGTCAGAAGATTGGCCAGGGCACCGTGCGCACCATCAAGGACGCTTCCGAAATGGATCGCGTCAAGGCGGGTGATGTACTGGTAACCGACATGACCGACCCGGACTGGGAACCGGTGATGAAGCGTGCCGCCGCCATCGTGACCAACCGTGGTGGTCGTACCTGTCACGCGGCGATTATCGCTCGCGAACTGGGTATCCCGGCCGTGGTAGGTTGTGGCGACGCCACCGACATCCTGCGTGAAGGCATGCAGGTGACCGTATCCTGCGCCGAAGGCGATACCGGCAACATCTATGACGGCCTGCTGGATGTCGAAATCATCGACCTCGAGCTGGACAAGATGCCGGCCGCTCCGGTCAAGATCATGATGAACGTGGGCAACCCGGAACTGGCTTTCGACTTCGCGCAGCTGCCGAACGAAGGTGTGGGTCTGGCGCGCATGGAATTCGTGATCAACCGTCAGATCGGTATTCACCCCAAAGCCCTGCTGGAATTCGACACCCTGCCGGCCGACCTGAAGGCGACCATCAGCGATCGCATTTCCGGTTACGCCAGCCCGGTTGACTTCTACGTGGACAAGATTGCCGAGGGTGTTGCTACCCTGGCCGCAGCCTTCACCCCGAAAAAGGTCATCGTACGCATGTCCGACTTCAAGTCGAACGAGTACGCCAACCTGATCGGCGGTCAGCTGTACGAACCGCACGAAGAAAACCCGATGATCGGTTTCCGTGGTGCTGCGCGCTACGTGGCTGAATCCTTCCGTGACTGTTTCGACCTGGAATGCCGCGCCATCAAGAAGGTGCGCGACGAGATGGGTCTGGTCAACGTGGAAGTGATGATCCCGTTTGTTCGCACCCTGGCTGAAGCCGAGAAGGTTGTGGAAATCCTGGCTGCCAATGGTCTGAAGCGTGGCGAAAACGGCCTGCGTCTGATCATGATGTGCGAACTGCCGACCAACGCCGTACTGGCCGACAAGTTCCTGCAGTTCTTCGATGGCTTCTCTATCGGTTCCAACGACATGACCCAGCTCACCCTGGGCGTGGACCGCGATTCCGGTGGCCCGATTGCCGCCACCTTCGACGAGCGCAACGAAGCCGTGAAAGCCATGCTGCACATGGCGATCCAGGCTTGCCGCAAGGCCGACAAGTACGTCGGTATCTGCGGTCAGGGCCCGTCGGATCATCCGGACTTTGCCAAGTGGCTGGTGGAAGAGGGCATCAATACCGTGTCCCTCAACCCGGACACCGTGGTGGAAACCTGGCTGTACCTGGCCCGTGAACTGAACGCCTAAGCCTGCAACTGCCGGCTACACAAGAACCGCCCTTTCGAGGGCGGTTTTTTTATGCAGTTTTCTGCATGTAGTACTACTGGCACCAAGTACGGGGTTGTTTGAGGCCGGGTTAAGTCTGACCGCGTTGGCAGGCCTTGGCCCGGGTCCTCTGCGAGGTTGTGTTTGCCGTGATAAGCCGTCGCGTAGCACACCTGTCAGCACCGGACCCTGGTCCGGTTTTGCTATTTCTGGCTGCCAGAAAACTGGCGGATTCATGGTTTTTCCAGCGGTTGCCTGAAATTTCCTTCTGATTCGATAAGGGTATTTTCAATAAATACAATGGCTTGGCTGTTTTTTCTGGCTGGCATGCAAGCTGCTAAATACAGCCTATGCTCAGCTGGTGCCGTTTGGCGGCCAGTCGTCTGAGCCAGCCAACCCAGGAGACTGTGATGCAGCGCGATATCGGAATGGATTTGCCGGATGATTTCTGCCAGGACATGAGCCATGCCTACACGCTTCCCGCCAGGTATTACACCTCCGATGCGGTGTTCGACTACGAAAAGCAGCAGATTTTTGCCAAGTCCTGGCTGTGTTTCTGCCATGGCAGCGAACTGGCAGAAAACAACGCCTATGTCACACGTCGTATCGCTGGAGAAAACCTGCTGGCGGTGCGCGGGCGGGATGGTGTGCTGCGGGCTTTCTACAATGTCTGTCCGCACCGCGGACATGAGCTGCTGCAAGACAGCGGCATTGCCAAGAATGTCGTCAGCTGTCCCTATCATGCCTGGACCTTCAAGCTGGACGGCGAGCTGGCAGTGGCGCGCAATTGCGAGCATGTTGCCCATTTCGACAAGGCAGATTACCGGCTGACACCGGTACAGGTCGCGGAATACTGCGGTTTTGTCTTCATCAATATGGACATGCAGGCCGAACCAGTAGAAACGGCATTGGCCGGGCTGGCCGAACACCTGCACAGCGTTTGCCCCAATGTGGCCAGCCTGCAGGTGGCCTCGCGCACCATTACCGATACGCCGGCCAACTGGAAGGTGATTGTCGACAACTACATGGAGTGCTACCACTGTGCACCGGCCCACCCGGGCTTTTCCAGCTCGGTGGACAGCGCCAGCTACACGCATACCTTCCATGGCCGCTGGACCTTGCAACACGGCCATTCCAAATCGTCCAGCCAGGGCTATTCCTTTGATGGCGATGTCGCCAACCAGGCTTTCAGCGGCTATTGGGTATGGCCCTGTGTCATGTTCAACGTCGTGCCGGGCGATGACACCATGACGGTGATCTACGAATACCCGGTGTCGGCGGGGCTGACGGTGCAGTACTACGAGGTGCTGATGCCCAGCAAGGAGGTGACGCCGGAGCAGCGCAACTTCATCACCTGGGCGACCCAGACCTTCCGTCCAGAAGACTTGCGGCTGGTGGAAAGCGTGCAGCGTGGGCTGCAATCGCGCGGTTACCGTGGCCAGGGGCGCATCATGGTGGACGATAGCCTCAGTGGCATCAGCGAACATGGCATCGCCTATTTCCACCGCATGATGGCGCAATCCTACCGTCAGTAAACCCGCGCGGAACAAGGAGGGCAGCATGAGCCAGATTCACTGGATGAAGGGCCGCCTGCTGGCGTCGCAGCCGCTGGCTCGCGATATCAGGGCGCTGACCCTGCAGCCGGCGGACGGGAGCTATCCCGCATTTAGCTCCGGCAGCCACTTGCTGCTGCGGGCGGGCAGCCGCGCGGATAGTCCGGTCAATGCCTATTCGCTGCTGGATGCCAGCTATGAGGGCAACAGCCTGCATATTGCGGTAAAGCGTGAAGCCAGTGCGCGTGGCGGTTCGGCCTGGCTGCATGGCCTGCAGCCAGGAGCCGGGCTGGAATTCACTACCCCGGCCAATCTGTTTGCCTTGCCGCCGGGGACGGCATCTTTTCTGTTCATTGCCGGCGGCATCGGCATTACCCCCTTTATCGCCCATATGGCGGCCATGCGTGGGCGGGAGCAGGATTTCCAGCTGCATTACGCTTATCGCTCGGCGGCCGAGGCTGCCTTTGTCGAGCAACTGGCCGGGCGCGATTCGGTGCGGCTGTATGATGCCAGCCAGGGGGCAAGGCTGGACGTGGCGGCCCTGCTGGCTGGTGTGGGAGCCACAAGCCATGTCTATGCCTGCGGGCCGCAGCGCCTGATTGCCGAGGTAGAGGCTGTCGGGCAGGATTTGGCACAGCAGGGCCGCTTGCATATCGAACGCTTTGCGCTGCCGGATAGCCCGGCCGGATCGGCGTTTGTCGTGCAACTGGCACGATCCGGCTGCGAGGTGCGAGTGGCTGCCGATGAAAGCATGCTGGATGCCATCCAGCGGCAAACGGTCATCCGGGTGGAGAGCCTGTGCCGCGAAGGCTATTGCGGCACGTGTGAAACCCGTTTGCTGGCCGGTACGGCCCTGCATCGCGACCAGTATCTGAGTGCGGCGGAGCAGGCAGCACAGGACCGGGTCATGCTCTGTGTGTCACGTGCAGCCTGCGAGCGACTGGTGCTGGATCTGTAAATTCACCACACCCTGGCGCGGTGTGACGGTGTGCGGCCGGTGTCTTCCCTGGCGGGAAGGTCCGGCCTGTTGCATTCAGCCGCCGATCACCTGCTGGGCCAGCCGGATGCCGTACTTCTTCATTTTGTATTGCAGGGTGGCGCGTGGCAGACCGCACTGGCGCGCGGCTTCGGACAGATTGGGGTAGCGCTTGAGGTAGTGCAGCAACAGCGTGCGCTCGTAGGCGGCTACCTGGGCTTCCAGCGAGGCTGAGGCTTCAATGTCCACTGCTGGCGGTGCCGGGAGCGCCGTTGTGGTGCTGCTGGGGGCCAGGGGCTCCAGCTGTTGTTCGTCTTCTTCCAGCAGGATGAAATCCAGTTCGTCGCCATTTTCACAGAAGATCAGACTGCGCAGGATGATGTTTTCCAGCATGCGCACATTGCCCGGCCAGCGGTGGCGTTGCAGCCGCTCCAGCACGGCCGGGCTGATGCGTTTGACCCGGTTGCCGGTAATCTTGCCGTTCTTCTCCAGAAAGGCCTGTGCCAGCAGCGGGATATCGCGTTTGCGCTCGCGCAGCGGCGGAATGGTGAGATAGCCCACATTCAGCCGGTACAGCAGGTCGGGGCGAATGCGCTGCTTGTCCAGCATGGTTTGCGGCGACTCGTTGGTGGCGGCGATGATGCGTACATCTACCTGGCATTCCTGGCTGGAGCCGACACGGCGGAAGGTTTGTTCCTGCAGCGCCCGCAGCAGCTTGCCCTGCACCGCCATCGGCATCGAATTGAGCTCGTCCAGAAACAGCGTGCCGCCATGGGCGCTTTCCAGCAGGCCCTTGCGGTCTTCTGCGCCGGTAAAGGCACCTTTGACCGTGCCGAACAGGGCGCTTTCAAACAGGGGCTCGGGCATGGCGGCGCAGTTGAGTACCAGGAAGGGCTGGCGTGCGCGTTCGCTGTGGGTGTGCAGCAGCCGGGCGAACAGCTCCTTGCCGGTGCCGGTTTCACCATAGATCAGTACCTGCACATCGGTCTTGGCCAGCCGTTGCGCCTGGTGAATCAGCTTCTGCATGTCCGGCTCACAGGTGACGATGCCGTCATCCGCTGGCGGCTGCTGGCCGTGCAACTTTTGCTGCAAGTCGATGAACTGCTCGTGCAGGTGGTTGATGACCGACAGGTCACGGGAAATCTCGATGGCACCGATGATGTCACCGTCGTTGTTCTGCAATGGCAGGGTGGTATGCACCTGGTGCACCGGATTGCCGCCGGGGTTGTAGTACAGCTGATACTGGTTGTGATAGCGCTTGCCCTTGAACGCAGCCTGCAACAGGGTACTGCTGTGCTGGTTCAGTTGCGGGTAGATCTGCAACACCGGGTGACCCAGGGCGTGGGCCGCCTGGTAATCGTCGATGTGGGCGCTTTCTTCGTTGTAATACACATAGTTGCCCGCCGCATCGACGATGGCGACCGGCTGGGGTAGTGCGTCCAGAAATTCCATGAAAATGGAAATGGCAGACGCCAGTTGGCTGTCCATGAACTCCTCCTCCGATGTGACTTCTTCTTGTTTTGCCTATTGATACCACGTCTTTCCCTGCTTGGGGCAATCTGTACGCCACGCGGCTAGCCTGATCCCTCCTGTTGGCCATACCGGGCTGCTGAATTTCTGGCAGTTTCGCAACTATTCACGTAAATGCAGGAAATCAGCAAGAACTTGTAATCTTAATATATTGTTTTTATTGATTTTTCTTTGCTGGTCAGGGTGGCATGAAATGTGCTGAATGCAGTGCATGCCACCATGCAGCGCCACGGCCTACACCGTGCTGCTGTTCACTCAGGGGAGAGCCAGCTTGTCCGATACCTTCATGCCCCAGGCTGCGGCCGCTGCCGCGCCCATTATCGACATCCGCAATCTGCGCAAGCGATTTGGCACGCAGGAAGTACTCAAGGGCGTGTCCTTTACCGCGCAGTCCGGCGACGTGGTGTCGCTGATCGGTGCCAGCGGTTCCGGCAAGAGCACCTTGCTGCGCTGCATGAACATGCTGGAGGTTCCCGATAGCGGCCAGGTGCTGATTGCCGGCGAAGAGGTCGCCCTCAAGACCAATCGCCATGGCCAGACCGTGCTGGCCAATCCGCCCCAGGTGGACCGCATGCGTACCCGGTTGGGCATGGTGTTTCAGAGCTTCAATCTATGGCCGCACATGACCGTGCTGGAAAACCTGATCGAGGTGCCGATTCGCGTGCTGCACCAGCCGCGTGCCGAGGCCATTGCCCTGGCCGAAGCCCTGCTGGCCAAGGTGGGCATGGCGGAGAAGCGCCACAGTTACCCGGCTTTTTTGTCTGGCGGCCAGCAACAGCGGGTAGCGATTGCCCGCGCGCTGGCAACGCGGCCCTCGGTCATGCTGTTTGACGAGCCCACCTCGGCACTGGACCCGGAGCTGGTGGGCGAGGTGCTCAAGGTGATCCGCGATCTGGCACAGGATGGCTGCACCATGGTGCTGGTCACCCACGAGATGGCTTTTGCCCGCGATGTGTCCAGCAAGGTGATGTTTCTGCACCAGGGCTGTATCGAAGAAGCCGGTACGGCACGGCAGGTGTTTGAAAACCCCGGCAGCGAGCGCTGCCGCCAGTTTGTCAATGCACAGTTCTGCCGTGCCTGACTGCGCATGGCGCGCTTTGGCAAGGCCAGCCACCGGCACAAGGTGGCAGCGTGCCAGGCGTGCTGTATTGATCACGCATTTCTGCTGTTGGCCGTACCCGTCCGCATCGCTTCACCCACCTTATGGAGAGATAGACATGAAAACCAGAATGCTGCGTATTTGCCTTGCCTTGTCCTGTAGCCTGCTGGCCGGTGCCGCACTGGCCGCCCCGCTGAAGGTGGGCATTGCTGCCGAGCCTTATCCGCCATTTTCCATCAAGCAAAGCTCCGGCCAGTGGAGCGGCTTTGAAGTCGAGCTGGTGCAGCGCATCTGCCAGGAAATCAAGGAAAGGTGCCAGATCACCGAGGTAGCCTGGGACGGCATCATCCCCTCGCTCAACAGCAAGAAGATCGACGTGATCTTCAATTCCATGTCGATTACCCCGGAGCGGGAAAAGGTCATTGCCTTCAGCAAGCCTTATTACTACACCGACGCCGAATACGTGGCTCCCAAGGGCAGCAAGCTGACCCTGACGCCAGAAGGGCTGAAGGGCAAGGTGATCGGCGTGCAGTCGTCCACCGTCAATGCCGACTACATCAAGAAGCGTTATGGCCAGGTCGCCAGCATCAAGTATTACAACACCCAGGACGAGCTGAATGCCGACATGGCGGCCGGCCGGGTGGATGTGATGCTGCTGGACGCGCTGGCAGCCAGCGATTTCCTCAAGAGCAAGGACGGTGGCGCGCTGGAGTCCAAGGGCATGGCTCCGCGTGACCCCATTTTCGGCCCCGGCGTGGGGGCGGGTTTGCGCAAGAGCGATGTCGCGCTCAAGCGCAAGTTTGACGATGCCATCCTCAAGCTGCGCCAGGACGGCAGCTTCAACGCCATCCAGAAGAAATATTTCAAGGTAGACATTTCCGTCAAATAAGCCGGCGCAGGGCAGGGGGCTGCCTTGGCCACCCTGCTGGCGACAAGGGCGAGCTGGTCTTATTCAGAGAGGAAATGGCATGGAATGGTTGACCAAGGCATTCGACGCCGTGGTGCTGGACTGGGGCAGTGCCTTGCTGCAGGGCGCGCTGGTGACGCTGCAGATTTCACTGGGCGCTTTTTCGGTAGGGCTGTTCATCGGCCTGCTGGTGGCCATGATCAAGATGACGCGCCACGGGCTGCTGCTGCGGCTGGCCAATGCCTACACCACGGTGTGCCGGGCGGTGCCGGAGCTGCTGCTGATTTTGCTGCTGTATTACGCCGGTGGCGACCTGATCAACTGGGTGCTGGCGCAGCTGGACCAGGGGCCGGCCCCCATCAACGGCTTCATGGCCGCCGTGGTGGTGCTGGGCATTGTGCAGGGCGCCTACGCCGCCGAGATCATCCGTGGCGCCGTGCAGTCCATCCCCACCGGGCATCTGGAGGCCGCGCGTGCCTTTGGCTGTCCGCGCCGCATGATCGTGCAGCGCATTGTCCTGCCGGAAATGCTGCCCTACGCGCTGGGTGGGCTGTCCAATCTGTGGCTGATCCTGATCAAGGATAGCGCCCTGATCAGCGTGGTGGGTTACAACGAGCTGCTGTTCACCACCAAGCAGGCAGCTGGCTCCACCCGCGAATATTTGCTGTTTTATCTGGCGGTGGCTGCGGTGTATCTGCTGATCACCCTGTTGTCCAACCTGCTGTTCAGCCGGTTTGACCGGCGCATCAGCCGCTGGATGCCAGCGCACTGAACGGGGAGCACACCATGAATTTCGAATGGCTGGGAGAGTATGGCCGGATGATGGCGCTGGGGGTGATGACCACGCTGCAGCTGTTGCTGATTGCCGGGACGCTGGGTTTTGCGCTGGCGGTGCTGGTGGGCTTTGGCCGGCTGTCGCGCCAGCCTTTCATTGCCTGGCTCAGCCTGTCTTTTACCAATCTGATTCGCGGCACGCCCTTGCTGGTGCAGATTTACGTGATGTATTACGGCCTGGGCAGCCTGTTTGTCAGCTTTCCGCTGCTGCGCGACAGCTGGCTGTGGCCCTATCTGCGCGAAGGCTTCTGGTATGTGGCGCTGGCACTGATGCTGAGCGTGGCCGGCTATGTCGGCGAGGTGATCAAAGGTGGTTTGCGTGGCGTGCCCAAGGGCGAGCTGGAGGCCGCACGGGCGCTGGGCATGCCGCGTTTGCTGATGATCCGCCGCATCTGGCTGCCGCGTGCCATCTTCATCCTGCTGCCCACGCTGGCTGGCGAATCGGTGATGTTGCTCAAGTCCACTGCGCTGGCTTCCACCGTGGCGGTGATGGACGCGCTGGGCGTGGCCAACCTGATTCGCAATCAAACCTTCCTCACGTATGAACCCCTGCTGGTCATGGCGCTGATCTATCTGCTGCTGGCCATGCTGATCGAGCGACTGTTCAAGCGGCTGGAGATGCGTCTGCCAGTCCGGAATGCTTTCTAGCCCATCTAGTTCAAGGAGTGCAGCATGCATTATTCCAGTCTGGTAGACCGGCTGGCCGGCAAACGCACCGACGCCTGGCAAATCCACTATGCGGCCCAGCAGGCCGAGGCGCGTGGCGAAGAGGTATTCATCCTCAGTGTGGGCGACCCGGACTTTGCCACCCCGGCCAGCATCAGCGAACGAGCCGTCAGCGCCTTGCTGGCGGGGGATACCCACTACAGCGATGTCAGCGGCAGGCCGGCCCTGCGGCAGGCACTGGCGACCATGCACAGCGAGCAAACCGGGCAGATGGTGAGCGAGGACCAGGTCATCGTGGTGGCCGGTGCGCAAAACGGCTTGTTTGCCGTGGCGCTCTGCCTGTGCCAGCCCGGCGACGAGGTGCTGGTGCCCGAACCGATGTATCTGACGTATGAGGCCAGCATCCGCGCCAGCGGCGCAGCGCTGGTGCCGGTGCCGGTCGATGTGGAGCGTGGCTTTCATCTGCGCCCCGGCGCGCTGGCAGCGGCCATCACCCCGCGTACCCGCGCCATTTTCCTTGCCACGCCAAACAATCCCAGCGGGGCGGTGATGAGCCGGGACGAGCTGGCAGAAGTAGCCGCGCTGGCACAGCAGCACGACCTGTGGGTGGTGTCGGACGAGGTGTATGCCGGCCTGACCTTCGAGCAGCCACATCTGAGCATGGTCAGCCTGCCTGGCATGGCCGAGCGCACCGTCACCATTGGCAGCCTGTCCAAATCTCATGCCATGGCCGGCTGGCGCATGGGCTGGGTGGTGGCCCCGGCCGAGCTGGTCGGTCATCTGGGCCGGCTGGCACTGTGCATGCTGTATGGCCTGCCGGGCTTCATCCAGGAGGCCGCACTACTGGCGGTGCAGCAGCGTGACAGCATCGTGCCGGCCATGCGCGAAACCTATCGCCGCCGCCGCGACGTCTGCTATCAGCTGCTGAGCAATATTCCCGGCCTGCGCTGTCAATTGCCCGAGGCCGGCATGTTCATGCTGATCGACGTGCGTGACAGCGGCCTGGCCGCCGATGACTTTGCCTGGCGCTTGTTCCGTCAGACCGGAGTGGCGGTGCTGGATGCCAGCGCTTTCGGTGATATCGCCAGCGGCTTTCTGCGGCTGGGCTTTGTGCTGGACGAGGCCAGGCTGGCGGAAGCCTGCCGCCGGATTGCCAGCTTTGTTGCCAGCCTGCAAGCGCAGCCGGCCTGAACGTTAGTGAGTGCGGAGCATGCAAGCATGAAAACAGTAGGTGTATACCTGACCGAATTATTGGCCGGCTATGGGGTGGACACGGTATTCGGCATTCCCGGCGTGCACACCGTGGAGCTGTATCGCGGGCTGGCGGACAGCCCTATCCGCCATGTGACGGCGCGACACGAACAGAGCCTGGGCTTCATGGCCGATGGCTATGCGCGTGTCAGTGGCAAGCCGGGGGTATGTCTGGTGATTACCGGCCCCGGCCTGACCAATATCCTGACCGCCATGGGGCAGGCTTATGCCGACTCCATTCCCATGCTGGTGATTTCCGGTGTCAACGCACTGGGCAAGCTGGGCTCGGGCAATGGCCATTTGCACGAGCTACCAAATCAGCAGGCACTGGCCAGCCAGGTTAGCGCCTTCAGCCACACCATTACCCGCCCGCAAGAATTGCCACAGGTGCTGGCACGCGCCTTTGCCGTGTTCGATGGTGCACGGCCAAGGCCGGTGCATATCGAGATTCCGCTCGACCTGATGTCGGCTGCCGCCGATGGGCTGCCGGCGGTACCCGCCCGGCTGCCACGGCTGCGGCGCAGTGTGGCCGAGGCGGCGGCACTGGCGCAGGCGGCCCAGCTACTGCATGGCGCACGCCGTCCGCTGTTGCTGGTGGGTGGCGGGGCCGTGGCAGCGGCAGCGGAAATCCGCCAACTGGCCGAGCGCCTGCAGGCGCCGACGCTGATGACCATCAATGCCCGTGGCGTGCTGCCGCCGGAGCACCCGCTGGGCTTGTCCTGCAGCGCCTCCAGCCAGGCGGCGCGGCAGCTGATGCGCGACAGCGATGTGGTGCTGGCGCTGGGCACCGAACTGGGCCAGACCGATTACGACGCCTATGTCGATGGTGGCTTTGCCATTCCCGGCGTATTGATCCGGCTGGATATCGATGCGCAGCAACTGTTCCGCAACCGCGCAGCCGATCTGCCCCTGCTGGGCGACTGCGCGGCCAGCTTGCAGCAGTTGCTGGCGCAGTGGCCGGCTGCGCCAGCGGCTTCCTGCTGGGAGGCGGGACGGGTGCAGCAGACGGCGCAGGCGGCCTGGCAAGAGCTGCCCGCCGGCATGCAGCAGGATATCGCCTTGCTGCAGCAGCTGCGCGATGCGGTGCCACAGGCGCTGCTGGTGGGCGACTCCACCCGTCAGGTGTATGCCGGCAATATGGGCTATGCCGCGCCGGCGGTGCAGCGCTGGTTCAATGCCTCGGTGGGCTTCGGCGCGCTGGGTTATGGTCTGCCGGCGGCGCTTGGTGCGGCGCTGGCCAGTGGCGAGCCGGTCATCTGCCTGGCGGGCGACGGTGGTTTTCAGTTCACCCTGGCCGAACTGGGCAGCGTGCTGGAGTGCGAGGCCTGCGTGGTGCTGGTGTTGCTGAACAATGGCGGCTACGGCGAGATCAAGGCTGCCATGCAGGCTGTTGAAGTCGCGCCGCTGGGCGTGGATCTGCACAATCCGGACTTCGTCGCGCTGGCGCGCAGCTATGGCTGGCAGGCACACCGTCTGTCAGCAAGCGAGGCGCTGGCACCACTGGTGCAGGCCGCCTGTGAACGCCGGCAGCCGACGCTGATCGAGCTGTACGAGGTCTAGCCGCAGGAGAAGGCAAGAGTGGTGGCCGCACGGCCACCACCGTGCTCAGCGCGGCAGCCCCAGCGCGTAGCGGATGACTTCGCGCTTGAGCGGGCCGGCCTTGTCGGCCAGTTTCAGTCCCAGCTTGCGGGCGGCCTTGAGCGGGCCGATATTGTTGGCGAAACCATAGCAGAAGGCATCCATGCTGGTCTGCATCGCCAGATTGGCCGGTTTGCGGCGGCGCTCGTAACTCTTGAGTACGCTGGCATCGGCGAAGTCGCGACCCTCGCTGACGGCGTGGCCGATGACTTCTGCGAGTACCGCCACATCCTGAAAGCCCAGATTCACCCCCTGACCCGCCAGCGGATGGATGGTATGGGCGGCATCGCCGGCCAGGACCACGCCGTCTTTTACATAGCAGGCGGCATGGCGGCGGGTGAGGGCGAAGGAGCCGCGTGCCAGCAGCTGGCGGATGCCGCCCAGCTTCTGCGGGAAGTTGGCGCAAAAGGCCGACACCAGTGCTTCATCGCTCAGTGTCAGCAGGCGTTTGACCTCGGTTGGCGTGTTGTACCACACCAGTGAAGCGTGGTTGCCGGTGAGCGGCAGGAAGGCTTGCGGGCCGGTGGCGGTGAAACGCTGCCAGGTGATGTCCTGCTGGCCATAATCCATTTCGCAGCTGGCCACCAGGGCATGCATGGGGTAGTCCCAGCTGGTAATGCCGATGCCGGCTGCATCGCGTACTTGTGAGCGGGCACCGTCGGCTGCCACCAGCAGGCGGGCGACCAGCACGCTGCCATCTTCCAGAGTGACGCGCGAGGCCTTGGGCTCGTAGACAATGTTGGTGATGCGCGCCGGGCACAGGTAACGGATATCGTCTTTTTCCTGCAGGCAGGCGGTGGTGGCCAGTTGTACGATGCGGTTTTCCACGATGTGGCCCAGTGCGTCCACGCCCGCTTCGGCGGCATCAAACAGGGTGCCGTTGCTTTCCTGGTCTTCCCACACCTGCATGCGGCGGTAAGGCGCGGCGCGCATGGCGAGGATGCGTTGCCAGGCACCCAGCCCGTCCAGCAGGCTGGCCGACGCCGGGCTGATGGCCGAAACCCGCAGGTCCGGGGCTTGTGCCGGATCGAATGGCTGCGGTGCAGCCTGTTCCAGCACGGTGATGCTCAGGCCCTTGCCACTGAGGGCGGAGGCCAGGGCGCTGCCCACCATGCCGCCGCCCACGATCAAAATATCCACGTATTCCATTGCCAGCCTCATTGGGCGCGCTTGCGCCTGATTCTCGTTGCACTGATGACGCGCGATTGTGGCAAAGCCCGTCGCCGGCCGCTTTGGTCTGGATCAAGGCTATGCCAGCCGGCGTGGCCTGTTTCAGGGTTTTTCGCCCGAATACAGCGGTCGTTCTTCCAGTACGGCGCGCAGGCGCGGGGTGACGTGCTGGATGAAGGCCTCGTATTTTTTCGGCAGTGGCTGGCGGTAGGGAAACACCAGATACACCGGCCAGCTGCCGCCTTGCCAGCCGGGCAATACCCGCACCAGATGGCCGCTGTCCAGGTAATGGCTGGCCACATAGTGCGGCAGCAGGGCGACGCCGTGGCCGGCGATCAGCCCGGAAATCAGCGAGGCGTACTGGTCGCAGACCAGCATGGGGCGGGTGGTGATGCTTTTGAGCTCGCCGTCTTTTTCCAGCCGCCATTCCCGTCCGTATACATGGTGGCTGTTGAGCAGGATGCGGTGCCGGCACAGATCATCTGGGCTGTTCAGCGGCGGGGCCTTGGCCAGGTAGTCGGGCGAAGCGTAGGGCGCTTCCCAGACAAAGCCCAGTGGCTTGGCCACCAGCCGGTCGTCGTGCACATTGCGCGAGCGGATGCAGAAGTCCACGCCGTCGTTGATCGGGTCTTGCAGGCGGTTTTCGGCGCGCAGTTCCAGCTCCAGATCCGGATGGCAGGCTGCCAGCTCGGACAGCATGGGGGCCAGCAGATACTGGGCAAACGAGGCGGTGGCGCTGATGCGCAGCGGCCCTTCGATCAAGCCCTGGGCCTGTTCGATGTCCGGCCCCACCTGTTCCAGCATTTCACGCAGCTGGCGGGCATGCTCGGCCAGGCGGCGGCCGGTTTCGGTCAGCGCCACACGGCGGGTATTGCGCAGCACCAGCACCGTACCCAAACCTTGTTCCAGCTCTTTTACCAGCTGGCTGATGCGGCTTTTGGCGCAGCCGATATCATCGGCTGCGGCGGTAAAACTGCCTTTGCGGGCCAGGGCATCAAAGGCCAGCAAGGCATCGGGCGAGGGAATCGGGCTTGTTTTCATGGCAGAACAGTGGGTGGGTGAGCCGGCGGGTTTGCGCGCTTTTGACAGGATATTAGCATAGGAATAGTCCTGTTTTTTGAACAGTAGTAAGAATTTTCCGAGGGTGTGGGCCGCGCGGTTGCGTGGTAGTCCATATCTTGATTGTTCTTTTTATTGAACATTGAAGATTTTTTATTGGGGTTAATCTGCAAATTTGTCCTGTGTATGATTGATTGGAGCGTTTTTTAGAACGATAGACAAATCATGAAAGGCAAGACAATGAAAGTACTGGTCATTGGTGGACGCGGCGTGATCGGTAGCGCCGTGGTGGCGCTGCTGTCGGCACAGCATCAGGTGTTGGTGGGTGGTCGCAACGGCGGCGATGTGCAGGTGGACATGACGGACCCGGCCAGCATCGAGGCCATGTATCAGGCGCACCCTGATCTGGATGTGGTAGTGGTGACGGCCGGCCATGTGCCGTTCAAGCCGCTGCAGCAGTTGAGCGAGGCCGACTGGCAGGGGGGGCTGGATCACAAGCTGATGGGGCAGGTGCGGCTGGTGCAGATTGGCGCGCGCCACCTGAAACCCGGTGCGGTGTTCGTGCTGACTTCCGGCCTGCTGGAGCGCGAACATATCAGCGGTGGCAGTTGCGCCAGCCTGGTCAATGGTGCGCTGTCGGCCTTTGTGCGCTCGGCGGCACAGGAGTTGTGGGGTCAGGCGCGGGTGAATCTGGTCAGCCCCGGCCCGGTGGCGGGGGATGAACGCGGAGCCGAGGCTTTTGCCGGTTTCATGCCGATCAGCAGCGAACAGATTGCCCAGAATTATCTGCGCGCCCTGAGCCAGCCCCTGACCGGCAAGGTGCTGGAAGTTTTTGCCGAAGTCACGCGCTAGGACGGGATATGGGAAAATGACCGCCGCTGGCGATTGCCGCCGGCGGTTAAGGCTGCTGACAAAGTTATTTGGTGCGATTGCACTGGACCCGGCAAAGCCGGGCCTTTCGACTACGTTATTGCTTCCGCAGCCTTCCCATTTATTTCCCTTCCCCCGCCCTGGCCTTGCCAATTGAAGAAGGGCACCTCGCTTTCCTTTCTGAAAGCGAGAAGGGGTTGTCAATAATTTGTGATGGATAACCCATGTTGCCCGCCTTTGCGCTTAGTACTGCCATGTTGTTGTGGGCCAGCGCCTTTATTGCGCTCAAGATCGTGTTTGCCGTATTCGACCCGCTGGCGGTGCTGTTTGCCCGCATGATCATCGCCAGCTGTTGCCTGTTGCCCATGTTGTGGCAGCGTGGCGAGCGCTGGCGTTATCAGCGCGGTGACTGGCGCTGGATGCTGGCCATGGGCCTGGCCGAACCCTGTCTGTATTTTCTGTTCGAGGCGCAGGCGCTGGTGAATACCTCGGCCTCGCAGGCCTCGGTGATTACCGCCACGCTGCCGCTGCTCAGTGGCGTGGGAGCCATGTTGTTCCTGCGCGAAAAAATGACGTCACGCAGCTGGCTGGGGCTGGCGGTGTCGTTTGCCGGTGTGCTGTGGCTGACGCTGGACGGCCAGGCGTCGGCCCAGGCCCCGCACCCGGCGCTGGGCAATCTGCTGGAGTTCTGCGCCATGCTGTGCGCCACCTGTTATGTGCTGATTGCCAAGCGGCTGTCGCGCCGCTATTCGGCCCTGGCCATCACCGGCATGCAGACCGTGCTGGGCAGCATCTGGTTCGGCGCGGCCTTGCTCACCCCGTGGGCGCAGTGGCCGGCACACTTCCCACTGTTACCCAGCCTGCTGGTACTCTATCTGGGGGCCTGCGTCACCCTGGGGGCTTACGGCCTGTATACCTGGGCGGTCAGCAAGATGCCGGTGGCGCACGCCTCGGCCTTTATCAATCTGATTCCCTTGTTTACCGTGCTGCTGGCCTGGCTGTTGCTGGACGAAACGCTGGTGGGCAGCCAGTGGCTGGCCTGCCTGCTGGTGCTGGGCGGGGTCGTGCTGGGGCAGCACAAGCCTTCGCCCTCGTCCGCCTGATTGGCTGGTGCGCCATACAGTTTTGGCAAATCTGACCGATACTGTCTTTATTGTCTGTATACCGGCAGCATTGTATTTTGCTAAGGCCGGCAAAACAGGGCAGGATGCGGCCGGACAGGCCCGGTGCGCGCAGTCGCCGCAGAACGGATAACAACAGGATGAATGGCGTGATGAACAAGATGTGGCAGACCTCCACGGTCTACAAGGCAGTCATGATGTGCTTGGGTTTGGGCGTGCTGGCCAGCAGCGCGGTGGCGGAGGAGAAAGCCGCCGAGCCGGCGGCGCCAGGCAAGCCCATTGTCTTGCCGGGCAAGCAGGCTGCGTCGTCACCCGCGGCGGGGGCCGTCACTGGAAAAACCATCATCCTGCCTGGCAAGCTGGCGGCATCCATGGCTGCGGCACGCGCCAAGCCCAAGGAACCGGAAACCCTGCAGCCCGAGGTGAAGCAGTCTGCTGCGCCGCAGATCAAGGCCCCGCTGGGGCCCAGCCCGGAAGTACACGCACCTGGGGTGGCGGCGCACGAGGTGAAACGCACGGTCAAGCCGCGCCGTGTCGCCAAACCCAAGGCGGTGCCGCGCAAGCCGGAGGAAAGCAGCCACGACGAGCACGGCCATGGCTCGGAAGTCCAGCAGGTGCGTGCAGCGGTAACGACCATCCTGCATGACAACAGCGATTACATGGCGCACCACAGTGCCGCCTATTTCAAAACCTTTGCCGAGCATCAGAGCCCGCGTGCCACCGTGGTCACCTGTTCCGATTCGCGGGTACAAAGCGAGGTGATGGACAAGAACGCGGTCAACGATCTGTTCATGGTGCGCGATATCGGCAATCAGCTGGCGACAGCGGAAGGTTCGGTCGAATATGGCGTGCGTCACCTGCATACGCCCTTGCTGATTTTCGTTGGCCATGCTGCCTGCGGGGCGATCAAGGCGGCATCCAGCGATTATGGCAAGCTGGAACCGGCCATCCGCAAGGAACTGGCCACCATCAATATTCCGCAGGGTATCGACCCCACCGATGGCGCACTGCTGAACGTCAACAACCAGGTGGAAAGCGCCATTCTCAAGTTCTCCGGCGAGGTGGAACAAGGACATCTGGCGGTACTGGGAGCCTTCTACGACTTTCGCAACGACCTGCGCCAGGGGGCTGGCAAGCTGATCATCACCAATCTGAACGGCGAAACCGAGCCGGCCAGGATTCGCGAGCTGATGAAGCAAGGCCAGTATTTCAAGTACAGCTTCATGCCCTGAACGCCAGCCAGCGGCTTTGTCCCGTCCACCGCCACCGCGCCATTGCGCCGTGGCGGTTTTTGTTTTGGTGGCAGGTGGCCGAGCCTTGCTGTAAGCAGGCCGCTACAAACCCTGGCGATTGCTGTTTCATGCGGGCGTGCAATTTATTCAATTGAACGATGAAATTGCCGCGCCGATTTGGCCTGGCGCAAAACGCTGGCTAAATAAAGGGAGTAATCTGGCTTTAATTAAGAAGACGCCTTGAAAATAAAGGCTGTCTGACAATTTTACCGTACAGGTTAATTGACATTTTTGTAGTGGGTTAATTACAGAAATGGCGCGGTGAGCCGGATAAACAGATGCCGTGATTATATATCCATGTAAATGGAATAATCCGCTGGCCATTTATCCGCTCTGACAGATTTCTTTCCTTATTGGAGTAGCATCATGTCGGTTTCCACTCTTGAACAACTCGATGCGCTGGTAGCGCGTGTCAAACAGGCCCAGGCGGTTTTTGCCGAGTTTTCCCAGCAGCAGGTCGATGCCATCTTCCGCAGTGCCGCGCTGGCGGCCGCCGATGCCCGCATTCCGCTGGCACGCATGGCGGTGGAAGAAACCGGCATGGGGGTGATGGAAGACAAGGTGATCAAGAACCACTTTGCCTCCGAGTACATCTACAACAAGTACAAGGATGAAAAGACCTGCGGCGTGCTGTCGGAAGACGACAGCTTCGGCACCATCACCATCGCCGAGCCCATTGGCATCCTGTGCGGCATCGTGCCCACCACCAACCCCACCTCCACCGCCATCTTCAAGGCGTTGATCGCCCTGAAAACCCGCAACGCCATCATCTTCTCGCCGCACCCGCGTGCCCGCCGCTCCACTTGCGAAGCGGCACGACTGGTGCTGGATGCCGCCGTGGCTGCCGGTGCTCCCAAGGACATCATCGGCTGGATCGACGAACCGAGCGTGGAGCTGTCCAATGCGCTGATGCAGCACCCGGACATCAACCTGATCCTGGCCACTGGCGGCCCCGGCATGGTGAAGGCAGCCTATTCTTCCGGCAAGCCGGCCATCGGCGTGGGCGCGGGCAATACCCCAGCGGTGATCGATGAAACCGCCGACATCAAGCGCGCCGTGGCTTCCATCCTGATGTCCAAGACCTTCGACAACGGCGTGGTGTGCGCCTCCGAGCAATCGGTCATCGTGGTGGACAGCATTTATGAGGCCGTGCGCGAGCGCTTTTCGCGCCATGGCGGTTACATCCTCAGCGCGCAGGAAACCGCTGCCGTGGCCGGGGTCATCCTCAATCGCGGCAATCTGAATGCCGCCATTGTCGGCCAGAGCGCGGTGAAGATTGCCGCCATGGCCGGCATCACCGTACCGGCCGACACCAAGGTGCTGATTGGCGAAGTGAGCGATCTGTCGAATGACGAAGCCTTCGCCCACGAAAAGCTGTCGCCCACGCTGGCCATGTACCGCGCCCGTGATTTTGTCGATGCCTGCGACAAGGCTGCTGCGCTGGTGACGCTGGGCGGTATTGGCCACACCTCGGCGCTGTATACCGATCAGGACTTGCAGGGCGAGCGCATCCGCTACTTTGGCGACAAGATGAAAACCGCACGCATCCTGATCAACACCCCGTCCTCGCATGGCGGTATCGGCGACTTGTACAACTTCAGCCTGGCCCCGTCGCTGACCCTGGGCTGCGGCTCCTGGGGCGGCAATTCCATCTCGGAAAACGTCGGTCCCAAGCATCTGATCAACAAGAAAACCGTGGCCAAGAGGGCGGAAAACATGCTGTGGCACAAACTGCCCAAGTCCATTTACTTCCGCCGTGGCTGCCTGCCGGTGGCACTGGAAGACCTGGCCGGCAAGAAACGCTGCCTGATCGTGACCGGGCAATATCTGCTGGAACACGGCTTTGTCGACGAGCCTATCCGCCTGTTGAAAAAGATGGGGCTGGAAGTGGAAGTGTTCTTCGAAGTGCCGGCCGATCCCACGCTGGCCATCGTACGTAAGGGCGCTGATCTGGCCCATGCCTTCCAGCCGGACGTGATCATGGCGCTGGGTGGCGGCTCGCCGATGGACGCTGCCAAAATCATGTGGGTGATGTACGAACACCCGGAAGTGCATTTTGCCGACCTGGCGCTGCGCTTCATGGATATTCGCAAACGCATTTACCAGTTCCCCAAGCTGGGTGGCAAAGCCATGCTGGTGGCGGTGCCCACCACTTCTGGTACTGGCTCGGAAGTCACCCCGTTTGCCGTGGTGACCGACGAAGTGACCGGGGTGAAATACCCGATTGCCGACTACGAACTGACCCCGCACATGGCCATCATCGATGCCAATCTGGTGATGGACATGCCCAAGTCGCTCACTGCCTTTGGCGGTATCGATGCCGTGACGCACGCGCTGGAAGCCTATGTCTCGGTGATGGCCAACGAGTATTCCGACCCACAAGCCTTGCAGGCGCTGAAGCTGCTGAAGGACTACCTGCCATCGGCCTATGCCAAGGGCGCAGGCGACCCCAAGGCGCGCGAACAGGTGCATAACGCCGCCACCATTGCCGGCATCGCCTTTGCCAATGCCTTCCTTGGCGTGTGCCACTCCATGGCGCACAAGCTGGGCGCAGAGTTCGGCCTGGCACACGGTTTGGCCAATGCCTTGCTGATCAGCAATGTCATCCGCTACAACGCGGCCGACATCCCGACCAAGCAAACCGCCTTCAGCCAGTACGACCGGCCCAAGAGCGTGGCCCGCTATGCTGAAATCGCCCGTTATCTGGGGCTGGAAGCCAGCCGCGATCACGAGCGGGTGGAAAAACTGGTGCAGTGGGTGGACGAACTGAAGCAGACGCTGAACATCCCCATGTCGATTCAGGCCGCCGGGGTGGGCGAGGCGGATTTCCTCGCCAAGGTGGACAAGCTGGCCGAGGCGGCTTTTGATGACCAGTGCACCGGCGCTAACCCGCGCTATCCGCTGATCAGCGAACTGAAGCAACTGCTGCTGGACAGCTACTACGGCCACGCCTGGTGCGAAGCCCATCTGCGCGAGGCCGCCACCGCGCCTGTTGTGTCCGCCAAGCCCAAGGGCAAGCTCAAAGCGGTATAACCCTTCAGCGCATCGCCGCACAGGCCCGGAGCACGCTCCGGGCTTTTTGCGTCCGACACCGCTTCGGGTGCTGGTCGCCGTGCGGGCTAGCGCAGTAGCATGCACACTGGTTTGCCGCATCAGGAGGAGGGCGAATGGCTGAGCGCATCGCATATTACCGTAGCAGCCTGCACGGCATTCACGCCATGCAGGCCGATAGCAGCCGGAGCTTTGCCCGCCATAGCCACGATGAATACGGCATAGGGCTGATCGTGCGCGGAGCGCAGCGTTCCTTCAGTGGTCGCGGCATGGTGCAGGCCGGGCCGGGCGACCTCATCATGGTCAATCCCGGCGAAGTGCACGATGGCCAACCCTTGCTGGATGGTGGCCGCGCCTGGCGCATGCTGTATATCCAGCCCGCACTGTGGCAGCAGCTGGCTGAGGAGCTGGCCGAACAGGATGGCCGTCCGCAGCCGCTGTTGTTGCCACAGCTGAGTGATGTCTGCCTGCGGCAGCAGTTTGTCCAGGCCTTTGCCTTGTTGTGTGGGGAGAGGACTGCCGGGCTGCAGGCAGAACAGGCCATGCTGCAACTGCTGTCGCGGCTGTTGCCCGCGCATGGCTATCGCCCACCGTCATCGGCCTGCTCTGCCGACATCGCCCGCGTGCGGGCGCTACTGGATGATGAGCCCGCTCAGCCACACAGCCTGTCCACGCTGGCAGAGCTGGCCGGTATCAGCCGTTTTCGCTTGCTGCGCAGCTTTAGCCAGCAACTGGGTTGCAGCCCGCATGACTACCAGCAGCAGCGTCGCCTTAACCTGGCGCGTGGCCTGATTGCGCAGGGCAGGCCGCTGGCCGATGTGGCTGCGAGTAGCGGCTTTGCCGACCAGAGCCATATGAACCGGGTGTTCCTGCAGCGGCTGGGGATTACCCCGGGTTGCTATGCCCAGGCGCTGCGCTAAGACGCTGTGCACGATCTGGGATACTCGGGTGATCCTGCGTTGAAACGTCGTTCAAAATGCGCATGGACTCCCTGTTCATTGTGCTTTTTCACGTCCTTCCGCCTTGTCTGCCCCCCCTTCGTCCCCCCCTGGATCGTGAATACCTTCTAAGAGCTGTTCATAGGCTGCTGCAATAAGGTCCAAGCCGGGACAGGCCGGCATCGGTTTAGCTAGCGGTTTTCTAGCCTGTAACTGGAGCTGCCGATGTCATCCCGCTGGATTGCCTATCTTTACCTGCTGCTGGCCATGTTGGGCGCTGGCAGTACCGTGGTGGTCAGCAAGCTGGTGTCCGCCAGCCTGCCGCCCTTTACCGCCACCGCCATCCGTTTCGGCATGGCCTTGCCGCTGTTTGTGTTGCTGATGGGCTGGCGGCGTGCTGACTGGCCCCGGCTCTGCCGGCATGACTGGCTCATCCTCACCATGCAGGCGGGCGCTGGCAGCGTCGGTTATACCGTGTTGTTGCTGGCCGGAACACGTTTGACCACCGCCGCCAGTGCCGGTGTGATGATGGGTACGCTACCGGCCGTGTCCAGTCTGCTGGCCTGGCTGTTGTTTCGCGAAAGCATGCACTGGCGGCAGGGGCTGGCGCTGCTGCTGTGCAGCGCGGGGGCGCTGACGGTGTCCTTGCGCAGCGGTGCGGCATTGTCGTTCGGCACGGCCGGCGAGCTGGCCGGCAACGGGCTGATCCTGCTGGCGGTGGCCTGCGAGGCGCTGTTCATCCTGCTTAACCGCCGTTTGCATACGCCTTTGCCGCCGTTGGCCTTGTCCTGCTATCTGTGTGCGCTGGGTCTGCTGCTGGCCTTGCCGCCAGCGGCGCTGGAGTGGCAGGGCAACTGGCATGTGTCAGCAGTCGCGCTGCTTGGCCTGGCTTATTACGCGGTGGTGCCAACCGTAGTGGGTTTTGTGCTGTGGTATGCCGGTGCCGCGCGGGTGGCGGCGAGCGAGGCGGCCTTGTTCACTGCGGTGTTGCCGGTGTCGGCGCTATTGTTTGCCGCCGCTTTACTACAGGAGGAGATCCGCCTGTCACAGCTGGCCGGCATGGCCTGTGTGCTGGCGGCCTTGTTATTGCAGCTCTTGCCTGCGCTGCACCGACCCAGCTCCGCCGAGATAATGGGGGAAAAGTGAGTTTTGTACTGAGGAGGGACATTATCGTGCCGAGCAAGCTTGCTAAAAGGTCAAGTAATCTGTCATACATAATCTTCCTTCAACTGAGGAGCAGATCATGCAGATGAGTGACTTTCCCTTTGGCGTGACCGACTGGTCGGCCATCGCCCCTACCGAGCATCCCGGCGCAAGCGGCATGGCGCTGTGGCGTACCTGTCAGTTCGGCACTATCCGCGTGCGCATGGTGGAGTACAGCGCCGGTTATCTGGCGGACCACTGGTGTCGCAAGGGCCATATCCTGCTGTGTCTGGAAGGCGAATTGCTGACCGAGCTGGCCGATGGCCGCCGCTTCATGCTGACGCCGGGCCTGAGCTATCAGGTGGAAGACGAGGGCGAGCCGCACCGCTCGTCCACCCAGACCGGAGCGCGGCTGTTCATCGTGGATTGAATGGTTTGCCTACTGCCCCGGCCAACTGAGATTGTTGAAGGCCTGGGCCGTCCGGCTGCCGCCTGTGCTGTAGCCGTTACTGCAGGGCAATGGCTCGGGGCAGGGCGGAATGTCGCTGGATGCACGTGGCTGGCTGAGCGTGAAGACCCGCGCAAAACTGTTGGCCACGGCATAGCGCGGCGTGTCCAGCAGCGGTTGGCTGCTGCCGGGCCGGGCAATCTGCGCCAGGGTGCGGGCAATGGCGGCATGATCGTAGCAGTCATGGTCGATGGTCGCCTGGCGGATATAGGGTGACACGATGATGGCCGGTACCCGCAGACCAAACTGGTCGAAGCGGAAATTGTGCATATTAAGCGGACCGGGTGGCTGGGCTTGCAGTATGGGCAGGCCGTTCACACTGCGGGGATCTGGCAGGACGTGATCGAAGAAACCGCCATGCTCGTCAAAAACGATGAGCAGGGCTGATTCATTCCAGTAGCGGGAGGACTTGATTGCCTCGTAGATGCGCTTGACCAGGGCCTCGCCGTTGCGGACATCACCCACCGGATGCATCGATTCCCCGTTGCGGAAATTGCCCAGGGCATCGTAGCGCGGTTCGATGAAGATGAAGCGCTCGTCATCCAGCTTGCCGTCCTGCAGCCGTTGCAACAGGGTGCCGTGTTCGATGAAACGCCATTTGCGCGCGTCTTCATTCACCCCTTTCAAGGCCCAGGCTTGTGGCGGCGGGTCGCCGAAGGCCACCAGCCATTCTGCCGGATTCAGCCGGGTTAGCAGGGAGTCGCTGCCGGTGCCGAATTTTTCGCCGTCAAAAATATCCGAGGCCAGAATGCGGTTGGTGGAGGGAGAGTGATCCAGCCCCCAGGAGGTAGCAGCCAGGGCAAAGAAGCGGTTGGGCCAGGTGGGGCCAGGCACACTGGAAAACCAGCGATCACATACGGCAAACTGGTGCGCCAGAAAATTCAGCACCGGCAGTTGTTCCGGACTGAAACCGCGCATGGCACTGGCAACATCTTGCTGGTGTGCCGACAGGCAACGGGCAAAACCTGCCTGCTGGGCCGTGGCGGCCAGCGCGGGGTAGCTGCCATTGCCGGGCAGGCTGGCGCTATCGTTGAGGCATTGTTCCGGGGTGACTGCCGCTTGGCCGCCGCATAACTGCAGCAGTACATCGGAAAATTCGTGGCCAGGGTCGCTGTTGAGGCGGAAGCTGGCCCCGGCTGCCACCGTATGCAGGGTGCCATTGCCATCCACATTGCTGAACGGTGGCTTGCCTATCAAGCCGTCGGCATGGGTGGGCTGCCCGTCGGGTGTCCAGCCGCGCAGGTCGGACCAGCCAAGAATATTGTCGTAGGAGCGGTTTTCCAGCATCAGGACAAACAGCTTGCGTATCTTGTCGATGGCTGACATGGCGGGCTCCTAACCGGTCTTGAAAATGGAAGCGATCTTGTTGGCACCGTAAGGTAGGTACAAGGACGCCCCGGCCAGGAAAAAGCTCCAGGCATCATTGGCCTGGCTGATCGACTGTCCATGACACAAGCGCCAGAGGACGAAATAGCCGGTTGCCACGAAAAAACTCCCCAAAATAATGCTGCCTAACAGGGCAATCAGCCGGGAGGAGCTGGCAATCAGCGGCGGCAGATCACCCGCTGCGGGAGTGGGGCTGCCCTCTGGCAGTGTGGACTCTTCTGCCAGAGCCTGGGCCAGGCTCCAGTTCTGTTTCTTCAGGGTTTTGACCACCAAGAGCAGACTCGTCACGAGCAGGATGGTGGTACCGATCATGAGGGTATTGGTCAGCATGTCCGGCAAAGCGGCATTGCTGTTGTTGTCGGCCAGGGCAAAGGCGGGTAGCAGGCCGAACAATACGGCAGGCCGATGGATGGGACGCGGTAGGGTGGGTAGCAAGCACATGGCACTCTCCAGGTAGAACCGTGGCTCGGCAAATTGCCCAGACACGCAAATGCCCCCGATACGCTATGTATTGCCCGCTGCACCATGCTGCCGGGTGGCAGGATGGGAAGCAATATTATTGATTTAAACAGTTTGTAGTATATGGTGGATATGGCTGATTGCAAGTCACCGGCAAGCCTGATGTCATGCCCGGAATGGTTACGAGCAAGCGACCATCCTGATGATGGTGGCTGGTGATGCGGTTGCCGTTGCCGTTGCCGATAGCGATGGCGGCCAGCAGCCTGTCGCGCAGTGTGGAGGCCATTGCCCAGATGTCGGAACAGAATGCTGCCGCCATTGGCCCGGTGGCCGGAGCGGCCAGCCGCATGGCTGGCCACCTCGCAGACCCTGCAACAAAGCGTGGCCAAGTTCCAGCTGTAAGCGGGCTACCTGCTGCCTAGCTCAGGCCGGCTTGCTGCTCTTGCGTGGTTTGCTGGCCGGTTTGGCCACGCTGGCGGCTTCACCCTCGCTCAGCGCCACCGGTTTCACCTTGGCGCTGGCCGCTTTGGGTTTGACTGCTGGTTCGCCCTTCTGGATATGCAACAGGCGGCGGCGGATGTCGTCGGTGTCCAGCCAGATATCCTCGCCCTTGCTGATGCGCTCCAGCTCCTGATCGCTGAGGAAGGGGCGGCAGACGTTGCGCATCACCTTGTCGAACCACTTGCGGCTGGCCATGACCTGCGCCGCCTGTTCGTTACCTTTGCCAATGGAGGCAGAGGAGTAGTTGTGGAACATCAGCTGGCAAGTGTCGTGCACGATCAGTTCGTCACCGGCCAGGAAAATCAGCGCGCCCATCGAATAGGCGCGGGCCTCCAGAATGGTGATGACATGGGCGTCGCTGGCCGCGATGTTGTTGATGATCTGCAGCCCGGTATCGAAATTGCCGCCGGGGGTGTTCAGATGCAGGAAGATCAGGTCGGTGGCGCTGGCGGTGCGCAGGGTGTACAGCAGGTCGGTGTACTGGATGGGGTCGACGATTTCGCCGGACAGATAGTAGGAAATCTGCCGGATCACGCCTTGTGATTCGTAGCGGCGGAAGGCGGGCAGTTTCACATCCTCGTCTTCGTCGTCGTCATTGCTGCGGCCTTGCAGCGGGGCAGGGTAGAGAGAGTGGGTCATCGCATTTTCCTGTTGTTGTAAGGATGAGGAAGACTGCGTGTTGCTCTTGCAGTGTAGTCCTGCCACCGCAGCGGCGGCCAGCCTGTTTCCCCCGCGTTTTGCGATGTGGCAAGACGGCAGGCAGAAAAAACGCCTGCGGCACAGGGCGGCAGGCGTTGTGGAATCAGCATGGGGTGGGGCTTAGCTCAGCTCCTTCATTGGCTCAGCTCCTTCAGCAGCTCCTTCACCCGTACCAGGCGCAGGCCCACTTCTTCTATTTTTGTTTCCACGCGCAGTTTGTCCTGCCCGGCCAGCTTGTAGTTCTTCTTGCTCTGAATCAGCTGGATGATCTTCATCGGATCGATCGGCGGGTTCTTGATGAACTGCAGCTGGATGGCCACTTCGCTGGCATCCAGCTTGGCTACGCCCAGCGGCTTGGCCAGCAGGCGCAGGCGGTGGCTTTCGATCAGCGTTTTCACCGTTTGCGGCGGCAGGCCGAAGCGGTCGATCAGCTCCTCGTGGATGTCGTCGATGTCCTGCTCGGTGTCGCAGGTGGCCAGGCGCTTGTACAGCACCAGCCGTTCATGCACGTCCGGGCAGTAGGCATCCGGCAGCAGCGCCGGGCTGTGCATATTGATTTCGGTGGTGACACCCAGCGGTGCGTCCAGATCCGGCTCGCGGCCTTTTTTCAGGTCGCGCACCGCCTGTTTCAGCATCTCGGTAAACAGCGAGAAGCCCACTTCCTGCATCTCGCCCGACTGGCCCTCGCCCAGCACTTCGCCCGCACCACGGATTTCCATATCGTGCATGGCCAGATAGAAGCCGGCCCCCAGCTCGCCCGACAGCTGGATGGCTTCCAGCCGCTTGCCGGCGTCCTTGGTCATGCCGTCCGGTGTCAGCAGATAGGCATAAGCCTGGTGATGGCTGCGGCCCACCCGGCCACGCAACTGGTGCAGCTGGGCCAGGCCGAACTTGTCGGCGCGGTTGATCAGGATGGTGTTGGCATTGGGAATGTCGATGCCGGTTTCGATGATGGTGGAGCACAGCAGCACATTGAAGCGCTGCTGCAGAAAGTCGCGCATCACCTGTTCCAGCTCGCGTTCGCGCAACTGACCATGGGCCACGGCGATGCGCGCTTCCGGCACCAGTTCGGCCAGTTTTTCGCGCATGTTCTCGATGGTATCCACTTCGTTATGCAGGAAGAACACCTGGCCGCCACGCTTGAGTTCGCGCAGCACGGCTTCGCGGATTACGCCATTGCTGGCCGGGCTGATGAAGGTTTTCACCGCCAGCCGGCGGTTGGGGGCGGTGGCGATGACGGAGAAGTCACGCAGGCCTTCCAGTGCCATCGACAGCGTGCGCGGAATCGGTGTGGCGGTGAGGGTGAGCACGTCGACATTGGCGCGCAGGCGCTTGAGCTGTTCCTTCTGGCGCACGCCAAAGCGGTGCTCCTCGTCGATGATCACCAGCCCCAGGTTCTTGAACTGTACGTCCGGCTGCACCAGCTTGTGGGTGCCGATGACGATGTCCACCGTGCCCTCGGCGAGGCCCGCCATCGCGGCCTTGCTTTCCTTGGCGCTGCGAAAGCGCGACAGTTCGGCAATCTTGATCGGCCAGTCGTTGAAGCGGTCGGAGAAATTCTGGAAATGCTGCTCGGCCAGCAGGGTGGTGGGCACCAGCAGCGCCACCTGCTTGCCCCCCATGACCGCCACAAAAGCCGCCCGTAGCGCGACTTCGGTCTTGCCAAAGCCCACATCGCCGCAGACCAGCCGGTCCATCGGCTTGCCGCTGCACATATCGTGGATGACCGCTTCGATGGCATTGGCCTGATCGATGGTTTCCTCGAAGCCGAAACCGGCGGCGAAGGCATCGTAATCGTGGTGGGACAGGGTAAAGCTGTGGCCTTCGCGCGCAGCACGCTGGGCATACAGATTGAGCAGTTCGGCGGCGGTGTCGCGGGCTTTTTCGGCGGCGCGCTTCTTGGCCTTTTCCCAGGCCGGGTTGCCCAGCTTGTGCAAGGGAGCCTGCTCGGACGGGCCGCCGGCATAGCGCGAAATCAGGTGCAGCTGGCTCACCGGCACGTAGAGCGTGGCATTGTCGGCGTATTCCAGCTGCATCAGCTCGGTTTCGCCTTCGCCCAGGTCCATCGACACCAGGCCGATATAGCGGCCGATACCGTGCTGTTCGTGTACCACCGGGTCGCCGGATTTGACCTCGGCCAGGTCGCGCAGCATGGAGTCCGAACTCATCTTCACATGGCGGCGGCGGGTATGGCTGCGCGCGATGTGCTGGTACAGCTCGCTTTCCGTAATGATGGAGCGCGCGGGCTGCTGCTGGGCAAAGCCGGAATACAGCGGGGCCACCACCAGTGCCAGCGGCATGCTGCCGTCGGCAAATTCCTGCCAGTTGTCGATCAGCTGCGGCTTGATGCCGTGTTCCTGCAGGAACTGCACCATGGTTTCGCGCCGGCCCAGGCTTTCTGCCGTCAGCAGTACGCGCTGGCCGCTGCTTTGCAGGTAGTGCGCCAGCTTGTGCAGCGGGTTGTCGGCGCGGCGCTCCACCGCCAGATCGGGAAGGGCCAGGCTGACGGCATCCGGCTCGCCACTGGCGGGGATTTCAATGCGCGAATAGGGCTTGATGCGGCCGAGGAACTCGTCCTGGCGCAAGAACACATCGGCCGGCGGCAGTACCGGACGTTCCGGGTCGCCCTGTGCCATGTGGTAGCGGTTCTGCACGTCTTTCCAGAAGGTGTCGGCAGCACCGGCCACGTCGCGGTGTAGTACCACCAGCGCTGATTCACCCACGTAGTCGAACAGGGTGGCGGTTTCGTCGAAGAACAGCGGCAGGTAGTACTCGATGCCGGCCGGGAACAGATTGGCCGACACCTCTTTATAAATGCGGCTTTTGGACGGATCACCCTCGACGCGCTCGCGGTAGTGCTGGCGGAAGGCGGTGACGCCGGTTTCGTCGGCCGGGTATTCCCGCGCCGGCAGCATGCGGATTTCCGGCACCGGGTACAGCGTGCGCTGGCTGTCCGGGTCGAAGGTGCGCAGGCTGTCGATTTCCTTGTCGAACAGGTCGATGCGGTAGGGCAGGGTGCTGCCCATGGGGAACAGGTCCACGAGGCCGCCACGAATGGAAAACTCGCCCGGTGCCATCACCTGGGTGACGTGGTTGTAGCCGGCCGTCACCATGTCGGCGCGCAATTGCTCCACATCCAGTTGCTGCTTGCTTTGCAACAAAAAGGTGCGGCCCAGCAGATAGCTGACCGGGGCCAGCCGCGTCATGGCGGTGCTGACCGGGGCAATCACCACCTGGCATTCGCCGCGATGGATCTGCCACAGCGTGGCCAGCCGCTCGCTCACCAGTTCGCCGTGTGGCGAAAAGTGGTCGTAGGGCAGGGTTTCCCAGTCGGGCAGCAGGGCGGCCTTGATGTCGGGCGCAAACCACGGCAGCTCGGCCTTCAGCCGCTGGGCGGCCTGGGCATCGGCAGTGAGAATGAGCAGGGTATGGCCAGCCTGGGCCAGACCGGCCAGTACGGCCGCGTCCAGACCATCCGGCAGGGCGGGGCAGCGGGTCTTTTGACCGGCCGGGGCAATGCGGGGCAGAGTGTCCAACATTCTTCTTCACATTCGTGGATCTGCGGGTATTATACCAGCGGGCATTTCATACCAAAGGTGTGTTTGCCATCCATTTACAAGAGGCCACAAGGCCCGCAATCCGCCAGGCATCTGAACCACACTTCGAATAATCACTGCCCCCGAGCAAGAGCGGGCAGGGTCAATGCATGGCTGCAAAGGACTGGGAGAGTGAATACAAAGGGGATGTTTGCAAGCTGGGGGGCGTTTGTGCTGTTCGCTGCCAGCTTGTTGCTATGGCCCAGACAGGCGCTGGGTGAAATTCCTTTATATGGTTTTCTGCCGCACGGCCTGTTTGCCGGCTGGCTACTCTGGCGTGGCGCAGGCGTGGCCTGGCGCTGGCCGGTGGCGGCATGGCTGATCAGCATGCAGTGGCTGGCCTGGCCATGGGCGCTGGCCCTTTCTGCATCGCTGCTGCTGATGCTGCCCGGCGCACGCCTGCTGCAGAGAGACTCCGGCGTGGAAGATGGCTCGGCCATTTCCCAGTTGCTATGGCGGCTGCTGGAAGTCTCTGCCTATTTGCTGGCCCCGCCGGTGGCCATGCTCGGCGTGTTTTCGCTGTGGTATGGCGCCATGCCACAGGTCATGCAATGGACCGCACTGGCTGCCGGCTGCGCCATGCTGGCCATGACCTGCTGGCTGCCACTCTTGCGCATGCCTGGCTGGCCCGAGCAGCGCCGCCTGCTGGAGTTGCTGCTGATTCTGCTGGTCATGCTGGTGGTGTGGGCTTCGATGGTCAGCAGTGCGCAAAGCCTGCCCTTTCCCCGCCCGGTATTGTTCTTCCCGCTGCTGATCTGGGCCGCCTTCCGTGGCCGGCTGCTGGGGGCCTGCCTGTCCGGTTCGCTGCTGTGCCTGCTGTTGTCGCTGCCCAGCTTCATGCCCGGCCTGTATCTGCATGCCGGCGTGGCCGAGCTGATGAACGACACCGTGCTCTGCCTTACTTTCATTGTGGCAGCCGTGCTGGTGGCCACGCTCAGCGATGTGCAGCGGCGCAAGGAAGACGAGCTCAACGAATTCCGTTCGCGGGTGGAATCACTGGTCAACAACAGCCCCAATATGATGTCGCTCAAGGGGCTGGATGGCCGCTTTCTGCTGGCCAATCGTGCTTACAGCCGCATGCTGGGGGTGTGCGAGCACGCCATGGTGGGCAGTGTGCTGGAAGACTATTTCACCGAGGATGACGCCAGCCGCATCAAGCAACAGGACGCGGTGGTGCTCAGTTGCCTGGAGCCGCGCCAGTTCGAGGAAAGCTTCAGTGTAGGGGGCAGCGATTTCACCATGCTGGTCAGCAAGTTTCCGCTGTTCGACAGCCAGGGCCGGCCGGCCGGGGTGGGCAGCGTGGACACCGACATCACCCGCAGCCGCGAAGAGCAACAAGCCAAGAAAGAGGCCGAAGACAAATACTGGGCGCTGGTGGAGCAGACCCTGGTGGGCATTTACATCATGCAGGACGAAAAGCTGGTGTATGTGAATCCCAAGCTGGCCGACATCGTCGGCTATCCGCCGCAGGAGATGCAGAATATGGCGCTGGAGCGGCTGCTGCCCGCCAGCGAAGCTGGCCGCATCCGGCTGCAGATCAAGCGCCGGCTGCGCGAAAATATCCAGATCATGCACTACACCACCCGCGCCATCAGCCGCGACGGCCATCTGGTCGACCTGGAAGTGCACAGCCGGCTGGTGGAATACGATGGCAAGCCGGCCTTGATCGGCGTGGTGGTGGATATTTCAGACCGTATCGCGGCAGATACCAACCTCAAGCTGGCCGCCAAGGTATTCGAGAATTCGGCCGAGGGCATCCTGATCCTGGATGCCGACGCCCACATCATCGCCGTCAATCATGCCTTTACCCGCATTACCGGTTACGAGGAAGGCGAAGCGCTGGGCAAGTTGTCGCGCATTTTTGTCGATAGCGACGATGTGACCAGCCTGCAGATGCAACAGGCGCTGACCCTGCACGGCCAGTGGCAGGGTGAAATGCGCGACCGGCGCAAGAATGGCGACTGGTACCCGGCCGAGCTGTCGATCTCGCTGGTGCGCGATGACGCTGGTTGTCACAGCAATTACGTGGCGGTGTTTTCCGACATCACCGTGCGCAAGCAGGCCGAAGAGCGGCTGCAGTTTCTGGCCAATCACGACCCGCTCACCCGCCTGCCCAATCGCAGCAGCCTGATCAGCCGGCTGGAACAAGCCATTGTCGAGATGAGTGGCGAACCCGGCCCGCTGGCGGTGATGTTCATCGATCTGGACCGCTTCAAGCTGATCAACGACTCCTTTGGCCATCAATCCGGCGATGAGCTGCTGCGCGAAATTGCCATCCGCCTGTCCAATTCGGTGGGCGAACGCGGCCTGCTGGCGCGGCAGGGCGGCGACGAATTCACCCTGCTGCTGACCGAATTTGCCGATCAGTCGGAACTGGCCGGTCTGGCCGAGGAAATCCTCGCCGTGCTCGGCCGCGGCCTGCGGCTGGAAGAGCACGAGGTGTGTGTCACCGGCAGCATCGGCATCAGCGTGTTTCCCAATGACGGCACCGATGCGCGTAGCCTGCTGAAAAATGCCGATGTCGCCATGTATCGCGCCAAGGATGCCGGCAAGAACACCTATCAGTTTTTTGACGCCGAGATGAACACCCAGACCTTCGAGCGCCTGCTGCTGGAAAACGGCATGCGTCAGGCGCTGGAGCGGGGCGAGTTCGAACTGCACTACCAGCCGCAGCTCAATGCCGCCAGCCGCGACATGTCCGGGGTCGAGGTGTTGATCCGCTGGCGTCACCCGCAGCTGGGTTTGATCCCGCCCTTGCGCTTTATCCCGCTGGCCGAGGAAACCGGCCTGATCAAGCCGATTGGCGACTGGGTGTTGCAGGAAGCCTGCCGCCAGTTGAAGGCCTGGGATCTGGCCGGCCTGCATGTGCCACGGGTGGCGGTCAATCTGTCGGCCCGCCAGTTCGAACAGAGCACGCTGGTGGACAATGTGGCGCGCGCCTTGCAGACCGCAGGGCTGGAAGCCGGCCGGCTGGAGCTGGAAATCACCGAAAGCATGATCATGCAGAACCCGGTGGAAACCGTGCACCAGTTGGGCGAACTGAAAGCGCTGGGTGTCTGGCTGTCCATCGATGACTTCGGCACCGGCTATTCCTCGCTGTCGCATCTGAAGCGCTTCCCGCTGGATACGCTGAAGATCGACCGCTCCTTTGTCGATGGCCTGCCCGGCGATGAGGACAGTGTCGCCATTGCCGAAGCCATTCTGGCCATGGCCAAGAAGCTCAAGTTCAGCGTGGTGGCCGAAGGGGTGGAAAATGCCGCCCAGGCGGATTTCCTCGAACTCAAAGGCTGCACGCTGTTGCAGGGCTATCACTTTGGCAAGCCGGTGCCGGCTGCCGAATTTCCTGCGCTGGCCGCGCAGCTCAGCCAATCGGCGCGGCTGGCCATCATGGCCGACTGGCAGGGCGGTCTGTAGCGGGGTAGCGCGCAGTTTGGCAGCAGCCGGCCCGGCTTTGCGGCTACAATAGCGGCCATTCCCCGTTTACAAGGCTTCAAGCGCATGAGCAACAAGCGACTCATTCACGGCTTTCATGCCATCAACGCCCGCTTGTGGCAGAACCCGAAGAGCCTGCTCGAAATCTGGCTGGCCGGCGGCCGCCAGGACGAACGGGCCAAAGCGGTGCTGGAAAAGGCCGGCGAAGAAAGCATCAAGCTGCACATCGTCGACAAGGCGCGGCTGGACAGCATGAGCGGCAATGCCCGCCATCAGGGTGTGGTGGCCATGATCGATGCCAGCCGTAATCACGTAGACCTGGACGACGTGCTGGAAAACCTGGCCGAACCGCCGCTGCTGCTGATTCTGGACGGTGTTACCGACCCGCATAATCTGGGTGCCTGCCTGCGCGTGGCCGATGCCATGGGCGCACATGCCGTGATTGCCCCCAAAGACCGCTCGGCCGGGCTGAATGCCACCGTATCCAAGGTAGCCTGCGGCGCCGCCGAAGTAGTGCCCTATATCACGGTTACCAATCTGGCGCGCACCCTGCGCGACCTGAAAGACGCCGGCGTGTGGATTGCCGGCACCACCATGGAAGCGGATACCGACCTGTTCCATGTCGATGCCGCCGGCGCCCTGGCCTGGGTGATGGGATCGGAAGGCGAGGGCATGCGCCGCCTGACCCGCGAACACTGCGACGTGCTGGTGTCCATTCCCATGTTCGGCACGGTGGAAAGCCTCAATGTGTCGGTCTCCTCCGGCATGGTGCTGGCCGAAAGCCGCCGCCAGCGGGTGCTGGCCGCCGAAAAAGCCAGCTGAGCCAGCGCATCGCAGCTCCCTGCCAACCCCATGCCCCGGCATGGGGTTTTTTGATGCAGGACAGCTTTTTGCAATCTCGCTGATCCATTGCGGAACCTTGCTGGCTATACTTTGCTCTATGGTGCTTATACCCTTGGGGGGTATGTGGAGATGCTGGCTGCCTTGCCAAGCCGCACCGTGTTCACCGCCTCTCTCTAATTGACGGAGCCAATACATGGACAGAAGACACTTTCTGCAGTGGAGCAGCGCGCTGGCCTTGACCCCCTTGTTGCTACGCCAGGCCTGGGCTGAAAGCATGACTGACATGCCGGGCATGGATCACGCTGCCATGGGGCATGGCCTTGCCGGTGCGGCCAGCATGCCTGCTGCCGACAGCCTCGGCTTGCCGCGTGGCCTGCCATTGCCGTCGCTGTCCCGGCTGGAAAACCACGGCGGTGCCGGCCACCTGGTGGGCCAGCTGGCAGCCGCACCGGTCAAGCTGCCTCTGCTGCCGGGCAAGCCGGCTAGCACCTTCTGGGCTTATAACGGCCAGATTCCCGGCCCGGCCATCGTCGCCTGGGAGGGCGATGAAGTCCGCCTGCGGTTTACCAACCAGTTAAGTCAGCCCAGCACCATTCATTGGCACGGCATGCCGGTGCCGGCAGCGCAGGATGGTAATCCGCATGATCCGGTATTGCCCGGCCAGACACGTGACTACCCGTTCCGGCTACCGGCAGAGTGTGCCGCCAGCTACTGGTATCACCCGCATCCGCATGGTCATACCGGTCAGCAGGCCTATATGGGGCTGGCCGGGGTGTTCGTGGTGAAAAGCCGTCACGACCCGCTGGCGCATTTGCACGAGCAATGGCTAGTGCTGTCCGACCTCAAGCTGGATGCCCACGGCCAGATTGCTGCCAATAGCGCGGCAGACCAGCATGATGGCCGCGAAGGCCAGTTCGTGCTGGTGAATGGCGGCTGGCAGCCGGTGATTGCTTTGGCCGAAGGTGAACGGCAGCGCTGGCGTATCTGGAATGCCAGCAGCGCGCGCATCCTCAAGCTGGCCTTGCCAGCGCACGACGTGCAGCTGGTGGGGACGGATGGCGGGCTGATCGCTGCGCCACGGCGTATCGAAACACTGCTGCTGTCACCCGGTGAGCGGGCGGAGATCGTCATCACTGGGCGCTTTGCCGCTGGTCAAGCATCTGCCTTGCAGGCCTTGCCCTATAACCGTGGCAAGGCCATGGGGCCGGAACAGAGCACAACCCTCACCCTGGCTACAATCAGTCGTAGCGGCAGCAAGGCCACGGCCGAGCTGCCGGCAACGCTGCGCCAGATTGCGCCGCTGGGTGCGCCTGCCGTCAAGCGGGTAGTGAACTTTAGCGAAAACATGGCTGACCCGGCGGCCATGTTCCTGATCAATGGCAAGAAGTTCGACATGAACCGGGTGGATTTCACCGGCAAGGTGGGGCAGGTCGAGGAGTGGGATATCGTCAGCCAGGCGCATATGGATCATCCCTTCCATATTCACGGCACCCAGTTCCAGGTGATCGCCCGCACTGACGATGGTGTGTGGCAGGACGAACCCTTCCTGGCCTGGCGTGATGTTGTCAACATTCCGGCAGGCGAAACGGTGCGGCTGCGCTTTGTCCAGCGCTTGCCCGGTTTGCGCATGTTCCACTGCCACATTCTGGAACATGAAGACGCCGGCATGATGGCCACGCTGGATGTGCAAGCCTGAGTGGTGCTGCCGCGCAAGCCAGGGACTGCCGGTGTTACACTGGCAGGCCTGATTTTTATTTGATAGCGGAGTGCGCATGAGCCTTGCCCCGAAAACCGATGCCTGCTGTCACACGCCGCCCGATGTTGCCGGCAAGAGCGTGGTGCAGCCGAACAAGTCGGCGCTGCTCAAGCGGCTGGCGCGCATCGAGGGGCAGGTACGTGGCATCAGCGGCATGGTGGAGGCCGACCGCTACTGCGTGGATGTGCTGACCCAGGTGGCCGCGGTGAAATCGGCGCTGGATGCGGTATCCATGCAGTTGCTGGAAAACCACATGAAAGGCTGTGTCAGCAAGGCCCTGCTGGAGGGCGACGCCACCGGCATGGTGACCGAACTGATCGAGGTGGTGAAGAAAGTCCGTTAACCATTGATAGCGCTTTAGCGGGTCTGAATAACAACATTCTTTGCCGCATTCTGTTGCCCTCCCTTTTCAGGAAACCACCGAGATGAAAACCGTATTGTCCGTGCTGGCCGGCCTGCTGTTGTCGTCGTGGTCGCTGGCCGACCCGCTGCCTTTCGAGCAGTTCATGCACCTGCACCGCGACATGAGCGAAGCCGAGCTGCTGCAAGCGGCCGGCAAGCCGGATTATGTGCGTGCCGATCCCGCCGCCGACGGCGACCGGCAGTTGTTCTGGCTGGGCGATGCCGATCTGCCCTACACCACACTGGTGATTCTGCACAACGGCCTGGTCAGCGATATCCGGCGCGACAAACGACTGTAAGCCGCCAGCCGCTTTGCTGCTTTTACCACGCCGGCGGCGCTGTGCCGCAGCCTCTGGCCGATTTTGTTTGCCGCAGCAGGATTAAGTGCGTAGAATGCTGCGGTTTCACTACCTTGCTTTTTGCAACCGCATGGCAAAAAGCTAAACAGCCATAAGGAGTTAACATGCGTCATTACGAAATCGTGTTCATCGTCCATCCGGACCAGAGCGAACAGGTTCCGGCCATGATCGAGCGCTACAAGGGCATGGTTCTGGCCGCTGAAGGCAAGATTCACCGTCTGGAAGATTGGGGCCGTCGTCAACTGGCTTACCCGATCCAGAAGCTGCACAAAGCCCACTACGTTCTGATGAACGTTGAGTGCCAGTCCGAAACCCTGGCCGAGATCGAGCACGCCTTCAAGTTCAACGACGCTGTTCTGCGTCACCTCACCATCAAGCTGGATCGCGCCGTTACCGACGCATCCCCGATGATGAAGGACGAAAAGGCCAAGAACCTGCTGGATTCCCAGCAGCCGGCAGCCGAGGCCGAAGCTGCTGCCTAATTGGCAGGAGACAAGGACTTGCAGAACCGTCTGGTATTGACCGCGACGGTCGAACGCGAAGAAGCCCTGCGTTACACCCCTGCCGGTATTCCGGTGGTGGAAATGTGGATCAGGCACCAGTCTAGACAGACTGCCGGCGGGTTCGAACGCGATGTGGCCTGTGAAATCCAGGCCGTGCTGATTGGAGAAGACGCCCGGAAACATGCCGGGAAACTGGCAGGAAACGCGGTGACATTCACCGGATTCCTATCCCAGCGCAGTCTGAAAAATCCGCGGTTGGTACTCAATATCGAATATGTTGAATTTGTAAAAGGTTAGTCAAAATGGCTCGTCAACTCTTCAAGCGCAAGAAGTTCTGCCGCTTCACGGCAGAAGGCATCAAGGATATCGACTACAAATCCGTTGATCTGCTGAAAGACTTCATCGCCGAAAACGGCAAAATCATCCCGGCTCGCATTACCGGTACCAAGGCTCGCTACCAGCGTCAGCTGACCACTGCTATCAAGCGTGCTCGCTTCCTGGCATTCCTGCCTTACACCGACCAACACTAAGCCGGGAAAGGACTTAAGATGCAAATCATTCTGCTCGAAAAAGTTGCCAACCTGGGTCAACTGGGTGACGTGGTTAAGGTCAAGAACGGCTACGCCCGTAACTTCCTGATCCCGCAAGGCAAAGCCAAGCGTGCTACCGAAGTCAACCTGAAAGAGTTCGAAGCTCGTCGCGCCGAACTGGAAGCCAAGCAAGCTGAAATCCTGGCCGATGCCAAGGTTCGTGCTGAAAAGCTGGTTGACGCTGTTATCACCATCGCGCAAAAAGCCGGTGTTGATGGCCGTCTGTTCGGTTCCGTGACCAATGTGGACGTGGCTGAAGCCGTGACCGCATTCGGCGTGGAAATCAAGCGTTTCGAAGTTCGCCTGCCGAACGGGCCGTTCAAGGCCATCGGTGAGTACGACATCGAAATCGCCCTGCACCACGACGTGGTTGCTCCGATCAAGGTTGTTGTGGTCGGTCAAGCCTAATTCCCTTATCCGGAATTCTGCTTCAAGGAA